>JANNNO010000291.1:0-7222 GCA_031398585.1 Myxococcales bacterium | reverse complement strand
CCGGGGGCGCGCCGGCTGTATGCGCGTTGGCGCGCACGGTTTTGCGGCGCACGAGCTCGAGCGCCACCAACCGGGGAATCGCCCGCTTGAGCGGTTCGGCCCATCGGTGCTGCTCGACGAGCTCCACCTCGGTCGCCGACTTGTAGGTGACCATCTGCGGCCGGTCGATGATCTCGGGAACATCGACCGCTCCCACCTCGACCACCGTGTTGGCGGTGGCGGTGATCGCGCCGTCCGTGTGGATCGGCTCGAGGGTATAGAAGTGAAGCGGCGGGCTCGTGCCGCAAGCTCCCAGGCCGACAACGGCGAGGAGACCCAGGCGGATTCCGAAGAAGCGGGCCAGTGGGAAAACATTCGGTGGGGTCGGCTTCATGCTCAGTCTCGTTTGCCGCGCAAAAGCGCGTCGGGGTGGCGTTCCAGGTAGTCGACCAGGGTCTTCACCGCGGCCGCGGCGCCTGACAGCTCGCGGAAAGTCTCTCTCACGTCCTTTTGCATCGAGCCCTCGGTGGCCAGCAGGCGGCGGGCGTCCTTCAGCACGTTGCGCGCCTCGACCGCTAGCTCACCATCGAGGGTCTTGGTCAGCTTGTCGAGGCTGACCAGCGTCTGCTCGAGGCGCTGTAGCGTTCCACGCAGATCCTTGGCGATGTCGTCGAGCGGTAGCTGGCCAAGCTTGTTGGCGAAGGTCGCGAGCGAGCTCTGAAGCTCGTCGAGAGCTCCCGGCACGGTCGGTAGCTCGAGCGGCTTCTGATTCCAGTCGAGTTTTGCCTTGGGCGCGTTGGGAAAGAAGTCTAGGGCCACGAAGAGTTGCCCGGTGAGTAGGTTGCCCGAGCGCAATTGCGCCCGGAAGCCGCGTGCCACCAGTCCATCGAGGGCCCGGGGAGGCGCCGACTCCGAGAAGGTCGCCTCGCCATTCAGGGTCCGCAGCCGCTCGGGATACAGACGAAGTGCGACCTTCATGAAAGGCGGCCGATCCGGCGCCTCCATCTCGACACCGATGCGGGTCACCTCGCCGATGGTGAGGCCGCGGAAATCCACCACAGCGCCTTCGGTCAGGCCGCGAACCGACTGACGGAAGACCAGCAGGTATTCCTCGCTCGAGGAATCCGGCTGGCGCATCGCTCTGACCCGATCGTCGTGCAGCTCGAAAACCGTGCCCTCGGGCGCCAGGGGGCTCGACTGCGGACGGCCAGGAGTGTCGAAGGCGATGGCGCCGACGAGCATGCTGGTGAGCGATTCGGTGTTGATTTTCACCCCGCCGGAATCGAGCGCGACCTCGACCCCGGAGGACTGCCAAAACCGCGTCCCCTTGCGAACGCTCTCGTCGTGAGGGGCATTCACGAAAATGGTCAATTCAACGCCCTTGCCGCCGGGATCCAGACGAAACGCAACGATCTGCCCCACCGTCACCCGGTGCGAGTAGACCGGCGATCCGACATCCAGCGACGAGAGGTTGTCGGCCTTCATCGTGAAACGACGCCCCGCCATGTCGCTCGAGATCGCCGGCGGGCTCTCGAGCCCCTCGAACTGCAGCCGTTCGGTCTTGGCCTTGCCGATGTCGAGGCCGATATGGGCTCCCGCCAGCAGAGTTCCTACGCCGGAGACGCCGCGCGCGCCAATGCGAGGACGAACGATGAAGAATTTCGTATCGTCGACCAGCATGCCGGCGGCCTGTTTCTTGAGGTCGGCGCCGACCACCACGTGAGTGCGGTCCTCCGACAAACGCAGCGACGTCACCTGCCCGATGTCGACGTCCTTGTACTTGATGCGCGTGCGACCTTCCTCGAGCCCCTCGGCGCTGCGAAAGGTGATCTCGATGGAGGTGCCACGTTCGATGATCGCCCGTACACCCAGCCAGAGGCCGGCCAACAACGCCACTGCTGGAACGATCCAGATCGCCTGCGGGCGGCGGCGGGGGGGATCGCTTTGCGCCTCCGAGACATCGATATGTGGCCGCCCGTCAGTCGGCGTCACCCGCGTGATCTCGTCATTCATCCGACTGTCTCCTGCGAAGCGGGCATCGATGACCCAGCCGCTGGTGCGAAAGCGTCCCACATCAGCCGTGGATCGAAGGCTCGGGTCGCGAACATCGTCGCCACCACGACCGCACCGAAGGGCAGGACGCCCGCGCCTGGCTCGACCCGCGCGAAGGCGCCGAACTCGACCAGTGCCACGAGAACCGCCATCGCGTAGACGTCCAGCATCGACCAGCGGCCGACGATTTCGATTCCGCGGTAGATCCGGGTGCGAAGCCTCGGGCGCCAGGTCGAGCGGCGCCAGGTGGTCCAGAGCAGCACGCCGAGCGCACCCAGCTTCAGCAGGGGAACCGCAAAGCTGGCCACGAAGACGATCAGCGCCAGCGGCCAGAACCCCTGGTCGATGAGCGAGAAGATGCCACTGAGGATGGTATCGACCTCGACGCCCGTGAGCGACGTCGTGATCATGATGGGCAAGACGTTGGCGGGGATGTAAAGCAGGACCGCCGCGATGGTCAGCGCCGTGGTCCGTTCCAGGCTGCCCGGCCGTCGCGCGGAGACCAGCGCGCCACAGCGACCGCACCGCGATTGCAGCGGCGCCGCGGGCAAGAGCTTGCCGCACGGCAAGCAGGTCTTGAGCCCAAGCGCGAGGGCGTTGGTCGCAATCACGACGAAGGCTCCAGCCGCGACCAGATCTGGCGGGGCTCGAAGGCAGCCAGCGCGGCCGACATGGTGAAAACGAAGGCCACCACCAGCACGATCCCGACGCGCGGGTAGATGTCGCCGTCCGACTGCAGCTTGACCGCCGAGACCAGCACCGCGAGCAGGAAGATCTCGACCATGCCCCAGGGCGCCAGATGAAAAAGCGCGCGGATGGCGGTGCCGACAGAGTGTGGAGCGCGACCGCTCTCGATCGGCCAGAGCACGGAAAGCAACGCGGTCAGCTGCAGAAGCGGGACGATCAACGTCGAGAAGACCAGCGCCACTGTGACGATCACCATCTGCCCATCTCCCAGCTCCGCCATGCCCGCGATGATGGTCAGCTCGCGGACGCCACCGGGCATCTCGAAAGCGACGACGGGAAAAACGTGCGAGAGGATGAAAAAGCAGGCAGCGGCCAGTGACCAGGCCAGGGCGTTGGTCGGCCCCCCTGGGGGCTGCCGGACCAGAACCGCGCCGCACCGAAAGCAGCGGGCACGGGCACCTCGCCGCAGGTCGGCCACCTTCTGAACCGCATCACAGTCATGACAGGCGTGTAAGTGAGTCATCTCGTGCGCAAGCCAGGCTACCGTCGCCGCCAACATTGTGAGCCCAGCGGCGCCGATGGGAAAGTTCCCATCTACCACAGCGTCAGGCATCGGCAACTCCCCGCAGGTCGGGCCCATCGACGGCCGCCGCTCGCGAGATCGACGGCTTCGCGGTAGACCCCCCTCGCGGAAGGACGATCGCCATGATGAAGGTTCGCAAAGCCGACGACCGGGGCCACGCCAATCATGGCTGGCTCGACTCGCACCACACGTTCTCGTTCGGTGACTACTACGATCCCGAACAGATGAGCTTTCGATCCCTGCGGGTCATCAACGACGATCGCGTGGCGCCGGGCGCCGGTTTTCCCACCCACTCGCACCGGGACATGGAAATCGTCTCGTACGTCCTCGATGGCGCGCTCGAACACAAAGATTCGATCGGGACGGGCTCCGTGATCGTGCCGGGTGACGTGCAGAGAATGAGCGCCGGCAGCGGCGTGGCGCATAGCGAGTTCAACGGCTCGCCGGACGCGCCCGTGCACTTCCTACAGATCTGGATCCTGCCGGCCCAGCGCGGCCTGCCGCCCAGCTACGAGCAGAAGGCGTTCTCGGCAGGCGAGAAGCGCGGGCGCCTTCGGGTGGTCGCTTCTCCGGATCGGCGGGAGGGAAGCGTCGCCGTGCACGCCGATGCGATCATCTACGCCGGGCTCTTCACCAAGGGCGAGACGCACGAAGCGACGTTGGCCCCGGGCCGCCATGCGTACGTGCACGTGGCACGCGGTAGCATCGAGCTCAACGGCGTCGTGCTCGATGAAGGCGATGGCGCCGCGCTTTCGCAAGAGTCGTCGCTGCGTCTGTCGGGAATGCCAGGCGAAGCCGAGGTCTTGCTCTTCGATCTCGCGTGAGCGCAAGGCAAATGGCCCGACGTCCCTCGATGCCGCGCTGCCACCCCATTTGCCCCAGTCCACGCCACACAACCGAAACGCGATTGGCAGACCCGTTCGCAACTGCAACAATCAAAGGTTCGGGATGCACTCAACGGCGCAGCGTGTGAATTTCCTCGGCCTGCGTGGCATCGCGATGCTTTTCGCGCTCCCTGGCGCGATCGCGTGCGTCGAACAGACGTCCGAGCCATCGCCATCGCCACCCGCAGGCAGCTGGGCGCCGATGCACCCGGCCCCTTCGGCGTCACCAACCTCGCCGGTCCCGCCGACGCCCGCCGATCCCGTCGGGGACGCCGGCGCTGACGCCACTGCCCCCGCTGACGCCGCGCTGGCAAAGCGGCGGCCCGTGGTCATTCTCTCGCTCGATGGCTGTCGCCCCGACGCGCTCACCTGGAGCCGCACGCGCAACATCATGCGCTTTGCCGCCGAGGGATCTCGCGCCAGCCGCGCCTTCACGATCCCACTGTCCCTCACGTTGCCCTCCCACTCATCGATGCTGTCGGGCTACGACATGGAACACCACGGGGTCACCTGGAACACGCCGGTGCCCCAGAACGGCTACATCAAGGTACCGACGATCTTCGCCGTCGCGAAAGCCACAGGCCTTCGCACCGTAATGGTGATGGGCAAGGGCAAGTTCCTCACGCTGCAGCTGCCCGATTCGCTCGACGAGGTTCACGAGGTTGGCGGTGACGAGGAGGGCATCACTGACACCGCGATGTTCGTCGCTCGCCGCAAGAACTTCGACCTGATGTTCATCCACTTCCCCAACCCGGACCTCATCGGCCACATCGAGGGTTGGATGTCGGCGCCGTACCTCGACCGCGTCTCGAAGATCGATGTGCTCTTCGGTCGCCTGCTCGCCGCCCTACCGCCCGAGACCACCGTCATCGTCACTGCCGACCATGGCGGTCGCGATCTGGGGCACGGCGCGGACATCGAGGTCGATCGCCACATCCCCTGGATGATCCGCGGCCCCAACATCCGCAAGGGACACGTCTTCTCTCGCCGCATCGAAACCATGGACACCGCAGCCACCGCGCTCAAGGTCCTCGGGCTCTCTCTGCAGGACGGCGCCCAGGGTCAGGTCGTTCAGGAAGTCTTCTCCAAGTAGCTACGCCCGGCGCCCGCACACGCGGCAGTGGCATTCCCCTTGCTCTTCCGCCCTGCATGGAAAGCAAGGACGTCAACCCGGCCAGCGGCAAATCACGCCGAAACTACAAGGTCGCGCCTGTCATGCGGGCCGAGCATGCGGAAGGGCTCATCACCCGCACCATCGAGCAGCAGACCGCGAAGGTTCCCTCGGAGGTCTTTCTCGCGAGCTCGCTCGCCGCGATGGGTGCGTCGCTCATATGCGAACTGCGCGGCAGCGTTCGGCTATCGCGCTTCTTCGGCATGTGGGTCGGGCCCCTCTTGATGATGGGCATCTACAACAAACTCGTGAAGATCGCGGGTCCAAGCTGAGATCGCGCCCGCTTCGTGGTCGCGGCGGCAGACATTACGGTTATCGCCTGCCCCAGCGGACCACCAGCACCTGAACGAAACGCGAGAGTGACGCTCGGAAGGCCCCGACGTTACCGAGGTGTGACCATCCGCCCCGAGAACGCCCCTTTGCCGCGCTCTTCGCGACGAATGAGCCGGCCGCGGTCTTGCAACGCTCGCCGCGCAGAACCCCCACGGCAGCGCAGAGACAACGATGAATACGGCAAGCGACAGCGGCCCCAACCCGGCCGAGGCGGAGACGACAGAGAGCGAGACGGCCCAAGACTGTCTCGCCCGAGGGCTGCTCACGGCCATCGAGGGCTGCGGCCCCCTGCTCCAACGCGACTACTGGGCCGTGATCGCAGCCGTTTGTGTCGGCCCAACTGATCTCATCGATGCCATTGCGCTCCGGTTCGCCGAGTTTCCCCCCGAGGAGCTGGTGAAATTCCGACGCGCGGACGGCGACACCGAGCGATCTCTCGAAGTCGGTGACGAGCTCGACATCACGATCCGGATGGCAGGAGAGTGCAAGGTGCGCGTGGTGGCGCGCGACGCTCAGAGCTTCACGTTGGCGACCTTACCGGGACATCGAGAAGCCGGCCGCATCACCTTTGGTGCCTATCGCAACGATCGCAACGACGTCATCTTTCACATTCGCAGTCGCGCCCGCTCGAGCAATCAGAGCAACTACCTCGGCTTTCTCGCGGCCGGCGATCCGATGCAGACCTGCACCTGGTCCGACTTCGTCGCAGCCGTGGCGCTCACCTTCGGCGCCGGCGTCGTCGGTCGTGTGGTGCTCGAGACCGAGGTGCTGAGCGAAGACGAGACCGATCCGGCCAGTCAGGTAGAGCCGACGTTCGTCGCCCAAGGAGGGTGAACGGCCATGAATGCCGAAAGCCCTATCCATTCCGTCCACGAGGCCGTCGCCGCCACCGAGGAGTCCGAGGCCTCTGCCGCGGAAGCCTTCGCGGCAGAGTGGCGTTTCGGCAGAGGCTTCTCCGACACTGAGCTCGGCGACTGGTTGGCCAAGATCGCAAAACGGCCGGTTACCACGCCCCAGACGTCGACGGCTCTGACCAGCGAGGCGGGCTACTCGCACTACGGCTCTGAGGCGCTGGTCGCCAGCGAGCCGCCCGGCCGACCGCTGCCCGACGGTCCTTTCGTTCTCGCGCGGGGGGTGCTCGAGCGGTACGAGTTTTCCGACCCGCGCATCGTCGTCGGCCACTTCGATCGCCGCGCGCCGCTGCTCGGCCGATCGATGCTGCTCGAGCTCAAAGTCCTCGGTTTGCACTACCTCTGCGGTGTGCGCGTCGGTGCCGTGCGAGAAGGTCACGACGAACGCCGGACCCAATTCGGCTATCGCTACGACACCCTCGCCGGCCATGTCGAGGCGGGCTCGGAATGGTTTCTGCTGACCAAGGATCACGAAAGCGGCCACGTTCACCTCGGCATCCGTGCCGCCTGGCGGCCGGGCGAGTTTCCCAACTGGTGGAGCCGAGTCGGTTTCCACCTGGTCTCGCGCCACTATCAACGCGCCTGGCACCGGCTGGCTCACGTGCGCGTGCGCGAGCTGCTC
>JANNNO010000274.1:0-6602 GCA_031398585.1 Myxococcales bacterium | reverse complement strand
GCGACAAGGAAAACGAAGCCGGCGACAGCCTGGGTGGCATCGAAGTGATCGCGGACGCCTTGCGCGGCTACCTCAGCGACGACGTCTTGGGTTCGGGCGAGAAGTTGCAACGGGTGGCCGCCGTGCCGGTCCTCTCGAAGGGGCGTGACCGAATCGTCGGCGCGATCTGGGTGGCGGCCGAAGGTGGCAAGCGACTGGCCGAAGTCTGGAAGAAAAACCTCGGCGTCGAGATCGCCATTTTGCTGCGCGGGCAGGTCCGCACATCGACCGTGCCCGAACCGTTCGTCAGTGGTCTGCCGGCGCTGATTGAAGAGCGTTCCGGCGAGATCGCCGAGGCCAAACGCACGCGTCCCATCCCGGTCACCGTGGGTGAGGATCGCCTGCTGGCGGTGGCCGCGCCTTTCGTCGGACAGGCCGGCGCGCAAGGCGCCTTCTTCGTGCTCATCGGCAAGATGTCGGCGGCGTCGGATCCGCTCGCGCTGCTGTCGACCACCACGGCCGACGATCTCAGGTGGGGCAACTTCCCCTGGTTCGGGCTCGGCCTCGGCCTCGTTGTCATCCTGGGCGTGGGTCTCTTTCTGCAACGTATCGAGGCGGAAAAGCCGCTCGCGCAGCTGCGCACCGAAGTGCAGCGTCTCGCCCGAGGCGAGGTGCAGAAGCTCAACGACCACGCCTACCCAGGCAAATTCGGCGGCATCGCGCGCGACGTGAACGCCGCGCTCGAGAAGTACACCCTGGCGGCACCGCCCAAGTCGGAGACCGCACGTAAGGATCTCGACGCCATTCTGGGGCCCGCGCCAACGCCCGCCGCTTCCACCGCCCCGGCCAGCGTCTTCGACCTTCCCCAGTCGCACTTCGGCATGGCGAGCTCGGCACCGCCAGCGTTTCCTGGCAACGCTGCGCCCCCGCCGCGCCCGGCCAGCTCCCCCGTGCCGAGCTTCGTTCCGCCCAGCCCGTTCGGCGGCGGTACCCCGACCCCCACGGTGCCACCGCTGCCCTTTTCCAGCGGCGCGGTCACGCCCCCGCCGATGCCGATCGGGATCAACCGCCCCTCGCGCCCCGGTGGCGGCGGCGCCTCGGCGGCGGTCATGGCAGCGCTCGACCCTGACGGCCCCACCAGCGTCATACCTGGCGCCAGCCCGTCGCTGCTCGCCGCCACCGCCCCGTCCGCGCAGTTCGAGACGGTGGAAGGCAGCGAAGAGGCAGCGACCTCACGCCACGACGCCGGCAGCATCGAAGAGGCCGAATACGACGAGCACGTGCAGGGGGTCTACGAGGAGTACCTCGCCACCCGCGAGCGTTGCGGTGAATCCGTCGGCAGCCTCACGCTCGAACGCTTCCGCGCCAAGCTCGACGCCAACCGGTCGCAGCTGATCGCCAAGTACAGCTGCCGCTCGGCGCGCTTCTCCGTCTACGTGAAGGACGGCAAAGCCGCGATCAAGGCGAGCCCAGTTCGCTGAACGCCCTTCGCCGAGCGCCCTTCACTGACCTGCACCCTGCATCAGCAGGCGGTCGGCCGCCGAGGTGTCCTCGCGTGAGCCGGCGGTCTCCTTGGGACCTGTGCCGTCGAGGAAGACCTCCTCGACGCCCTCCGTGCCAGGCGCGGGCAGAAGGCCCGTCACCGGGTCGATGCGCAGCACCTGCACGCCGGGCGGGGTCGCGAAATCGCGCGCAGGGCGATCGGCCAACGCCTTGGCCATGAAGTCGGTCCAGATCGGCACCGACGTCTTGCTGCCGGTCTCGCCCTCGCCGAGCGATTTGCTGTCATCGAAGCCGACCCAGACCGCCGCCAGCAGGTCAGGCGCGAAGCCGACGAACCAGGCGTCGCGCTCGCCGCTCGAGGTGCCGGTCTTGCCCGCCAGCGGACGTTTGAGGCGAGCCCCTGCAATCGCAGCGGTTCCCTCGGTAACGACGCTCTTCATGAGCGAGACCAGCACGTAGGCGGTCTCCGGTTTCATCGCGCGCACGGACTCGGCAGCGGGCGGCAGCACCTCGCCGTTGACGCTCTCGATCATCCGTTGCGTCTGCCGCTCGCCACCGGCGGCGAAGGTCGCGAATGCGTTGGCCAGCTCGAGCGGCGTGACGCTGTTGGCGCCGAGCGCGAGTGAATAGCCGACGTCGGCGGGTGGTGGCGTGGTGATCCCCGCCTTGGTCGCCAGCTCCATCGTCGGGCCCATGCCGACTTCATGCAGCAGGCTGATCGGGATCGTGTTGATCGAATCGGCCAGCGCCGTGCGCAGTCTGACCGCGCCCCGGTGCGCCTGCTTGCCATAGTTCTGCGGCTTCCAGAGGTTGTAGACGACGGGCGCATCGTTCACGACCGAAGCGGCGGTGAACTTGCCCGACTCGATGGCCGCGGCATAGACGAAGGGTTTGAAGGTCGAGCCGGCCTGGCGCAACGCACGCTGCGATCGATCGTAGCCACCCGGTCGATATCCGTAGCCACCCACCAGAGCGAAAACCTCACGCGTGCGCGGCTCCATCACGACCATCGCCGCCTGCGGTCCAATCTCCAGCGCCAGCGGCATCGGACCGCCTTTTTCACCGGGCCCGCCCCGGCGCTCGGGAGCGAAACGCACGCGCACGAGATCGCCGGCGCGAAAGCGTTCGGTCAGCGGCTTCTTGTCGATGGCGTAGCGGGCCTCCTGCGCGAGATCCACGACGCCCGATTCGCCCCCGACGTCGATCCAGAAGCGGCCCGCCTTGGGCCGGGCGGGATCCTTTTCGACCTTGTCGACGACACCGACGAAGATCTCGTTGTCGCGCAGGACCCGCAGATTGAACTTCTGGCCGCGTTTGCGCGCCGCGATCGCGTCTTTTGCGGTGTCACCGCCCCGGCCCGCCTGCCGCGCCAGCTTCAGCTCGTGTTTGTAGCTGGCGAGTCTTGCTCCCTCGAGATGACCCTCGGGATCGCGGTAGCCCTGGCGTCCGTCGAGCGCTTCGAGGCCGCGTTCCAGCGTCTCGCGCGCCAGCTTCTGCAGATCGAGGTCGAGCGTGGTCTTGACCTCGGCGCCGAGTGACGGAATCGCCTCGGCACCGTATTTCTCCACCAGCAACCGATAGACCGAACCCAGCGCCTCGCCAGCTTGGATGGCTTCGTTTTTGGCCGGCGGCGGGATGACCTTGATCTCTTTTTTTGCGATGAGATCGGCGGTCTTGAGATCGAGGTAGCCGTGCTCGACCATCTGCCTGAGCACGTAGATCTGGCGGTTCTTCGCCGATTCGGGGTTCTTGTGCGGCGAATGTTTCTCCGGGATCTGGGTCACGCCGGCGAGGAATGCGGCCTCCCCGATGTCGACCTTCTGGATCGACTTGCCAAAGAAGAAGTGCGCGGCTTCTTCGCAGCCGTAATGCCCGCTGCCGTAGTTGATGTGGTTGAGATAGATCGAGAGGATCTCGTCCTTCGACAGCTGCTTGGAGAGCCGCCGCGCGAGGATCATCTCTTGGATCTTGCGTCGCGGGGTCTTCTCCGGCGAGAGGACCAGCAGCTTGACCACCTGCTGCGTGATGGTCGATCCGCCCTGCCCCCAGCGCCCGGGGCCAATCCGTCCGCCGAGCACGTTCGAGACGAGCGCGCGGGCGATGCCGAAGTAGTCGAGTCCTTCGTGCTGGTAGAACGACGGATCTTCGGCGGCGATGACAGCATCGCGAAAATGCTTCGGGATGATCTCGAAAGGGATCACGCGGCGCCGCTCGGGGCCGCCGACCGTGCCGACCAGCTGTCCGTTGCGGTCGAGGATGCGGGAGGCCTGCGGAGGCCGGTAGTCCCCGACCTTCTTGAGGTTGGGCAGGTTGGGGTCGCTGCCATAATAGAGAAAGAGCAGCGAGACACCGAGCAGCCCGACGGCGCCGACGCCGATCACGGCCATCGCCGCCATCTTCACGCCGCGTACGAAGCCGTTGTCGCCTCCGCCGCGCGCGCGCTTGCTCTTGCCAGGAGTGGCTGTGCGAGTGGTTGTGCGCCGGGGGCCACGAGTACCCGGTCGGCCGCGGTCTGATTCCTTCATGGTCGTAGGCGTAGGCAATGTTCGGCCCGACGACGGGCCTCGCGTGAGAGTCTAGCGCATACTGACTCCGCCCATGTTTTCCTCCACCAAGTCCCGGCTTCCGACCCCCGAAACCGCCCTGCCCGGCCGCCCGACCGCGATGGCGGTTCCCGAGCGTCACTTCGTCAACGGCGCGCAGCTCGCAGCGCCGTTCCCCGACGGGCTCGAAAGCGCCGTCTTCGCGCTCGGATGCTTCTGGGGCGCGGAACGAAAGTTCTGGGAGCTGCCCGGTGTGTTCACGACGGCGGTCGGATACGCGGGCGGCGTCACGCCCAACCCGACCTACCGCGAGGTTTGCAGCGGCATGACGGGTCACACCGAGGTGGTGTTGGTCGTCTTCGACCCGACGAAGGTCAGCTACGAGCAGCTGCTCAAGGCCTTCTGGGAGAACCACGACCCGACGCAGGGCATGCGCCAAGGCAACGACGTCGGCACGCAGTATCGCTCGGCGATCTACACCACGACACCTGCGCAGCTCGACGCCGCGCTTGCAAGCAAGGAGCGTTACGCCGCCGCCCTCGCTCGCGCGGGTCACGGCGCGAGCACCACAGTGTGGGCTGCGGCACCTCCGTTCTTCTGCGCCGAGGACTACCTCCTGCGGTACCTGGCGAAGAACCCCGACGGCTACTGCGGCATCGGCGGAACCGGGGTCGCCTGCCCCGTCGGCACGGCGGTATCGGCCAGCGTGAAATAGCGCGGTTCTCAGGCGATCTACCGCTTTTCAGCGGACGCCGTCGCAAATGCGCTTCAATTCGATGCGCGGGACAACGGCGCGGGCCCTGCGACGACGGCAACGCCGCAAAGTGCTCCTGCGCTTGAGCTTTCCGTCTTTGCGCCGCGCTGACCGCCACCCTCGGTCGTCTCGAACCGGGCCATGCGAGATGCGGGCGCGTGAACTTGCCTTGCGGCTGCCCTATCACAGGCGCATGGTCCGCACATGCTCGGCGACTTCCTCATTGCGAATCGCGAAGCCATCGTGGCTGGCGCGCGAGCCCGTGTCGCATCGAGGCCTGGGCCGAGCACGGGCGCTCAACTCGCTGAGGGGATCCCGGTCTTCCTCGACCAGCTCGTCGAGGCGTTGGGCGTCGCGGAGTCCACCAACGTCATCAATCACGAAGAGATCGGCAAAAGCGCAGGCCGCCACGGCCGTGCCTTGCTGGACATGGGATTCTCCATCGCTCAGGTCGTTCACGACTACGGCGACGTTTGTCAGACCATCACTGCCCTGGCGATCGAGCAGGGCGTCGCGATTCCCGGCGATGAATTTCGTACGCTGAACCTCTGCCTCGATGACGCCATTGCTGAAGCGGTGACCGAGTACGCCCGACATCGAGAACGAACCGTCGCCGATCAGGGGACGGAGCGCCTCGGCATGCTCGCGCACGAGCTCCGCAATCTGCTCAACATCGCGATGCTCACGTTCGAGAGCATCAAGAGCGGCCGCGTCGCTCCCGGCGGCAGCACCGGATTGGTGCATGCGCGCAGTCTCACCGGATTGCGGGACCTCATCGACCGCTCGCTTGCCGACGTGCGCCTCGATGCCGGCATCGAAACCCTCGAGCGGATCTCGGTTGCGGACTTCATCGAAGAGATCGAGATCGGCGCGTTGATACAGGCGCAGTCGCGCGGACTGAAGTTCGTCTTCTCTCCGGTCGACCGGACCATCACCATCGAAGGCGATCGGCAGATCCTCGCAGCTGCGATCTCCAACCTCCTGCACAACGCGTTCAAGTTCACGCCCAAGGAGGGCAAGGTCTCGCTGACGACGATCGCCACGCCCGACCGAGTCCTCTTCGAGATCGAGGACGAGTGCGGTGGCCTGCCGCCCGGCGCTCCCGAGGAGCTGTTCCAGCCCTACGAGCAACGTGGAAACGACCGTTCGGGCGTGGGCCTCGGGCTCTCCATCTGCATGAAGGCAGCGAAAGCCAACGCGGGGGAGTTGCGGGTGCGCGACATTCCGGGCAAGGGATGCGTTTTCACCCTCGACCTGCCGAGAAAGCCCCCGCCGCCCCTATCGTTGGTGATGGGCGGGCGCGCGGTACAGGCCAAGAGCCGCATCTCGCACGACGAGCCGAGAGGTAGCGACAGGGGGACACCCAAGTCGGAAACCATGGCTCCGGCCGGCCGCCGCCTTCGTCCCTGACAGACGAGCGGAGGCCGCTGGTCGTCGAGTCGAGCGGAGAGAAGCCCCGCCCGCTCGGCGTTCGGCCTCGTGACGGGTCAGGGTGTCGCTGTCGTCGTCGCCGCCGCCGCCGCTTTCGCGGCCCCTCGGCGAATCACGATCTCGACGCGGCGGTTGTTGGCGCGTCCCTCGGCGGTCGAGTTTGCCGTGACCGGGCGCTCGAGTCCCATGCCGCGCGCTTCGATCTTCTCGCTGGGATAGCCACGCGAAACCAGGTGCGAGCGGACGGCATCGGCCCGGCGCTGCGACAGTTCGAGGTTGTGCGAAGCGCTCCCGCGTGAATCGGTGTGGCCTTCAATGGTCACGCTTCGATCCGGCGCGGCCAAGTGCGCTTCTGCCACTTGTCCCAGCCGTTCCGGCGCGGCCGGAAGCTC
>JANNNO010000504.1:0-4582 GCA_031398585.1 Myxococcales bacterium | reverse complement strand
GGCCGAACTCCCGCAGCGCCTGCGTCACCTGCGATGAGAACTTGCCGCCTTCGCGCAGGTGCTCGACGGTGAGCCCGCCCCCGCGCAGTCGCTCGGCGACCAGATTCGACACCGTGGTCTTGCCGCTGCCATCGATGCCTTCGAACACGACGAACATGGAGAAAGGTTGCTCCTATCGGGGCCGCCAGACGCCGTCGCGCCAGCGATTCAGGGACGGGGAACGGTCTTCGCGCGGTGAGTTGAAAACCGATGCTACACGTCCAGAAAATCCCCAGCAACGCCGGATGGCTCAATCCCCATGTTCGAAAACCACGCCCTGCCCCCGCCCCCCCGCGGACGGGCGCCATGGTGACGACTCAACGAGTCGTTGCCCGCCGCGCCCGGGCGCCCGCGGACGAGCGACTCGCGGCGGGCGAATCTGGCGGCAGAAAGCCGGGGTCGCGTTCCGAACTGACAAAAGGAACGAAATCATGCGAAGCAAACCCACCCCCGCCCGTGTAACCGCTCGCCTCTTGGCTTTTTCGTTGGCGTCGCTCTCGGCAATGGCCGCGGCCGAGCCGCTCGCCAGCGGTGGTGGCGAGATCAAGGATGCGCCGATCTACATTGGCGGCGAGCTGGCCGTCGGCAGTCCGCTCGGTGAGTTCGACAAGAACGTCGACACCAGCGTCGGTGTCGGCGTGCACGTCGGCTACCGATTGGCGTCGTTCCTGAGCATCCGCTTCGACATCGCCCACCTCATCTATGGGTCGGACAGCTGGAGGACGACGAACCCCAGTTTCCCCGGCGTCAGCTTCGAGATGAACACCGAGAACACGCTGACCTTCTTCGGCCTCGGGCCGCAGCTGACAGGACGCCTGGGGCCTCTTCGGCCATTCGTGAATCTCTCAGGCGGCTTCGAAACGTTGTCGACGTCAACCACTTTGCGCGGCAACGGCCAGGAGATGAACGTTGCGGAGGACACCAACTTCCGCGACTACGCATGGGCCTGGGGAGGCGGCGCCGGCGTGCACGTCCCGATCCCAGCGTGGAAGGGCGTCACCGTTTCGCTAGGCGCGTTCTACCAGGCCGGCGGCAACGCCGAATACGTTCTGAAAGGGGGCCTGCGCCGCAACGGCGACGGCACCGTCTCTCCCGAAACCGTCGAGAGCAAGACCGGCCTCGTCCGCTACCAGCTCGGCCTCACGATGGGCATGTGATCGCAAGGGGTATGCGTACGCGGGACAGTCGGCGATGGTGTCCCTGTCGCCGGCGCAAACCGTGGGCCGCGGCGGTTCCAGTCGCCTCGCTCCACTGCGGCGGCGGTTTGACTTTAGCGGCGGGCGCTCTGGGCGGCGGGTTCCGCGGCATCGAGGGCCATGAGGGCGGCGCCGGGGTTGTGGCCGAGGCGCTGGAGCTCTTGCTGTAGCAGCTCGACTTCCAGGGTCTTGCGGCCGAGCAGGCGTTCGAGCTCGCGGACGCGCTCGCGCAGATCGCGGCTCTCGCTGCGCGCGACGATCTTGCCGCCGCCAAGAGCGATGCCATTGCCCTTCGGGGCGGCGATGTCGCTGCCGAGCTGCCGGCGCCAACGGAACAACAGGCTGACCGACAAGCCGTGACGACGACCGACCGACGACATGCTTTCACCCGGAGACATCGCCTGGGTAATGAAGAGGCGCTTTTCTTCACTGCTGAACCGTCGCCGCCGGCCTGGCATCGGGCCGGGCGTCTCTTGCGTCTGGTTCAGCGCCTCGGGCTGCGCGGTCTCATCAGATTCGGGGGCCGTCGAAATGCTCATGAGCTCACTCATTAATGGAGGTTGTGGAGGGAGCCGTGGTGGATGTATCCTCGGCATCGACCGGGTCGCCCCTGGCTTAGGGAAGACCCAACGACGGACCCGGTTTTACACCCATTTTACGGCTGTGTGAGGGCCCAAGCGACTTTGTCGCCAAAAAGGTTCCCGGGCCTGCACCCGGTGATACTCGCGGCCGGTGCCTCATCCAGGATGGGCCAGCCGAAAGAACTCCTCACCTTTCGCGGGCTTACATGCCTGGAAGTCGTGCTGGGCGCTTGTGACGCTTCGGGTCTCGATCGACCCATCGTGGTGACGCGGGCCGAACGTCGGCCGCATGTGCAGACCTTGCTGTCGCTCGTGGCCGATGACCGCGGGGGGGCTCTCCGGTCGCGCAACGATGGAGATGTCTGTGATCTGGTCGTCAATCCGCACCCCGATCTAGGGCAGACCTCTTCCCTGCGCGCCGGCCTCGAACGGTTGCCGGCCAGCGCCTCGGGGTTCCTCATTTATCCTGTCGACCATCCGCTGGTCACCGCCGACGATGTCGCCGAGCTCTGCGCGCTGTTCGTCGCCAGCTCTCCCGACGTCGCGATCGTCGCGCCCTCGTTTCGCCGCCGCCGAGGCCACCCGCTGGTCGTGCGGGCCGCGCTGGCGCAGCAGCTGCTTGCGCTGCCTGCGGGCGCTTCCGCGCGCGACGTTCTCTCTCCCGACCGCGTATCCACTCGTTTCATGGACGTCGAGGACGATCGCATTTTGTGCGACATGGACACGCCCGACGCCTATGCAAACTGTCTACGTCGCTACGAGGAACTCGCCGACGCATCGGCCGACGTGAACGCCCCGGCGCGCGGAACGTCGTAGTCCTTCCGGCATTGCGGCTCGCTTGCCAGCGTGGTCCCCTCGTCGTGTTCGCTGCCCGCTCGACTCATAGTCGATTGCCGGTGGCTCGCCGCCGCCCGACGCCTTCCCACGCACTCCGGGGTGCCCCGGTTTGGCACAGCTTTTACACGCGCCGACCACGGTGCCGACGACGGCCACGGCATCGCCCGGGCGGACCTTGCGCGGGCGACGTTGGTGGTATCCTCCGCGCTTTCCATGGAAGTTTCCCGCAAGGTGCTTCGCCGCGCCGCCGAGCTTGCCGACGCCGGTCAGCCGTTCGCGCTCTGCACGGTGATCGCCGCCCGCGGCAGCGTGCCCGGCAAGGTCGGCGCCAAGATGATCGTGGAAAAGGACGGCACACCCTTCGGGACCGTCGGCGGCGCAGGCCTGGAAGAGAAGACCAAGGCCTTCGCGCGCGAAGCCATCGCCAAGAAGAAGTCGAGCACCCACAAGTTCGATCTCGCGTATTTTCGCCCCGGCGCCCTCGACAGCTTGTGCGGGGGCTCGGTCGAAGTGCTGGTGGAATACATGGGCGCAGTCCCTCACGTCCTCATCTGCGGTGGTGGTCACGTCGGCCTGGAAGTCGCGCGCCTGCTCGACCAGCTGGAATACGTCTATTCGGTCGTCGATGATCGCGCCGAATACACCGCCCGGGAACGCTTCACCAATGCGCATGGCCTTTTCGAGGCGATGCCCGAGACCTTCTTTCCCACCGCTGACCTCTCCCTCTATTCCCACATCATCATCCTCGGCTACTCGCACCGGGTCGACACCGACATCCTTCACCACTGCTGCCAGCGGTTCGGGGGCTACATCGGGGTCATCTCGAGCAAGTTGAAGCGCAAGGAGATGTTCGCGCGCGTAAAGCAAAAGGGCGTGACCGACGCCGAGCTCGCGCGCGTGCAGGCGCCTCTCGGCATCCCGATCGGCGGCGAGACGCCGGCCGAGATCGCGGTGTCGATCGTGGGCGGCATCATCGCTCACCACAAAGGCGTCAGCGACAAGCTCACCGACAAAGTGCGTGACCCCGATTCGATCGGGCCCACCCAGGCCAACTCAACTTTCACCGACCGTGCGGACAACGACCGTCCCTCATCCCCGGAGGCTCGTGATGGCGAAGAAGCGGCAAATCGACAAGCTTGAGAACAGCAAGGCGACCACGCCTTCCCCCCATGGCGAGACCAAGGGCGCAGATGATGCGAAGACCGGCTTTACCCGCCGTGGGTTCATGCAGGGCGTGGGCGCCGCTGGCGGCGCCGTGGCGATCGCCAGCGAAGCCAACGCGGCCAAGCCGGCCAAGGTGCTGCCGGCCAAGAAGGTCCCGATCACGCTCAACGTGAACGGCAAAGATCACAAGCTCAAGGTCGAGCCGCGCGTGACCCTGCTGCGTGCGCTCCGCAACGAGCTCGACATGACCGGCTCGAAAGAGGTTTGTGACCGCGGTTCGTGCGGCGCCTGCAGCGTGCAGCTCGATGGGCAGCTCGTCACGTCGTGCATGGTGCTGGCGGTCGATGCCATCGGCAAGCGCGTGACCACGATCGAAGGCCTCGCCGAAGGTGACAAGCTGCACCCGATTCAGCAGGCGTTCGTCGAGTGCGACGCCCTCCAATGTGGCTTCTGCACGCCCGGCATGATCATGGCGTGCAAGTCGATCCTCGACAAAAACAAGAAGCCGACGCTGCTGCAGATCAAGAAGGGCCTGTCGGGCAACATCTGTCGCTGTGGCACGTACAACAACATCTTCGCGGCCGTGAACGCCGCTTCGAAGAACGTCTGAGGTAACAACCATGGCGAAAATCACGACCAAGGTCGGCTTCCGCGGCCACGTCAAGGATCTCGAGGTCAACATCCCCGACGGCGAGCCCCCGCCCTGGGGCGCCGACGCGCAGCTCAAGCACGTCGGAGCGCCGGTGCAACGAATCGACGCCTTCC
>JANNNO010000223.1:0-15097 GCA_031398585.1 Myxococcales bacterium | reverse complement strand
CCGAACTGCCCTCGCGCGCGGCGCCCTGGTTCGACGTCAGCGAAGGCGACGAACAGACCTTCGGCGATCCCCGACGCCCCACCGGCGGTCCCACCTACGTTCGCCGCGGCTTCATCGCCCTGCTGCGCCTGACCCCTTTTTCCGATCGCATCGTGCTGCCCCACGAGCACACGCTCTCGGGGCCCAAGGTCGATCGCGAGAAGCTCATCCGCACGACGGGTGCGCACTTCTCGCAGGTCTTCACCCTCTACCGCGATCCCGAGGACGCAACCGGTGCCGCATTCGCCGCCCAGGCTTCGCTCGCACCCACGGTCGACACTGTCACCGCCGATGGCTGTCGGCATCGCCTCTGGGTCGTGAACGATCCCAACGTCATCGATCGAATCGCTGCCGTGCTCGCCTCGCGATCGGTCATGATCGCCGACGGCCATCATCGCTACGAGACCATGCTCGCGCTGCGCGACGAGCTGCGCCCGAAGACCGCGGCTCCCGGATCCTCGTTGTGGGACTGGGGCACCGTCTTCTTCGCGCGCGCCGAGGATCCCGGCCTCCTCGTTCTGCCGACCCACCGCCTCGTGAAAAATCTCCCCGCCGCAACGCTAGCCGAACTGCCCTCGCGCGCGGCGCCCTGGTTCGACGTCAGCGAAGGCGACGAACAGACCATCGCCGCCATCGAAGCGCGCCTCGAACGCGACGGCGCCAAGGCCGTGACCTTCGCCTTTCGGAGGGCCGCTCACGCCGCCACCCTCTGGTTCCATCTCCGCCCGGACGCCGATCTCTCCGCGCTCGGCCCTCCCGCGCTGCGCGGCCTCGACGTGACCGTGTTGCACGGGCTCGTGCTCGGCCCGCTCCTCGGCATCGATGCGGCCGCGATGGCTTCGGGCAAACACCTCTCTTACACGCACGACACGGCCGTGGCGCTGGCCGACATCGAAGCCGGGCAGGTCGAAGCGGGCTTCCTCATGAATGCCACGCGGGTCGGGCAAGTCCTGGCGGCCTGCGAGGCTGGCTTCGTGTTGCCGCAGAAGTCGACCTACTTCCAGCCGAAACTCGCCACCGGACTGGTGATGGCACGCCTCGATGCGGAGCGCGGGACAGGCAGGTGAGCGTCGGCATGCCCGCCTCTCGTCCCCACCCCGGGGCCTCCCCTTCCGCTCCCGCGCCTACCACGGACATCACCCGCGACCATTTGCTGCGCGGGCAAGTCACCCTGCTGCAACCTCGGCAGGGGTTCCGCTCGAGCCTCGATCCGGTTTTGCTGGCAGGGTTCCTGGCGCCACCTTACGGCCATCTGCTCGACATCGGCTGCGGCACGGGAGCCCTCGCGTTCCTCCTGCTCGCGCGCGATCCGGCGGCCAGCGGCATCGGCGTCGAGATCCAGCCACGTCTGGCCGAGCTCTCCCGTCGTGGCGTCGTCGAGAATCGCTATGGCGCTCGCTTCACCATTGCCGAGGGCGACATCCGCGCCATCGACTTCGGCGGCGCGCTCTTCGATCTCGTGGCCAGCAATCCTCCGTTCCAGCCGCTGGGGCAGGGCAAGCTGCCCCCCGATCCCGAACGCGCCATGGCTCATCACGAAGTCGGCCTCGGCCTGGCAGATTGGATCGCCCGCGCCGCAGCCTCTTGCCGCCCGGGCGGGCGTGTCGCCGTGGTCTTCCCCGCATCACGCGCCCACGAGCTCACCGCCGGATTGGTAGCGCGGCAGCTGGCCCCGGTACGACTTCGCCCGGTCTATCCCCGCGCCGGTCAGCCGGCTTCGCGCGTGCTCGTCGAAGCTCTCAAGGTGCCGGGCGCTCGGCCTCTGCAAATCGAGCCGCCGCTCTTGCTTCACGAAGAGGGCGGCTATACCCGCGAGGTGCGCGACTACCTTGGCGAAGACAACGATCGTCACGGAACTCACGCCCGTGGCGACAGCGAAGGTGACATCCCCTCCCGATCGCCGGCCTGAACCCGCGGCACCGCGGTGGCCCGAGCCACCGCTCAGGTTTCGGTCTTCAGGTTTCGGTCTTCACGTTTCGGTTTTGGCCTTCGCCTCTTGCCCTGGCCGTTCGGACGCAGGTGCTGCCATGGCTCCCTCGCGGAGCGCCCGCTTGGCCGCGTCCCACAGGGCATTCATTTCGTCGAGCGAGTGCTCGCCGATCGGACGGCCTAGCTCACGCGTCGCCGCCTCCATGTGAGCGAACCGCCGCGCAAACCGATCCGTGGCGCCTCGCAAGGCACTTTCTGCATCGAGCTCGAGCTTTCGGGCGAGGTTGGCGATCGCGAACAGAAGATCCCCGAGCTCGCGTGACATCTCTTCTCGATCTCCGCGCGCCCAGGCCTCGTCGAGTTCTGCCAGCTCCTCGGTGACCTTGGCGCGCGAGCCATGCGCGTCGGGCCAGTCGAACCCGACCGCGCTGGCTTTTTCGCCCGACCGGAACGCCTGCACCAGCGCCGGCGCCGAGCGTGGGATGCCATGCAGAGCGCTCTTGGGGCCGCCACCTTTTTTCGCCTTCTCCTCGGCCTTGATCTTGGCCCAGTTGGAGAGCACCTCTCCGGTGCCCGTGACCTTGGTGTCACCAAAGACGTGCGGATGCCGGTGAACCAGCTTGCGCACGATGGCCTCGGCGACGTCGTCGATGCCGAACCGCCCTTCGGCGTGCCGCAGCTCGGCCTGAAAGACAATCTGCAGGAGCAGGTCACCGAGCTCCTCGCGGTGATCATCGGGCGACCCGTGGTGGAGCGCATCGATCACCTCGTAGGTCTCTTCGACGAGATACGGGATGAGGGTCTCGAGCGTCTGTTCGCGATCCCAGGGACAGCCACCCGGAGCCAGCAGTCGCTGCATCAGACCGACGAGATTCGATACCGCGGCGCCGGTCTGTTTTCCCGGCAGGGGAGTGAGATCCGGCAGCGCCGGGTCAGCTTGCATCTTCACGGTCGCGGACCATATCACCCGCCTTCTACGCACGCCGCCTGGTCGCCCATGCGAGATCAGGTGAACGCCCTGGGGATCGCTGCGTTGTCACCGGCGCTCGCGTCTGGGCGTCGCTCGCAATTTTGTCGGCCTCGGGTTAGACAATCGGGATGCGGAAGCTTTTTTTCGGTCTGCTTGCCGTGCTCGCGCTCTCCCTGCCTTCCCCTGCAGAGGCCGGCGCCTTCCTCGAGGCCTCGCTCGGCAAAGGAGCCGAGGTCAAGCCCGAGACCAAAGCCCAGCCCATCAACATCATGGTGGCACCAGGCTACAGCCTGGCGATCTTGAAATTGCAGGTCGGCCTTGCCGCCGATCTGCCCGACGTCGAGAACAGCAAGTTCGACATCGGCGTGCGGCCGATGTTGACTCTCTCGCCGCCCGTCGTGCCGCTTTACGCTCGCCTCATCCTCGCGGTGAACAATCTCACCAACAAGGAGCGGCGCTCGCTTGCTTACGGCGGCGCCGTCGGTCTTTCGGTTGGCCTCGGCGGCATCGGCGTCTTCCTGGAAGCGGGCCTGCTTCCGCGCAGCCTGAGGGACCAGTTCCACTGGATCATCGAAGGCCGCGGCGGCGTCTCAATCGGCTTCTGATCGCTGCGGCGTCGCTTCCGCGGGTACGTCCAGACAATCGGGCGCGCCCGCGGTCGTCAGTCCGCAGCGCTGCTTGGACGACGTGCAGTCGACGGCGGCCAGCGCCCCGTCGTAGCACCAAGTGAGTACGTCACCGCGACAGAGACCGGCTTCGCTGACCGACCCACACGTGGTCCGGGAAGCCGCTTGCGGGCACGCGCTACACGCGCCAGATTCGCCGACCACGAGTCCGGCACGAAAGAGCTCCTCGAGGCTGCGGCCGGCCGCGATCTTCGCCACCTGCGGGCCGACGTACCGGTAGTGCCACGGCTCCGGCCGGTAGCCGGTGATCCGTTGCTTGCCGCCTGGGTAGCTCTGAACGAATCCGAAGCTCGGCGCCGAGGTTTGCAGCCAATCGATGGCAGCCTGGCTCGGCAACCGCAGGTCGACGGTGGTGCCCAGCTGATGCTCGCTGTGACCCGGGCGGGCTGCGCGACCCGGCTCCCGAGTCGTGGCGAAAAGGCGGGCCTGCTCCCGGTACCCGCGGTGCGCTGAGTTGATGCGGAGGCGATGGCCCGCAGCGGCTGCAGCGGCGAGGAGATCGGCCAGCGGCACCTGTGTCTCCGCCGTCACTCGAAGTTTGCCTCGCGCAGCGGGCTGTCCGCGATCGTCGATGCGGACGAGTCGGGACACCTCGACACCCGAGCAGGGCGACAGGCATCGGGCCGGATTCACCCAGGCATGCCGTTCAGGAGGGGAGGGTGGCTGGGGCTCGGCTACACCGCCGTCCGCTGTGGCCGAGTCTGGGCTTGGGCTTGCGCCGTCGCGCGAGCTAGGCTCTGTCGGCGATGAAGCCGGGGCGGGTGGGACCGGACCCGGCGCGAGATCCCCGGCCGCCTCGTCGCGAGACGGCAACGGGGGAGGCACCGGAGGCGCGGTCGCACAAGCAGCCAGGAAAGCCGCAGCCATCACCAGACGCCGGTCCGTCATGAACGGTGTCGTCCCGCTCATCGGTCGCGGCCAACTCACGAGACCGCGGACGCGGGCGCCGAACCAGGCCCACACGCGGCTAAGCCATCAGCTGGCGGACGAGGGGCGCGCCCCAGACCAACCCGAGGCCCACCGAAAGGATGGCGACGGCGATCTGCATCGTGGTGTGCGCTCGCCGATGCCGGGCGACCTGCGCCAGCGGCCAGCCCGCGAGGCCTGACAAGACCGCCATCCCGATGACCGAGCCGGCCCCGAAAAGGCCGATGTAGAGGAGGCGCTCGCCGGCCGTCGGCAACTTGGCCATCGCCAGCGCCGTGACGGCACCGCTGCCCGCCAGCCCGTGCACGAGACCGATCACCAGCGATCGCAGACCGAACCCCGTGGGGCCCACGTGAATGTGAGTCGCCTGGGCGGGGTGGATATGCAGCAGGCTGCCGTGTACGTGAGGCTTGCTCGGCCCTTCGCGAGCTTCCCGTCGGGCACGCGCCAGGCCGCGCGCACCAAGGACCAGCAACATCACGGCAACGGCCAGCTCGAACGCCACCGAGAGGCGTTCGGGCATCTCGGTCCGGATGACGCTGAGGATGCCGGTGACGGCAACCAGTGCGACAGAGTGTCCGACACCCCACAGGGCGCCGAGGATGGCGCCCCGACGAGCGCCGGGCTGTTCCACCGCCAGGGTCGAGACGGCGGTGACGTGGTCCGGCTCGAGGGCGTGACGGACGCCGACCAGCACCCCAAGCGCTCCCGGTGCGAGTGTCTCCAGCATCAGCGCTCCCCCGCGGCCAGCACGACGAACATGCAGCTGCGTCGACGATTCGCCAGGCCGTGGCCGCGGTGAACGAGATCGAAAGGCATTCGAGCCCGGCCTTCTTACCACGGGCCGCCGCCCCCTGCGTCGAACAAGTGGGTCCCCAGCGGGGCCACGACGTTCCTTTTACCGGGTCGTTGCTTGCCGACAACCCGGCTGTCGCGCGGCGGCAGCTCCTCGCCGCGCGCGCGGGCGGCGGGGTCAGACGGCGGCGCCGAAAGTCGCGATGGTCCTGTGAGCGTAGGCACTCAGGATCGGGTCGTGACTAAGAAGTGCGACCTCGTCGAGTAGCCGACGCGCGGTCTTGGCCTGGAGTCGGTCCGTGAGGGCGGCGAAACCTATGAGGCCCGTGAGCGACAGGATGAAGCGCCCGCGTTCGAACTCCGAATCGCAATTGACGGCGTCGATGAGGGAAGCCACTTCGATCGTCTCCCATCGTCCGGGCCGACCGACGTCCGCGAGCCATTGCCCGATCATCAGCGCAGCGCTGATGATCTCGTCGCGATCTTCTTCGCCGGCTTGCACGGCGTCGGCCATGTCTCGCGCCAAGGACAGGGCCACGATTGGCCCGCTCGTCGGTTTCGTTCGAGCCTCTTTCTTCGCGACGCCCCAAGCTCTCGCCGTTCCCTTCTTCGTGATCATGCCCGCTCTTCGGAGAGCAGCGCTGCCGGTTGCGGCTACCGCACAGCCGGAGTGGATCAACTGACATGAGGCTGTCATCGATACCGGACTACACTCCTGTCATGGCAAGCAAGACCTACAAGGGAAGCTGTCACTGTGGCCGGATCAAGTTCCAGGCTGAGCTCGACCTCGCCGAAGGCACCGGCAAATGCAACTGCACCAGCTGCTGGAAGAAGCGCTGGTGGAGCATTCGCGCAAAACCCGAGGGCTTCGTCGCCCTGGGCGGCGAGGAGCACATGAGCAACTTCAAGCCCGGTCAGGACAAAGGCCACGGGGGCTGCAAACACTGTGGCGTGCACGTCTATGCCTGGGTGGCCAAGACCGATTGGAATCCCGCCGAGTACGTCTCGATCAGCGTGGCCTCCCTGGACGACCTCGACCCCGCCGAGCTCGCAGCGGCTCCCGTGAAGTTCATGGATGGCCGCGCTGACAACTGGTGGCACCCGCCGGCGGAGACCCGACACCTCTAGGCGGGAGCGCCCTGGCCGCCGAAGGGGGGGCCGCTCACCGCGGAAGAGCATCCGCCGGGTAGGCTCGCGGCTGCGAAGACAACTTTTACGTCGTCTTTTCGCGGCCGCGTCGCCTCCCTCTCGAAGCCACCATTCATGGGGCCTATCCCTGAAAAATGTACGCTGGTTGCCACGCCGACGGGTCTGCCGGCGCCATCGAGGCCGTCTGAGCCCACCCTAACGGGCAGTGTGGGGCTACCCCGAGGTGATTACCTCGGTTTTCATGAGTGTTGCCCCTGTCGTAGGACCTCTCCAGATGTGAGCGCCGTATGCGGGCTCACGGCACTACTCAATGCTGACGCGGCGTTGTGCTCGACCGGCAGTACGAGACCAGGGGGTTTTCCTGGTCCCTGGAGGTGTTCTAGATGTACCGGGATTTCCAGTCTTTTTGGAGCAGGCGTCGGGCTGAAAGGGAAACCATGTCGAAGTTCGGGCATGCCCAGAGACAGCTCACATTCTTCGTTGCCCTCTCGTTGATGGGTTGCGTTGGAACGGTGGGGGACAGCGAAGAGTCCCCTGAGGCTCCGGGCGTCGATTCGCCCACGCCGACCGATCCGAATGGCCCCAATCCCAACCCGAATCCGACCCCGGTGAACGTGCCGCCGCCGGCGCCGACCTCGTGCGAGGCCGACAAGATCGGTCTGTCGCCGTTGCGCCGGTTGACCCGGGTCGAATACGACAACTCGGTCCGCGATCTGCTCGGCGTCGACCTCGGCCTGGCCAAGGACTTCAGCGCTGACGAGACGGCGGGCCCCTTCGCGGGAAACTACTTCACGCCGATCTCCGAATCGCAGTACACGCAGTACGCTGGTGCCGCGGCGAATGCTGCCGCCAAGACCGTCGAGCGGCTGGGTCAGCTCTTGCCGTGCGCTGCGAACGTTCAGCCGGCCAACGAGGCCGCCTGCGTGAAGACGTTCGTGCGTCAGTTCGGTCGTCGCGCCTTCCGACGTCCGCTCGAAGACGCCGAGGTCTCGCGCTACGAAGCCCTCTTCAAGTCGGGGCGCGAGGGCGGTGGCTTCCCGGCCGGCATCAGTCTGGTCGTCGAGGCGATGCTCGAGTCGCCCCACTTCATCTACCTCGTCGAGGGCCCGGGCCCGTTGTCCCAGCATCAGCTCGCATCGCGGCTGTCGTACTTTCTCTGGAACGCACCGCCCGACACCCGCTTGGCCAACCTGGCCGACACCGGTGCCCTGCGGTCGCCCGAATCGCTGCGCGACGAAGCCAAGCGCATGCTGCAAGACCCGCGAGCCCGCGACATGATCGACGACTTCCACATGAGCTGGCTCGCTCTGGACGATCTCGAGACCCTGACCAAAGAGGGCGAGTTCCCCGAGTTTGCGCCCGCCCAACCCTTCATGCGCGAGGAGTTGAGGCGATTCGCCGGTCACGTCATCGCTGAAGGCGACGGAAAGTTCGCGACCCTGATGACGGCGCCTTTCACTTTCGTGAATGCGCCTCTGGCGAAACTCTACGGCGTCAAGCACACGGGCACCGACTGGCAGAAGGTCGATCTCGACCCCACTCAGCGTGCGGGCCTGCTGACCCAGAGCGCGTTCCTCGCGACCCACGGTCACGAGGGCAGCGCGCCCATCTTCCGCGGCATCGCCGTCCGCGAGCAGATGCTCTGTGTGGATCTCCCGCCGCCGCCGCCAGGCGCCGATGCGAATCTCCCTCCGGTCAGCCCGACCAAGACGACGCGCGACCGGGTCGAACAGCATCGGCAGAATCCCGAGTGCGCCTCCTGCCACAACCTCATGGACGTGCTTGGCTACGGGTTCGAGTCTTTCGACGACGTCGGCCGCTTCCGCACGACCGAGAACAACGTCAAGGTCGACGACTCGGGCGAGCTGATCGGCACCGACGCTGACGGCAAGTTCAAGGGACCGGTCGAGCTGGCGCGCAAGCTGGCCGGCAGCCAGCAGGTGCAACAGTGCGTGACCACGCAGTGGTTCCGCTATGCGCTCGGACGGATCAACACCGAGCTCGACAACTGCACGTTGGACGCTGTCTACAAGCGCTTCAAGAACAGTGATCTTCGCCTCCCGGACCTGCTGATGGCCCTGGTCGAGAGCGATGGCTTCCGCATTCGTCGCGCCGAGGAGTCCAAATGAAGTTGGTCAGCAGCAATCGCATCACGCTCACCCGCAGGACCGTGCTCTCCCGGGGGCTTGCCGCCGGCACAGCGGCCGGCTTGAGCCCGCTGATGCCAGTGTTCGAGCGTAAGGCGACGGCGCAGGGGCTTCCCAAGCGGCTCTTGCTGGTCTACTGGAGCGGCGGCACGGCATTCGGTAACTACCTGCCCACCGGCACCGAGACGAACTTCCAGCTCTCGCCGCAGATGAAGGCGCTCGAGCCTTACAAGCAGAAGCTGATCATTTTCGGCAACATGCGCCGCGCGCAGGACAACGCGAAGGGCAGCCACCAGGCAGGGACCGCCGGCATCTGGACCGCGGCTCGGATGCTCGGCGCTGGCACCGGTGCCTGGGTCAGTCACCCGTCGATCGACGCCATCATCAACAAGATGGTTCCGCAGCAGACACCGATCCCGGTGCTGAACCTCGACGCCATGTCGCAGGATCCGGGCAACCTTCGTGGCAACACGACCTTCGACCTGGAATGCCGGCCGGTACACGGCGAGATGGACCCGAGTCGCGCTTTCGACCGTCTCTTCACCAATGGCATCGTGTCGCCGGTGGGTGGCGGTGGTGCCGCGCCGTCGACCGACCCGTCGGCGGGTGACAAGCTCCGCGCACGACGCAAGAGTGTGCTCGACGTCGTCCGTTTCGAGCTGCAGGGGCTCCAGAGCCGTCTTGGCGGACAGGACCGCAAGAAGCTCGATCAGCACCTCGACCAGCTCCGCTCGGCCGAGGCGCGACTGTCGGCCCCGGTCAACACGGGCAGCGGCGGCGTGCCGGGGTATCGCCCCCCGACGAAGGAGTCGGTGCCGAAGCTGGAATACACGTTCAAGGCACAAGAGAACTTCCCCAAGATTGTGCAGCTGCAGTTCGACATGGCGGTCGCAGCGCTGGCAGCTGACCGTTCGCGCCTGGTGACTTTGCAGCTCAACCAGGGCAACGGCGACATCTCGTATCGCTGGCTAGGCGTCAACACGCCTCACCATGCGCTCACCCACAAGGGCGACGGCGACGCGGGTCTTGGCGCCATTCAGCGCTGGTATTACGAACAGTTCGCGACGCTGCTCCAGCGTATGGATTCGGTCAAGGAGGGCAGCGGGACGTTGCTCGACAACACGCTGGTTGTCATTGGCAATGAATTCGTCAGCGGCACCGCGCACGACACCGATCCCTGGCCGGTCTTCATCGCTGGCAGCGGCGGCGGGCGTTACAAAACCGGGCGGTTCATCAACTACCCGTCTATGGGTGGCGGACGCCTATTCCCGGGGCATCCCGATACTCAGTCCAATCAGCCATTCCACACCCAGTTCTTGACCTCGATCTGCCACTTCATGGGAGCGATGGTTCCGCGCGTGGGCGATCCCTCCTGTGGGCCCGCCGGTCCTCTGCCCGCCCTCGTCTGACCCCCGTTCTCGCGTTTTCCAACCGGCTCCAAGAACCCGTGCAGGCTTCGGCTTGTACGGGTTTTTTCGTTGGCGTGCGTGGCCTCACCGTTGCGGGAGGCGCCAGGAAAAATGCTGCTGCGACTCGTTTCCCCAGGGAAAGTTTGGTCCTGCCAGGCACCTCTTATCGAGCGCAGGAAAAGTGACAAGTTTCCTTCTGCCCGAGCAACTCCCAGGGACGGGAAGGCAGAGCGCCATGAGGGAAGTTGAATTCGACCGCGCCAGCCTGGGAAATCGACGGACCGCATTGGGCCTTCGGCTTCAGGCTCTCGGCCTGAGCGCCCTCGCAGCGGGTGGCCTACTCGCGTGCAGCGGATCCATCCATGATGATGACGCCCCGCCTGCTGGCGGGGCCCCCATCGCCACGCCCGGCAATCCGACGGGAACGCCCGACCCGGGAGGAGCCCCCGTCGGCGGGGCAGGCGGCGGCGCCGTCCCCGGTCCGGGACCCAGTCCGGGCGCACCGACCACCCCGGAGGATCCGGGTCGGGTCAGTCTTCGACGACTCAACCGGGCCGAGTACAACCACACGGTTCGCGATCTTCTGGGCACCACCTCCACTCCGGCCGACGCCTTCGAGGCGGATCCTGCCGGCTTTGGCTACGACAACAACGGTGACGTCCAGATCCTGACGACGCTTCAGCTCGAGCAGTACCAGAGCGCCGCCGAGGCCCTCGCCACCGAGATGACCAGCGGGGGCGTCGACAAGCTGGCGACGGCCGCGCGGGTCTCGCCGTGTGACGCTGCCGCCGCAGGCTGCATCCGTCAGATCACGAACGGGCTTGCCCAGCGCGCCTGGCGACGCCCCGTGCTCAGCGCCGAGATCGATCGGGTCATGCGTCTGGCCGACCTCGCCAAGCAACGAGGCGAGGCCGCCACGGAACAGCTGCGCATGGCCATCACGGGGGTGCTGAGCTCGCCGCATTTCATCTTCAGGGCCGAGATCGACCCGGCTTCCAGCGCGCCCGGCAAGAAGCGGTTGCTGAGCGGCTACGAGATCGCCTCGCGCCTCTCTTACTTGCTCTACCGGAGCATGCCCGACGACGGTCTCTTCGCGGCGGCGACAGGCGGCAAGCTGAGCACGGTCGACGACGTCAAGCGCGAGGCGGTCCGCATGCTGGCCGATCCCAAGGGCGCCGAGTTCGTCCGCGGTTTCGTCACGCAGTGGCTCGACATCAATTCGCTGACTGGTCACGCCGTCGACGGCGAGAAGGTCGGTGCGTTCGATCGTGCACTCGCCATCTCGATGCAGGCGGAGACCACGGGCTTCGTGACCAAGTTTCTCGAGGACAATCTACCCGTCAAAGAGCTGCTCACGGCACGCTTCACGGTGCTGGATGCCCGGCTGGCCAAACACTATGGAATGGCGAGCCCCTCCACCGACCGACCGGCTTTGGTCCAGCTCTCGGGCTCGCAGCGACGAGGTCTGTTGACCCACGCGTCGATCTTGACCGCGACCTCAAATCCGGACCGCACGTCGCCGGTTGCCCGAGGCGCGTGGGTGATGACTCATTTGCTCTGTGCGCCCCCGCCGCCGGCGCCGCCCGACGTTCCTGCCTTGCCCGAGACGCCCGACAAACCGCTGACCGCGCGTGCTCAGATCGAAGCACACCGGGCGGATCCGGGCTGCGCCGCCTGTCACAAGCTCATGGATCCCATCGGACTTGGCCTCGAGAACTACGACGCCATCGGGCGCTGGCGCGACACCGAATTCGGCCAACCGATCGATGCCGCCGGTGAGCTGCCAGATGGCGGCAAGTTCGCGGGCGCCGTCGATCTCGCCGAGGTCCTCACCAAGGATGCGCGCGTGCCGGAATGTCTGGCCCGCAATCTCTTCACGTACGCGCTCGGTCGCAATCCTGAGGACGGCTCCATCGATGCGCAGCACGTAGCGCGCGTGGTTCACTCGGTCGGCGCCGCGGGCGACGGCAGCGTCCGCCTGCGCGATCTTCTCCTCGGCATCGTGACGAGCGACGCCTTTCGTATGCAGAAGGCCGAAGCGATCGGAGCTCGCCCATGAACCGCTTTCGCCCCTCACGACGAAAGTTTCTCCGAGGCGCCGGTGTCGCCATCGGCTTGCCGATGTTCGAGTCGTTCATGCCCCGCATCGCCGAGGCGCAGGTCTCCCGGCGACGCCTGCTCACACTCTTCGTTCCCAACGGCATGCTCATGGAGGAGTGGACGCCGTCCAAGGTGGGACCACTCGAGCTGTCGGGTCTCGCCGCTCCCTTCGAGCCGATCAAACGCAAGATTCTGATCCTGTCGCAGCTGGCGAACGTCTCGGGCAAGCAGAAGCCGGGCGATCACGCGTCGGGTACCGGCGCTGCGTTCACGTGCGTGAAACCAGCCAAGGGCGACGGCGCCAGCATTCGGGCCGGTGTCTCCATGGACCAGGTTGCCGCGGCCGCCCTGAAGTCGCAGACGCGCATCGCTTCGCTGCAGATGGGCTCCATTCCCGGCCGCAAGACAGGGGTCTGCGAAGCGGGCTACAGCTGCGTCTACGAGAACACCATGTCGTGGTCGGATGAAAAGACGCCGATGCCGCCGACCCACAGCGCGGCGGCGCTTTTCAACCAGATGTTCGCAGGCTTCGATCCGACCGAGAACGAGGCGGCGCGTACTCAGCGTCTCGCCCGACGCAAGAGCGTGATCGACTATGTCAGAGAGGAAGCGACGCTGATGCGGCAATCGCTCGGTCGCGCAGACGGCGCCAAGCTCGAGCAGATGTTGACTGGCATCCGCGAGGTCGAACAGCGTCTGCAGAGCGGCACCGGCGTGAGCGCCATGTGCGGCAAAGGTGGCAAGCCGGGCGACGGCGACATCGACTACACGGCCAAGTGCAAGCTGATGAACGATCTCATCGTGTCGGCGTTCCAGTGCGACGTCACCCGCGTGATCTCGCACATGATCGCGCCGTCGTATCCGGCCATCCCGTACAACTTCATGGGCGTGGCAGCGGGGCATCACACCGTCTCTCACTACATCGACGGCAGACAGCAGGGCGGGGTCGGCTACAAAGACCTCTACCGCAAGACCCAGCAGTGGCACGTTCAGATGGTGCTCGACCTGCTCATGAAGCTCGATGCCGTCAGCGAGGGATCGACCACTCTGCTCGACAGCGTCTTTGTCGTGCAGTCTGGTGACGTCGGCAATCCGCGATCGCATGATCACGATCACCTCGCGGTCATGGTGGCCGGTGGCGGCGGTCTCTTCAAGATGGGTCGACACCTCAGCTATCCCGCGGGCACGCCCATCGCGAACCTCTTCATCTCGGTGCTCCAGGGGCTGGGAGCTCGGGCGACGACCTTCGGTAGCGACGGCAAGGGCCCGCTGTCCGACCTCACCTGAACGTCCAGCATCGGATCGCCGCGGCGCCGAGAGGCCGCGGCGTATGCCGTTCGGCATCGCTCGACCTGCCTGTATGGCATACGCGAGTGTCGGATCCCGCTCGAACGGCCGGTCCAGCTAGACGGGTTGGCTTGCAGCTCTGTAGCATGCGCGCGTTTCCTCACCGCTCGACCGGGCGCCGCCCGGGGAGGTGCTCGCATGACTCGAACGAGATTTCACGCGTGGGCGGTGTTGGCCGCTGCCTTGGCCCTCAGGTCGTCCGCACCCGTCTACGCGCAAGGTGGCGACTCGGGCACCATCATCGGCTACGTGTTCGATCAGACAGGCTCGCCACTCAAGGGCGTGAAGGTCACGATCAACTCGGGCACGGAGTTCGGCGGCCCGAAGCGGGGTTACACGAACGACGACGGCGCCTTCCGATTTCCGCAGCTCGTTCCCGGAACCTTCTCGGTCAAGGCCGAGGCGCCCAAGCTCCGCACAGTCGTGCAGGAGAATGTCCAGGTGGGCATCAACGCTCCGGCCGAGGTCAACATCATCATGGAGATCGCGGCCAGCAAGGTCGAGGAGGTGAAGGTCGTCGAGAAGGCGCCGGTGGTGAGCACCACCAAGGCCAACGTCAAGGAGGTCTTCGACGTCGACATGGTCGATTCGATGCCACACGACAATCGCGACGTGATCTTCCAGCAGGTCACGAACTACACCGCGGGCGCGATCCGCGGTGGCCGCATCCGCGGGGGTGGCGGCGGGCAGACCCTCTACATGATGGACGGCTTCAACATGCTGAAGCAGTTCCCGACGGTCAAAGCCTCGGCCGCGTACGAGATTCAGACGGCTGCCTATGGTGCCGAGAACGCCACCGCGCCCGGCGGCGTCGTCAACCTCGTCAGTCGCTCGGGTTCGAACAAGTTCGAGTTCGAGCTGAGCACCACCGTCGACTACAGCCGCTTCGAGCTCTTCCGAGACGGGCAGGACGCCCGGCACGGGAGCCACTTCGTCGTGCTCAACCCGACGGTCTCGGGTCCCATCATCAAGGACCGCCTCTGGTACTCGCTCAACGTCGAGTTTCTCACTCGCAAGACCGAGCGCGAGCGTGACGTGGAAGGCATCCTCCCCGATCCGCTGCCCGAGTTCCGCCACTGGTACAAAGGCACGTTCACGCTCGCCTGGCAGGTGACACCGCGGAGCAAGCTGCGCAGCGTGACCAATTTCGACGAGTACTATCGCATCAACACCGAAGGGCTCGGCTTCGACGCCGAGGCGCAGGGACGCACGTACCAGGAGAAGTATTTCACCGGGCTCATCTGGGAGACGTTGCTCACCGACTGGATGGTCTTCCGGAGCCAGGCTGGGCTCGTCGGCGTGACAGGCGAGGTCATCCCGGTGAGTTGCTTCGAAAACGAGGCCACCTGCGATCACTTTCCCGCCATCGTGCAGAAGGCGCCCCGGCAGTACACCTTTGGGAACCGGAACAATCGCTCGCGCGACGAGGCCTATTCGGTCCAGTTCATCAACCGGCTCGAATTCTTCCTCAACAACAAGCTGCTCGGCGAGCACCACGTTCAACTCAAGAACAATCTCATCACCCAGCAGGACATCTTCCGGCGTTCAGTCCCAGGCGATCGTGTCATCGAGCTGAACGGGCCGGCGACGATCGACGCG
>JANNNO010000220.1:0-17588 GCA_031398585.1 Myxococcales bacterium | reverse complement strand
ACAACCGCCGGCATCGAAGTCCAGTCCGACTGCGACCGCCCTTGCGACCGCCAGTCGAGGCCCGGGCTGCAACCTCGCCACGCGTTCAGCCCATATTTCGATCACCACGATCTCAGCTCCCGTCGCGCGCTCGAGCCGACTCCTCCCGCCGTCCACGAGATCGCCGTCAAGCAAGATGCGCGTCCGAGGGCGTCCCGACTCCGCCGCGAGGTCCGATGCGACGAGCGCGAACTGCGCAAAAGATCGGAACAGATCTGACTGTCACTTTCATCTCTCGCGCGGAACGGTTTGGGCATTCGCGCGTTGCGGGTTTGTCGCTTGCGGGCGCTACGCCGTAAGCGTATTTGCATTAACGCAGCCGGCTGACGGTTGCGAACAACAACCATTCACGAGAGGATGGACATGATCAGAAAAGCGTTGAAGGCATTTGCGTTTGCTTCAGTCCTTGTCGGGAGCGGCAGCGCTCTCGCCGCGATCGATGGCAAGGGCTACAACCCGGCCTTCTGCACCAACGGCCTGCTTGGCGCGTCCTACACGAACGCCACCCACCAAGTCTTCCCCTGGCAGTTCGCCAACTTCAGCGGCGGTACGATGATCGCCAGCTGCCCGATCGAGAAAGACAACGAATCGTCGACGACTGGCCTGAACTTCAGTGCCATCTACGTGTCGAACCCCTCCGGTCAGACCACCAGCTGCACCATCTACAGCAACGACATCTTCGGCGGCACGGTCGACTGGCGGCAGGGCAGCACGGCCAGCGCGGGCAATCAGGCCATCTACCTCACCCAGGGCAGCAGCAGCTACCCCAACACGTACGTCAAGACCAGCGCCACCTGGGGCAATTACGGCATCATCTGCAACCTGCCCAACAACGGCGCGATCCGTAGCTACGTCATTTTCGAAAACTAGTCTGCCCGAAACCTAGTTGTTGATGTCGGCTTGGGGTGCGGGGAGCGCTACCCGTGCCCTGGGCCGAACGGTCAGTCGCTCGCTTGTCGGTAGCGGGTCTGGCCGCTCCCAACGGCTCGTCGAGGCGTCATCGTTTTCATTTCGTACTTGTTTCCCAGGAGGTTGTGCGTGAAGAGCATGGTCCTGATCGGAATGGGCGTTCTGGCGCTCGGTTCTCTGGTGGTCTATGGGTTGAACGTCACGAAGTTGTCGTCCGCGAGTTCCTCCGCAGCGGTGCTGACTGGCACGCCGGCGGGTGAAAATGGAGCCAGTGCCGAGCTCGAAGCGCTTCGCAAAGACGTGCGGCGGATCGAACGTGTCACTGGGGCGCTCGCCGGCGAACAATCCAAGGCCGGTGGTCCGGCGACGCCGCCGACGCCGGAACAGATGGCCGATCGAGCGGCCGAGGTTGAGCGCGACGCTGCCGAGCGACGGCGCTTCACCGCACAGCGGTTCGCCTTTCTCGAGTCCCACTTCAGCGGCGAGAGGTCGGACCCATCCCGGACGACTGAACTCAGGGGACAGATCGATGCGATCCTGGCCGACGACAGGTTCAAGCTTCTCGGCCTCAAGAAGCTCGACTGCAAGGCCACGATGTGTCGAGTTGAGTTCAAGCTTTCGGACAGCCCCGAGCAGGGCCGGATGCTGGTGCCCGCGCTGCTCTCCGGAGTGAAGGGTGTGAGTGGTGGAACGATGCAGACGACGGATGCCCCGACCGACGTGGCAGTCGCGTTTCTGTCACGGGAAGGTCACGAATTCCCGAGCCCGGAAGGATGGAAGTGATCCAGTCATGAGTCGCGAAAGAACCAGCGAATCGTGGCTATCGATCGATCCCAATCATTGCTAAATGATTGCCAGAAGATTCCATCACCCGAGGTTTGGGTGCAAAGAGATGACGACATGAGAATGCAAGTGCCCGCCCTGCGAGCGATCGCGACCGCCACGACTCTGTTCTGCCTCGGGACCTCCGGCTGTGGCTCCGACGCCAAGCCCGCGCCAGACGCAGCCATCGTCCCGAACGCAGATGCGGCAGCCGGGCCCGACCTCGCCAGCATGGCGCCAAACTGTGTCGCCAACGTCGGCCGGATCTGGTTTACGCCGATGTACTCGGCGTTCGACGGTGCGCACACGTTCCAGGTGCCAGCGATCGCGGCGCTGCCCGGCGTGAACCTGGTCTGGTCATCCAGCGATCCGAGCAAGGTCGACTTTCAAAAGGATCCGATGACTGGCGGCGTGCTCATCACGACGCTGGCCGCAGGCGAGGTCGAGATCGCGGTCAACGCCGACGGCGTCTTCTGCGGCACCTCGCGCTTATCGATCTCGGCCGCCACGCCGGCCGAGTGGGCAGCGGGCGATGCGCGCTACAACAATGGCATCGTCATCGATCGCGGCGGAAGTCCCACGGGCACTCCGCGAGCGGCGTGCACGAATTGTCACGGGCCCACCGCCGCCGGCGAATACAGAACCGTGTCGCACACGCCGACCCAGACCGCCGGTTTCAGCGACGAGGAGTTGATCGGCATCTTCGAGGGCCGGTGGCCCGAGCGGGCGGGCGTGACCCCTTTCGATCCCGAGATCGCGACGCTCGAGCAGTGGCAAGCGTTCCACAAGTGGCAGATGACCCCCGAGGAGGCCAAAGGCGTCATCGTCTACCTCCGCTCACTGACTCCCGCGCCCCAGACCGGCAAACGCGACTTCGGCGGCCAAGCCAGGCCCGACGCCGCGACCGACTGATCAATTGTTCGCGGGAGAGATGTCGGACGCGCCGAGGCGCGGCGGGGGAGGGGCCGCGGCGTCGGCCGCACGTGAGACGCCGCTCGCTACGGCTTCGACGGCGCGCCGCTGGGGCAGGGGATGGGCTTGTCGCCCACCGCGACGTCGTCGATCCACAGTTCGACCGGTTGATTCGAGTGATACGACTGCCACCCGATGTGAACCGCGTCCATCACCATGGGCGCTCGCCAGCACTGCCCGGCGGGCGCGATGGTCAGATCCTCGGCCGGCTTGCCGTCGACCGTGATGCGCCACTGGTTCTTGTTACCGTCGAATTCCCACTGGTAACAGGCCCACTTCTTTTCGGGGAAATCGACCTTCGAGTATTTGGTGCAGTCGCCCGGCTCGTAGTTGATACAGATCTTGCCGTTCTCGCCGCCGGTGTTCAGCTGCGCGCGTCCGCCGGAAGGCAGGGGCCCGCCCCCTCTGACGATCTCGAAATGCGAGTACTGCCCGGTCGGACTCTTGGGCAGCAGATACATCAAACGTCCGTGCATCACGTTCCCTGGCAATGGCAGCACCGGCTGCCGCAGCTCCATGAACGCCTTGGCGGGCGCGCCCTGGTGAGTGATCTTCACGGAACGAGCGCCGCTGAACGCCTTGCTCTCGTCCACAGCGACGGTCGCGCGGCTGAGCGACATCGTCCAACTGCCCCCAGGCGCCATGCCCACGGAAGCGCCTTCGAAGTCGTCACAGAACTTGGCCTCGCACGCACCTGCCGGGCCCGGTGCATCGGCAGTCCCTCCTGCACCGGCCGCCGCGTCGCCGGACGGCGCTGAGCCTCCAGCCCCGCCCGACGGGGTGCCCGGATTGCTGCCACCCGTGCCGCCCGACCCGCTGCCGCCCGTCGCCGTCCCACCCGCGCCGCCGGATTGCGACCCACCGCCGCTCCCACCGCTGGCGCTAGCCCCGGCGCCCGAACTGCCGCCACTGACGGCCGAAGTACCGGAGGACCCGCCCTGTGGCGCTGGGCCCGACCCCCCGGAGCCCATCCGCGGGGGCTCCTCAGATACGGGTGAAGACGCCGGTAAACACCCCGCCGCCAGAGCGACGGCCATCGAGAAAAACGCCGCGGTACGAATGCCAGTTAGTGGCCACGCACCACCCGAACGGGTCATGGCCATCGCGTTTCGCGACGCCCCGGCCCGACGCGCCCATCTTACCCCGCCCGTCGCAGGCGTCGACGCCGTGGTAACGCCACCCAGCGCCACCCCAGCAATCGACGCTTCTCACTTGAAGAGTTTGATGAAATTTTCAAGGCAGGTCCGCTCGGCCGCGCTAAGCGCCATCTGCGGGGCCATCGGCATCTTGCCGAATCCCCCACTTCCGCTGGGACACTTGGGCATCTCCTGGATTTTCGACCAGAGCATGCCCTTGGTGTGATCTGCCTTGTCGATCCAGGGCGAGCCCTTGCAGGCGAAATTCGTCGTGGTGGTGGTGGCCCGCATGAAGAGGTTCTCCGTCTTCATGTCGCCGTGGACGGCGCCCGGCTGGTGGCACCCGGGGTTGCTCGAGCAACGCATGTCGAAGAACCTGTCCATGTCCTTGGCTGTCTTGTAGGCATCGCAATCGGGGATGAGAGTCGACGCCGTAACCGCGGTCCCCGGCATGCCTCCCGTCGCGTTCCCACCAGTCCCTCCGGCGCCACTGGTACCGCCGGTCGACCCGCCCGATCCAGCCGTGTTCCCGCCGCTCCCTCCCTCAGCCGCACCACCGCCGTCAGCACAGATCTGGCGCCACTCATCGTTGCGACTGCACGGCAGACTGCCGGGCTGGCAGCTTCCTGATCCGATCCATGTCACCAGCAGCAATCCGCTCCATCCTGCGGTGATCCTCCCAGCGCTCGCCATTGCGACCTCCTTCAAGAAACTCCAACTACATCTTGGCCGCAGCACCGCTGCATTGGCCTGCGGAAAGTGCGCAGAGTCATCGGCATTTGACGATCACCTCCCGCTGTCGGCTGGCCGTCCGGCGCTTCCCGGACGGAGTGACCCACAGCTCCCCCTATTTCTCCTTCATTCCGGCGACGTGTGGGGGCCAGTGTGCGCCGTCGACTCTCCGCGAGTGGACTTGAACATGGGTGGCGACCGCCCGACAGAGCCGGCCGACTGTTTCGACTTGGTGGTTCGCGACCGCTAGCAACTGCGCCTTCGTTCGGCCGACGAGCTTGGCGCCGCATAGCGCGGTGTCACGAGAAGAGGCGAAGATGGCTATCAGGCGCAGCGTTCAGACCGAGGAATCGCCGCGGGCGAACGAATTGTCATCACACTGGGACCACGGCTCAGCCGGGCATCTACGACTGGGTACCGGCACAGGGATTGAGAGCGGTGAACGACTCTACGTCGACCGGGTTCACCAACAGGCTCGAGACCTGCTCGCAGTCTACGCGCAGGAACACAGATTGAGCAGACGGGAGAGTCAGACCGTGGAGCTGTCTTTACTTCAGGGCCATTCGATCAAGGAGGTGGCGCACGAACTGGGACTCAGTCGAAAGACGATCGAGATGTACTGGACGCGCATCTATGCAAAGACCGGATGTCGCTCCCAGCAACAGGTCTTCTTGGCTTTGTTCTGGGTTGCCCTATCGGATTGTGGATGACGGGGCCAAGCGCGACTCCGAGGAGCGCGCCTGGCCCCGGCGACCCATAGCCTAAGATTCGGTGATGGCGGTGATGCTGGCGATGTGACTGACCCAGCCAGATACGGCTTTCGGCAGTTCGCACTGGAGGGAGTAGTAGACCGGCCGGGACGGAGAGTTATCGAGGGCAAGGACAATCTTTTGCACGCCCCCACCTGCGCCTCCACCGGACGAGTATCCAATGCGGGTGAGCACCGTCCTTCCGTCGCTCTCCTGGCCTCTCAGCGTGCAGACGATGTTTTCGGTGGGGTGACGATCGTAAACGTCTACGGCTACGACGTAGGGTGCATTCTTCTGGAGTGAGTAGACAATCGGGCAGTGGACTCTCGCGCTCGTGCTCGTGCTGTTGTTCTGTACGCCCCATTCGGACACGTCGACGGACGCTCGCGACTGAGCGGTTGGCTGGCAAGAGTTGCCGTTGACCGGGGAGATGTTCACGGCGAGTGCGGGCGCGCTTGCGGCGACGAGCAGGGCGGCGGTTGCGATAGCTGTCTTCAACATCGAACGCATTCCTTTCATCCGAGACGCGGCTTGCGCGACATGCGATAGCCGACCCGGGTGCCTGCTCACCGTGCCGGAGCGCGGTCGGTGACCGTAGACAGGCAAGTCCTGTCAGCCCTCGCCCTTCAAGAGGGCAGTGCGCCCGCCCGTCAAGGCGCAACCGAACGAACGACCTGACGTCAGCGGGCGAAGGCCGTTCGAATGTTCGAATTCCAAGAATGTGCTGCGCGACCCGCCGCCTCGCGCTCGCGATGGTAGACGCCAAAAAAGAAAACGCCCCGGTGACCGAAATCACCGAGGCGGTTGTCTGTCATGAAAGACGGCGCTGCGTGAGCGCGTCTCCGATGTTGCTACTTCTTGTAGAGCTTCAGGAAGTTCTCGAGGCAGGTCTTCTCGGAGTCGCTGAGAGCCATCTGCGTTCCGAACGGCATCTTCAGACCGCCGCTGGAGCCGTTCGGGCACTTCGGCATGTCCTGAACTTTGAGCCACAACAGACTCTTGGCGTGATCCGCGGTATCCACGAGCGGGGATTCCCGGCAGGAGCTCTTCGCGTTCATGGTCGGCAGCACCATCCAGAGGTTCTCGACCTTATAGTTGCCGGCCACCGCAGTGTCGTGACACCCAGCCGGTGAAGCGCAACGCATGGTGAAGAACTTGTCCATGTCCTTGGCGGTCTTGTAGGCGTCGCAGTTGGGGACTGTGGTCGAAGCGGTTACGCCGCCTCCGCCACCGCCGCCACCACCCATGCCGCCGCCACCGCCACCGGAGCCGCCGGTTGCGTTGCCGCCGCCGCCGCCGGTTGCGGGGTTACCGCCGCCGGTGCCGCCCTCGGCGCTACCGCCGCCGTCGACGTTCTTACAGATGTCCATCCATTCCTGGTTCTTGCTGCACGGCAAAGCGCCAGGCGCACAGCCGATCCACAAGATGCTTCCAACAATCACGGCACCCACTGCCGTCCCGACGCCCGCCACTCTCTTCTGAGGGGCTTTGTTCATTGGTCCAACTCCCGAGGCTGCGTAGGGCGGGCCTGCATGTGGGTAAAGTTACCACAGCCCGCTTCGATGTAAGGACGTAGACAGAAATATTTCAGTCCGACGCCGTGAACAAGGCTCGATGCGAAAGTTTGATGCGCGAACACGGGGCGGTTGATCGGCGGAAAAGACGTCTGCCCTAAATGGCGGCTCGCCGGGCGCGCGCGAGCGCGGAGCCGTCCACCTCGGCCGCGAAGACCCGTGCCGCAGGGCCCCGCATCAACACACTGCCGAAAGTCGCTGCTGACCCGCTGCCTTCCTGGCGGGCCGTGATGAACAGCGTGCCGCCTGGCAAATGTACCGGTACCTCGCCATTGGCTGTGACGCGCCCCTCGAGGCAGGCCGCCACGACCGTCGCGCAGGCACCCGTGCCGCACGCGAGGGTGATGCCGCAGCCGCGCTCCCAGACCACGACGTCGATCTCGGGGCCGGCAGCGCCGGTGCGAACGCGAGCGAACTCCACATTGGTCTTACGAGGGAAGACAGGACTGGTTTCGATCTTCGGCCCGTGGGTTTCGGCGAGCTCGAGCAAAGAAAGATCCTCGTCGTCGACGAAGATGACGGCATGAGGGTTGCCCATCGACACGCCGGTGAGCGCAAAGCGATGTCCATCCACCTCGATGGGAACCGTGAGCACCCGTTCACCGGCAGGGCCGGTCATCGGAATCTCACCCCGCAAGAGGCGCGGATTGCCCATCTCGACCGAGACGCTTTTGGCTTCGCCCCCGTGCGCGTCGATAGAACACGACAGCAGCCCCGCGCCGGTGTCGATCGCGATCACGGGCTTGCGCAAGGTGGCGTCGTCTTCATACAGAACCTTGGCGACGCAACGGATTCCGTTGCCGCACATCTCGGCTTCGCTACCGTCGGCGTTGAGAACGCGCATGCGCGCATCGCCCTGCTCGCCCGGCAAGATGACGAGTATGCCGTCGGCCCCGATGCCGAAGTGGCGATCGCAGACCGCGCGTACGACGTCTGGATCCATCGACTCGCGCGCGTTGGCGCCGGGACGCCCCGGGCGAACGTCAACGACGACGAAGTCGTTGCCGAGGCCCTCGACCTTGACGAAGGGAATGCGACCCACGGATTCCTCGTCTGCTCTGTTGAGGACTTACTTCTTGTCCGGGGCCGCTGGCTTCGCCGGGGCCGCCGGTGGAGTTTCGGTGGTGGCTGCCGGGGCCGTCGCAGGGCTCGGCGTGGTGCCGGTTCCTGGGGCGGCTGCGCCGGAAGCGCCAGCGGCTGCACCTGTGGCGCCCGCACTGCCTTCCGTGGCCGCCTGCTTCTGCAGGGCCTCGCGCGCCTTCTCGACGTCAGCGATCACCTTGTTCTTGGCAACGTCGTCGGTCTTCTTCGCAGCTGCCTTCTGGGTGGCGAGCTGCTGCAACCGGGTCGAGTCCGATCGGCTCGACAGATAGGCGAGGCCCATCGAATTGAGAAAGAAGATGGTCGCGCAGATCGCGGTCAACCGAGTGAGGAAGTTCCCCGCACCCGAGGATCCGAAGACGGTCTGGCTGCCGCCACCGCCGAAAGCGATGCCGATCCCGCCGCCCTTGCCGGCCTGCAGGAGGACGACGAGAACCAGGAAGGTGCAGACGACGATGTGAAGAACGATCAGTGCCCAGTACATGCGCGAGTTCCTTCTTTCACGATTTTCACGAACGAATCAACCGTCAGCGACGCGCCACCGACAAGAGCCCCGTCGATGTCGGACTCTGCCATGAGCGCGGCGATGTTGTCCGGCTTCACGCTGCCCCCGTACAGGATTCTCATGGTTCGGGCCGCCTCGGCGCCCACCCGTTCGGTCAGCTGCGCCCGGATGAACTTGTGGACCTCGACCGCCTGGGCGGCGGTGGCATTCCGGCCGGTACCGATTGCCCAGACCGGTTCATAGGCGATGACCGCACGGGCGATCTGCTCCGGGGTAAACCCGTCGAAGCCACCCGCGAGCTGCGCCCCAACCCGGGCGAGCGTCTGACCGCCGTCACGTTCGGCCAAGGTTTCACCGATGCAGACGATGGGAATCAGCCCTGCCGCCAGAGCCGCCTTGGTCTTACGCGCGACGTTCTCGTCGGTCTCGCCGAAGAACTGCCGCCGTTCCGAGTGACCGATGATGACGTAGCCAGCCCCGACGTCTGCGATCTGCTGGGTCGAGACCTCGCCAGTGAAAGCCCCTTTGGTCTCCCAGTGGCAATTCTGAGCGGCGATGCCGAGGGGGCCGCCACGAAGTTTCTCCGCCACGGTGGCCAGGGCCACGAAGCCCGGCGTGACCGCCACGTCGACCCTGGTCTCGCCCGCGATGCCGTCTCGCACACCGGTGGCCAGCGCCAGCGATTCGGCGACGGTGCCGAACAGCTTCCAATTGCCACAGAAGAAGGGTCGGGCGCGGTCCGAGGTGGTCATGAAAACGCGGGCTCCTTGTCGCGATCAGAGTTCGGCTGGCGGTGTATCGCCTTGTTCGCGCTCCGGGTCAACTGTCGAGCGCGGTCAGGCCGGGCAGGCGTCGCCCCTGCAGGTATTCGAGCGCGGCCGCACCGGCGCTGGTGATGTGGGCCAGGCGGTCGGAGACCCCGCTGCGACGAACCGCGATCGCGGTCTCGCGCCCTGCGGCGATGGCAAGCGCCCCGCGAGTGGAGGCGATGGCTCGTGCGACGGCGAGTGTCCCGCCGGCGAAGGGCTCCGACTCGAAGACGCCCATAGGGCCGTTCCAGAAGACCGTGCGCGCCTGCGCGATGGCCTCGGCGAAGCTGGCGGCCGTTTCGGGACCGATGTCGAGGGCCGCTTGATCGTCGGGGACGCGGTGAGAGCCGACCACGCGACCGGTGATCGACCGAGTGCCCGCAGCCACCACGAGGTCACGCGGCAGGTGGACTGCCACGTCACGTAAGGTGGCCCGAGTCAGGAACGAGCGCGCCCAGGCGCCGCGGTCGTCCTCGAACAGCGATCGCCCGAGCGACCCGCCGCGCGCGCGTAGGAAGGTATTCGCCACGACGCCACCGAAGAAGAAGGCATCTGCGCGATCGAGCAGAACATCGAGCGCCGACATGCGCTCGGCGACGCGATCGCCGCCCATGATGACGACGAAGGGCCGTTCGACCTCGCCGAGCAACCGGTCAAAGGCGATCACCTCGCGTTCGAGCTCGAGCCCCATGCCCCGCTGCCCGATGTGACGAGGGACGCCCGCAACGGAGCCGTGGGCGCGATGACAGACAGAGAAGGCGTCGTTGACGAAGACGTCCCCGTAGCTGGCGAGCGTCCGCGCGAACCGTTCCTCGTTGCCCTCTTCGCCCGGGGCGAAACGCAGGTTCTCGAGCAGGGCGACGCCGCCCGGACGCAGATCGCTGATCACCTTGCGGGCACCGTCACCCACCGGCTCGTCGGCCAGCAATACCTCTTGTCCGAGAAGCTCGGCGAGAGCGGCGCCCACGGGCTCGAGCGAAAGCTCAGGACGGGGCCGTCCGCCAGGCTCTCCGAGATGGGCCCCGAGGACGACTCGGGCTCCCCGCGCCAGCACCTCCTTGATGGTGGGCACTGCGCGCAGGATGGCCGCCGGGTCGGCGATACCGCGGGCGGGGGTAAGAGGGACGTCGAAGTCCGTGCGTATGAGCACGCGACGCCCCTCGATTTCTAGTTGGGCCAGGGCGCGGGCGGGCATTGAAGCGGTGGTGTTCTACACGGAACCATGCGGCGGTTCCAGGCTATCCCACCTGAGACCACCTGGACGACGCGCTTCCAGGGATCAGGCGCCGGAAAAGCAGAAGGGGCGCCGAACGGCACCCCTTCACGACAAACTAAGTCAAGGCAGTGAAACTTAAGAATCGGAAAAAATCAGTCGAGCCGGCCGTCCTCTTTCATGTCGTTGGTAACCAGACCGATGATCTCGGTGGCCAGGGCGACAATCTGCTTGGGCTCGTAACCATTTTGCCGGAGCTCACGGTAGAGCGACTTCGACAGGATTTTGAGGGCGCGCTCCCTGTTGGGGACGGCGGCGACGGTGGGTTCGCGGGTGGTGGCGAGAGCGTTCGGCATGAGACCTCCTCCACGAAGGCGAGAGATCTCTCAGCAGGTGTCATGCCAGAGTCGTCGCGTCGTCCAAGTCAGCGAAATCTAAGGCATCAGGTAGGTGTCTGGAGGCGACGACATACCTTGGGCGCGAAGCGCTCTACGCACTTTACCGGGCCCCTCGTTGCAGGCGTTCAGCGAGCGAAAGCCCCGGATTGCCGCAGCTCTTCAAGCCAAGTCCGCGAAATGTCATTGGATTGTAACTGTGTAATCGCCTTCGCGGTCGGTGTGCGCAAACCGCCGCCCGCGTACCAGTTTGCTCAGCCCTGAGAAACGGAAACCGGACCGAAAAAATCCACCAATTTCAGTATGTTAGCTCACGTGAACCGCGAGGTGCCAATCACGGCTCTGTCGAGGTCCAAGTCGCCCGAATTGGCGCCAGATCGTCACGGCATCGGATAAGGCGTCGGGGGCTCCCGTGCAAGGCTCTATCGCCACGTGATGGAAGCCGGCGTGTCCCCGGTTCAGCCAGAGCCCGCAGTATGGGATCGCGGTGGCGTCCCATCCGATGACCACACGATCGCCCGTCTCGTCGTTGACCACCGCGGCCCCGCCTTGGCTCAAGGGGCCAGCGAAGCCTTTCACACAGCCCTGCGGCATGCCGGGCACTTCCAGCCGATCCAGCCGGACACCAGCGAAGGGCTCCGGGTAGGCCCAGTGGTCGCCGAACGATATCGGTCGGTCCCCGAGTCCGCCGTTGAGCCGCAGGCTGGTCACCTCGGCAGGCAGTTCCAACCTGTCACCGGGATGGATGGCGAAGAGTGGATGCCAGGACCAGAGCAGGTCTTCCTCGCCTTGGCTGAGATTGGTCACGCGATAGCGGAAGACGAAACCGCCGTCGTCGCTGTCCGTGATGGTTCGACGAAAGACGAAGGGCCAGGACCGCAAAGGCACGGTGGCGTCGAGCTCGCCACGCGCGAGGGATGCGGAATCGAGGGTCCAGACCGATGTCCACAGCTCGCCGTGATCCGCGATGGCTCGACCGTTGTGGGTGCAGGCGGCGACCGACGGCAGACATTCGTCGATGCCCGCCTGAGGGCTCTGGCCGAAGTCATCGCCCGGTCGGTTGGCCCAGAGCCAATCGGCGCGCGGCTGGTGCCAGCACCATTGTCGACCCGTGCGTCGGCTGCAAAGGCCGATGATGCGGCCGCCGAGCGCGGGGACCATCGCGAGCTCCGCGTGGGAAGTGCGTAGGCCGACGACTGCGAACCCTTGTTCGGTGCTGGTGAAGACCTCGGCCGGCATGTCAGAGCCCCAGCGTCACTTCCAAACGCCGAACCCGGCCGGTGCGCGCGAAGATCTGCAGACTGAGGTCGGCATCGAGGCGAAGGCCGTCCTGGCGCTGGATGGCTCCGTCTGCGAACGCGACGGCGATCCCGACCGGCCCTGCCCGTCGCATCACCACCGGCACCTGACAGATGTGAAAGGCGAGCGCGCCCGGCGGAACGGCCACGCGGCTGGATCGGCCGTCGAGGTCGAGTGACAGCATTGTCGTTGCAAATGCAACGAAGTCCTGTGCGCCGAGTGGCTGCGGAACAAAGCCGAGGCGACCGTCTTTGATCTCGACGCCGAGCTCGCCCATGCGGGCGACGATGTCTTCTTTCACCTGGCCAGTCATGCCGGGTTGCTGCACCCCCGCGAAACCGGGGGTGTGCGAGTAGGCGTCGATGGGGAATGCGCCATAAGCGGGGGGCGTCTTGCTCACGCCGATGCCCGCGCAGATCTCACGGTGGTGCGCCGTTAACTCGGGCAGCGCGGCTGAGCCGATTCGCGTCGCCGTCTGGATGATCTCGTGGACCGCCAGCCGTAGCTTACTGACCATGTGCCAGTAGATGCAGCCGAGCCCTTCGTACTTGTAGAGAGTGCCTGATCGTCCCGTGAACGAGTGGTGATCGAAGGTCGCTTCATAAAGCGCGAGCACCTGCCGTTTCTCGACCTCACTCCCGGCGATGGCGGGTGCGTCTTTGGCGAGCTTCTCGAGGGCTTGGTCGAGCAGCCGTCCGTTGCGCAGCCCGCTGGCGAAATGCACGTGACCCTCGACGTCCCGCACGACGATGTCACGATGGTTGGTCTCGAGCAGACGCACGAGCAGTGGCGAGGCCGCCACCGCAGCAGCGTCTAGGCGGTTCTTCTCGAGGAAGCCAGGCAGTGTCTTGTCGGGGTAGAGCAGGTAGCTGCCCTGGTCGCGTCGAAACAGGACGCTGTTGCGCAGGGCACGCAGCAGAACGACAGCTTCGGAGGGATCGAGAGCGCCCGAGGAGAGAGCCGCCACTTGCCCTTCGAGCATGAGGTCGAGCCGGCGAACGCCGATGCCGGCCTCCGTGAAGGCGAGCAGATTGTATGAGTGGTAGAGGCCATCGGGACGCCGGTTCGCCGCCAGGGCGCGATCGATGTGAGGGAGCGCGAGCGAGCAGAGCCGCGCGATCTCCAGCGCCGAGATCGTCGCCCGGACGCCACTGCGCCCTTGGCGATAAAGACGCGTGCGGTAGTCGGAGAAGGGACGAGCCACGGCGTCCAAGAAGGCACGGCGGCCCTGATCATCGAACGTGGCGCGCACGTCCATCTCCGCCAGCGCAGCGTTGGTTCGCGTCAGCAGCTCGGCGAGCTCGGTCGCAAAGTCGAGCGTGGCCGGCCCAGCGGCGACGAGATCCCGTACGAACGCCAAGAATCGCCGCAAGTGCGCCACCGTCACCATGGAGGCGCCGTAGCCGACGAGCGCATTGTTGGCATCGTTCCACTCGGGACGCTGCGTGTTCATCCAGAGACCGACCTCGGGGACGAAGTTGGCCAGCTTGGCGATCGTCATCACGACAAGCTTTTCCGAGAGGGTCGCAAGCTCGATCTGCCCGTCCCTGCCCGCAAGCAGTCGGCCGTCATGCCCCAGATCCTCGACCCGGGCGAGGGCGGCCCGGTGCGCATCCCGGTCGAAATCGATGGTGGCGTGAGGATCGCGCAGCAGCTCTTCGTAGGGCTTGATCCGATAAGGGACGTCGGCGTACCCGAAGACACGCTGGTCGAGCAGCGCTGTCAGTGCGGTCGGATCGTGAGCGGCCGCGACCTCCATCAGTCGCTGCAGGTAAATGATCTGATGGTCGCCCCAGTATCCGATGTGCGACCACGGATCGTGCGGGTCGAGCACTTCCCAGTCGAAGCCGTCGCGGCTGACCCGGTAGGGATTGTGACCATCGGCGGTCGACGATCCGACGAATTTGCGAATCATGCTGATCGCATAGCCGGGAAACGATCGCGCCAGCGCCTCCCAGTTCTGGAAGATGTCGCGCCAATTGCCTTGATAGTCGAGCTGTCTGCCGCCCGCGGGATCCCTCACCGCGATGGAAAAAAGGTTCCAGGGGCGGCTGGGATCTCCGTGGCGACGACTGAACGTGAGGGGGAGATATTCGTGGGCGAGACGCCCCAGGGCCGGGTCCCCCGTGTCGTCCGCGCGGCGGAGCAGCTCGCTGTGGGGCAGGGAAGGGGGAAGTTCCGACAGCAGGGCCGCGTGTCGCTTGGCGACCCGGCGATTGGCACTACCGACGAAGCGAGCGAAGTCGCTGCGATCGACGGTGTATCCGTTGGCCGGGATCCCGCCGCGCATGCAGTTGAACATCACGTTCGAGAAGTGACGCGCGCAGGAGAGTTCATCGCCTCCTACCGCCAGGCCGTCGGCGGCCGCTACGATGGCGACGAGACCTGTCGTGCTGGCGCGGGCATCGGCCATGACCGTTGCGACGACGTCGGTGCTCGATCGCAAGAGCCGCTGCAGGCCGACGACATCGGCGGCGTCCTGTTCGACGTTGGCGATCAGGCAGAACCGCGTGGGCGCCGCGCCCGGGGCGAGTGTCAGCGAGGCGTTCACGAAGTAACCGCCCCGCTGTCCGCGCAAGCGCAAGGACCGCGGCCGTTCTCGCTCTTGCCCGCGCCGGAAGGCTTCGACAATCCCGGCATCCACGTACGCACGTGCGCCGGGTAGACCGCAGACGAAGACGGTGGTGGCGGCCAGTGCCTCACTCGGCTCGGGCGAATCGACGGGGATCGATGAGAGACGAAAGACGCCAAGGCCGGTGGTCGGGTCGAGCTCGCTGTCCTTGTAGCCGTCGCCGAGCGTGCTCATCTCCATCTGGAAACGTCGCCCAAGGCCCGCGGGCAGAAGGTTCTGCACACCATCGAGCATTTCGCAGACGACGGGGCGGTCGTCGATCGCGCGCAGCTCGACCTCCCTCACGAAGCCGAAGCGATCGCTTGGCATCCAGGTGTAAGCGAAGGCGACGCCGAGGGCTTGGTTCACCTCTTCGAAGCGAAGCTGATTGCCGACCACGCTCTTGGACAACGACCGCGAAATCGGCCAGAGCCCAGCGTAGCGATCCGACAGCGGCTCCCAGAGTGCCCAGCCGCCGCCCTCGTCGCGCACGCGCAGCACGGTCTTGGGGCCCGTGTGCTCGATCGCCTCGTGCAGGCGATCGTCGGTCGTGTAAGGGAAAAGAGCGTGGTCGGGGCTCTTGCGTCCCGCCGTCAAGCCGCCCGTGCTCGACACGAACATCCAGTGATCCGAGTCGCTGGCCACCGTCGTGAGAAAGGGCGCCATGCGGTCGACGCCGTCGATGCGATAAAAGCGCTCGCCTTCGATGTCGACGAGTCCACCGGTGGCCGGCTCGGTCGCCTTCGGCAAGAGAGGGGAGGCGGCCACCATCACGGCAGCGGGTTCGGTCGACGAGAGGGTGGGCACAGCCGGTAAAGAGGGGGCCGGGGGCCGGTTTCTTCCCCTTGTCTGCCACCCCGGCGCGGGCGCCGTGACGTGTGCCGGCGGTCAGATCTCGCTGCGCCAGGCCTGCGCGTCGGTCACCACGCGTCGGTACCGGTCGAGGCTCGCCTGGCGGCGCTCGGCTGACCACCCGTGGGCGGCTGCCAGCCAATCGGCGACGATCCCTGCGGCATCAGCTCCTTGATGCCGGTCGAGCCGGAACAGGGGCACCCGGCGCCGGAGCACATCGTCCACGTCGCGGGCATGTTCGTGCCGTATGGCAAAGAGGGCCTCGGCCCCGAGGTGGGGCAGATCCGGGGCGAGCCGGCGCGCCGTCGTGCCTCCCTCGTGGGGCACCAGCGCCAAGACGTCCCTCGCTCGGGCACCGTACGAGGCGGCCAGGTGCGCCTCGACGTCAGTGCCAAGCTCGTGGGTCGTCGAGGCGGGCCCGATGCCGCTCGGTCCCGCCCCGCCGGGCAAGGGCCGGGAGGCGGTGACACAAGGAGCGACCGGATCATCGAAGCCTCGCACGCGCAGCAGTTCGACCAGCTGATCGACCACCTGCTCGCCCATGCGCCTCATCGTCGTCAGCTTGCCGCCGGCCACCGACAAGACGCCGCGCCGGTCGACCCAGATCGCATGCTCGCGCGAGGTGGCCGACGGATTGGCGTCGTCACTGGCCAGCAAGGGTCGCAGTCCCGCGTAGGTCGACAGCACGTCTTCGGGCGAGATGCGCGAGCCAGGGAAATTGTCAGCGATGGATGCCAGCAAGTAGGCGACGTCGGGGCCGCTGGCCCGGATCCTTTCGCCGGGGCGGGGCCGCGCCGGCCAGTCGGTATCGGTCGTGCCGACGATGGTGCGGCTGCCGGCGGGCAAGACGAACATGATGCGCCCGTCCTGAGGCGCGCGGATGACGAACGCGCGCCCGCCCGTCGGCAGGAGCTCGGCCGAGACCACGATGTGCACCCCCAACGTCGGACGCAGCACGGGCCGCTCGTTGCGGAAGGCGTCCGAGAAGGGGCCTGTCGCGTTCACGATGGCGCGGGCACGAATCGCGAAGCGTTCGGGGCGGCCGGTGACTTCTCGCGCGACTTCTCGCGCGACTTCTCGATCGACTTCTCGATCAATCGCTTCGACGACATGCAGCTGTCCTCGGCGCGGCGGCGGTGGCCCTGCGATCTCGAGGTATGTGGCGACCGTGGCACCGGCCGCCTCGGCATCGAGCGCCGTCTCGAGCACGAGGCGCGCGTCGTCGGTCTGGCAGTCGACGTAGCCGATGGCGCCACGGAGCTCATGGGCCCGCAGGCCAGGCGCGATCGCGAGCAGCGCCGCGGGGTCGAGGTGACGGCTTTTGACGGGAGGGCGGAACAGCGCCAAGGCGTCGTAGAGCGCGACGCCGACGCGCAGCTTGGCCAATGATGGATCGTGACCCTTCCAGACCGGCAGCACGAACTCGACCGGCCGGCAGAGATGAGGCGCAATCGACATCAGGCGGCGGCGTTCAGACAGCGCCTCGAACACCAGGTGAAGGTGTCCGTGCTCGAGGTAGCGGATGCCGCCGTGGATGAGCTTGGACGATTCGCTCGAGGTCTCGCCGGCGATGTCTCCGCGATCGCAGAGGGCCACCTTCAGCCCGCGCAGGGCTGCGTCCCGCGCCACCGCGGCCCCGGTCGCACCCGCGCCGACCACCAGCACGTCGAACGTCTCGTCGGCGAGGCGTTTCAGCGTGGCGGAGCGGGTGGGAGGGGTGGCCAGCACGGAGGAATCAATCGGCGCCAGGTGCGAGGAGCCTGAGGCGCTCCCCGCCAACCCGGTCAGGTCTTGAGGGCGATGCCGAGCTCGTTGAGCTGGCGGTCGGCGACGGGCCCCGGCGCGTCGGTGCAGAGATCGGTCCCCTTTT
>JANNNO010000150.1:0-5368 GCA_031398585.1 Myxococcales bacterium | reverse complement strand
CGAGCGACGGCTGTCGCAAGATCGGCTGCGCCCCCGGCTCACCCATGCACTCCTGGCTGGTCGCCGATCTCGCCGCGACCAAGCAGCGCTGCGTGCTGGCCTACTGGCACCACCCGCGTTTTCAGACCGGCGCGTATCACGGCAGCAGCCGAGCGGTGGCGCCTCTCTGGAATGCCCTGGTCGACGCGGGGGCCGAGATCGTCCTAGCTGGGCACGAACACAACTTCCAGCAGCTCGTACGCCTCGATAAGGATGGCCGGCCCGATCCGCGCGGCATCCGATCCTTTATCGTGGGTACCGGTGGAGCCAGCGCTTATCCCGCGTTCGACGACAGCCATCACCCTCGCGTGGCCGAGACCCGCTTCGCGCGTCGGGCGGGCGTGCTTCTGCTGACGCTCGCGCCGGAGGGTTTTCGCTGGCGCTTCGTCGGCACGACGCCCGACGGGCAGGGCGAGGTCCTGAGCGAGGGCCGCGATACCTGTCAGTGAAATCGAGCGTTGATTTGGCGCCCGGCACGTTCGGCCGTGGATGCCGCAGCCCGCGTTGAAGCGAGGGGGGCGGCGTGTTATCTCACCCAGACGTTGCGAGATCGACTCCCCGCCGCGAGCAAAACCGAACTCAATCCCGACAGCGCCGAGAGCGCTTCGGCTGCTGCCGCGCCCGGCGAGGCCTCTGCGTCGATCGTCGACCGTCTGGTGGTGGCTGACAACGCCATGGCGATCGCTCTGTTCGGCGAGCGCAACGCCCATCTGAAACGAATCGAACGCGAGACCGGCGCCCAGGTTCATAGCCGCGGCAACGAAGTCACGTTCGTAGGGCCGGCGCCCGTCGTGGCGCGGGCGCGGCGACTCTTCGAGCAGCTGGCCGCGATCGTGAAGGCCGGCAAGATCATCAACACGGATGACGTCGGCAGGGCCGCGGCGGTGCTGCGCGGAGAAGCCGGCGCCAACGTAAAAGAGATCCTCACCGACACGATCCTCGTCGGCAGCCGGGCGCGCCCGATCGCCGCCAAGGGGCTGGCGCAGAAGGCCTACGTCGATACGATCTTCGAAAAGGACATCGTCTTCGGCATCGGTCCGGCAGGCACCGGCAAGACCTACCTCGCGATGGCGCTGGCGGTGCGTTTCCTCCTGGAAAAGCGGGTCAAGCGCATCGTCCTCACCCGACCCGCGGTCGAAGCTGGCGAGCGACTCGGCTTTCTCCCGGGCAGCATGGAAGAGAAGGTTTCGCCCTACCTGCGTCCGCTCTACGACGCCCTTCACGACATGATGGATTTCGAAAAGGCGGACCAGCTGGTTGCCCGGGGGCTCATCGAGATAGCGCCGATCGCGTTCATGCGCGGTCGCACGCTGAACGATTCGTTCGTCATCCTCGACGAGGCCCAGAACACGACCGGCGAGCAGATGAAGATGTTCCTCACCCGCCTCGGCTTCGAGTCCAAGGCGGTCATCACGGGGGACGTGACTCAGATCGATCTGCCCGATAACAGACGTTCGGGACTGACCGAGGCCGCGCACATCTTGCGCCACGTCGAGGGCATCGGCTTTTGCCACTTCACCGAGGTCGACGTGGTTCGCCACCCGCTCGTCCAGGAGGTCATCAAGGCTTACGACAGGGCACGGCCGCCCGGACCGCCGCCGGGTGGAGTTCGTTTTTCGCCACCGCCCGAGGCGCCGCCGCAGTCCCGCGCCGAGGTATTGGAGCAGGCGGCCGAGAGCAATCCCGATCCGCCCGTTCTGCCTCTACCGCCGCCGGCGCCTGACCCGAAGGCACCTTAGGCGTGTGCCGGGCTGCCTCGGCTTGAGCTGTCCATGCCGGTAAGCACTCTCGTGCGTGGCGCCGCGATCGGCGTCGTTCCCGCGTCCCTGGTTCGCAAGGTGGCCGCACGGCTGCGCGTGGCCTTGCGCGCGCTCGGCCGCTCCGGCTGTTCGGCGACCCTCGTGCTCACCGACGATCAGGAGATCCGACAGCTCAACCGCGACTATCGCCACCACGATCGCGCAACCGACGTGCTGAGCTTTCATCTGCAGGAGCTCAACGGCGAGGCTGATCCCGCGGGCAAGGGCATCGAGCTTGGCGACATCGTGATCTCGGTCGAGACCGCCAAACGTCGCGCCCCCGGGGGGCGCCTCGCGCCCGAGCTCGAGCGCCTCGCGATTCACGGCCTTTGCCATCTCTTCGGGCACGACCACAAGCGGGCGCTGCAGGCCAAGGCGATGTACTCGCTCGAGCGGCGGCTGCGACGCCTGCCGGTGATCTCTTCGCCGCGACGGGCGGGCTGAGCAGCGCGGAAGCGAGATCCCCGCAGATGTGGGTGGCACGTCGCCCATGAAGATCTGCGGTTTTCTGCCCACCTTCGGCGATGGCGCGCGGGCGTTCTCGGTAGTTGCCAGCTATCACTGAAGCACGCCGGGCGTGCCGCTCGGTCGACGGGACGGAAACGGGGGACGGGCCACGCCTTTGTCGAAGACGAGACGCTTTTTCTTCCGGATGTCGACGCGCTTGCGGCTCGCCTGTCTATCGGCGCTTCCGACCGCGCTGGTAGGTACGCTGGCGCTTTTCGCGTTTCCCTTGGCCCGCCAGCAACTGGCCGAGGCGAGCCCGCAAGCCGACCTCGTGATGGCGACCATCGCGACTCTGGATGCCCGCTTCTCGCCGCTGCTCCTGGCCGCGCTCGTCGTCTGCGCACTCGCCTATCGTCTGCACCGCTGGTCGCGCACCGGTTTTGCCGTCGCGAGCACGGCGGCTGTCTGTGGCATGCTCGCGTTGGTCGCGTGGACGACGCCGTCGCTCGCCGAGGTCGTGGCTCGCTGGAAGCCCGGGCCTTCGCTGGAGAGACCTGATCGCACCGTGGCGAAGCTTCGCGGCGAGCGCGGCCCAGCGAAAGGCAAAGCCCGCGCATCGAGGCGGGCTGCCGCCGTTGCTGTCGTTGCCAAGACCGGCGAGCCCGTGCGGGCCGACGCCGTCGACACGATCGCCTCCGCAGGCATCCGCCGTTCGCCGTCAGCGCTCTGGCCGGTGGCGATGCCGAGCACGCCGAGCTTGCCGGTTCGCGGGCCGGTGATTTCGGTGCCGCGGGTGGCGGTGCCCGTGGTGAACGTCGTCGCTCACTGACGTTCGGCAGCGCCGGCGCCGGCGAGCGATTCGCCGATGAGTCGCAGGGCCGAAAGGCTCGATGCCTCGTGTGGCAGCAACGGCAGCTCGGCGATCGGGATCCCGGGCGCGCTGGCGGCGAGGCGATCGATCTGACGGCGCTGCGACGCGGTCGCGCAGCGGAGATAAGCCAGGGCGCCGTCGAGAGCGGAAAAGGCATCGGCGCGCTCAATCGGGGTCTGCGCGATCACTTTGGGGTGCCGACCCAGCTCGGCCGCCAGCTCGTTCCTCGATGCCTCCTCGGCCGCACCCGCGTCGGGCAGGACGCGGTTGGCGATGAAGCCGTCGAGGCGAAGGCCAGCTTCGCGCAGGCGATCGTGAAAGATCAGCGCCTCGTTGACCGCGGGCAGCTCGGGCGCCATCACCAGGACGAAGCCGGTCTCGGGTCGCCGCAAGAGCGCTTCGACCGCCTGGGCCCGCCGGAGAAAGCCGCCGAGCACACCCTGGAAATCGCCGAGAAAGGCGCCGAGATCATCGAGGAACTGGCTGCCGACGAACTTGCCCATGCGAGAGAGCACGACGGCGCCGCCCGAGCGGAGACGCTTGAAGGAGAAGCGGCCCGAGTCACCGGGCGATCGCGCAAACCAGCTGAGCGCGGGGCTCGAGACCGCGTCGGCGATGCGGCGGGGTGCATCGAGAAAATCGAGCGCATTCGCGGTGGGAGGCGTGTCGAGCACGATGACTTCGTATTCGCCGCTGGCGAAAAAGTCGTGCAACGCGACGGTCGCCGCGTACTCCTGCGATCCGGTGAGGGTCGAGGTCATCTGGCGGTAGATGGCGTTGTCGAAGATCCGGCGGCGCATCTCGGGATCCGTCACCTCACCCTCGACCAGGCGGCGGAACGAGAGACTGGTGTCGATGCGCGCGGCCAGCAAGCTGCCCGGCAAGATCCCGAGCGCCAGCGACGCTTCGGCGGGCAGGGGAGTTGGCACGGGGCCAAGGCCGGGCAGGCCGAGGGCGTCGGCAAGCCGGGGTGCTGGATCGATGGTGGCGACGAGGGTTCGCCTGCCCGCGCGGGCAAACATGGCCCCCAGCGAAGCTGCCACTGTGGTCTTTCCCACGCCGCCCGGCCCGGCAGAAACCACGATGCGGCGGTTGGCGAGGATGGTGCCTAGGGCGGACACGAGGGCTCTTTCGTGGAGGGCGTCGAGGACATCGGAGAGGGGTGTCGTCGTCACGCCTTGGCGACGGCAGCGGCGAATCGTTCACGTGCGTCGGACCGCTGCTGGTCCGACCATCGCGGGGTGAAGGTGGTGCCTCGATCGGCGCTCGCCGCATCGCTGGTGAAAAATCCGACGGCCTCGCCCGCAAGGCGGCCGGCCCCGAGCGCCGTCGATTCGACGAAGGTCGGACGCACGACCTGCACGCCGAGCCGATCGGCTTGCATCTGCATCAGGAGATCGTTGGCCGCTGCGCCGCCGTCCACGCGCAGAGCCCGCAGCCGCCGGCCCGAGTCGCTCTCCATCGCGCGGACCAGCTCGACGATGGTGAGCGCGATCGCTTCGAGGGCCGCGTGCGCAATGTGGGCCCGCGTAGTGCCGCGCGTGATCCCCGAGATGATCCCGCGGGCATCGGGTCGCCAGTGCGGCGCGCCCAACCCCGCAAGCGCCGGGACGATGGTGACGCCGCCCGCGTCGGGCACGCTGGCCGCCAGGGCCTCGATCTCGGAGGCCCGCGAAATGATGCCGAGGCCGTCCCGCAGCCACTGCACCAGGGCGCCTGCGATGAAGGCGCTGCCTTCGAGCGCGTAGAGCGTGGTTTCGTCCTTGGTCCAGGCGACGCTGGTGAGCAGGCGGCTTTGCGACGTCACCACTTTTGGGCCCACGTTCATCAAGAGGAAGGCTCCCGTGCCGTAGGTGCACTTGGCATCGCCGGGCGAGATGCAGCCTTGGCCATAGAGCGCCGCCTGTTGATCGCCGGCGATGCCCGCGATCGGTGTGCCGTCGGCGACGCCGGGAACGCCCAGCGTGGTGGCCAGCGCGGTGCCCGGCGCGCTTGCCGACGCTACCACTTTGGGCAAAACCGCCATCGGCACCGCGAAGAGCCGCGCCAGCTCCTCGTTCCAGTCGAGCGTGTGCAGATCGAAGAGCAGCGTGCGCGAGGCGTTGGTCACGTCGGTGATGTGAGCCGCTAGGCCCGACAGACGCGCGACCAGGAAGCTGTCGACCGTGCCGAAGGCGATCTCGCCCCGTTCGGCCCGTGCCCGCAGGCCCGG
>JANNNO010000144.1:0-6483 GCA_031398585.1 Myxococcales bacterium | reverse complement strand
CCAGCAGCGCGAGCGAAAACAGACTCGCCCCGAAGGTCGTTCCGATGAACCCACGGCGCAAAGGATTCCCCGGTGTCGCAGCGACGACGGCCAGCGCGATGGCCATGACGACCGCGCTCAGGACCCGAAAACGATTGTGTGACGGCGTCAACGCCACCGCCGCGGTCGCCAGCAAGACCGGCATCGCGAGATCGAAGAGGACCGCATGCAGCCGCTGCGCGCTTGGTGAAAATGGCAGCAGCTGCACGACCGGCATGGCTTGCAGGCGTGATCGTCGAAGCCCGAACGCGAGCATGAAGATCTGCTGCCCGAATCCAGCGGCCATGAGCATCGACAGCGGCACGGGTATACCGGTCTTGACCGAATCGAAGTACCCGAGGGCGAGTGTCGGCAGCATGAACAAACACGACACGATCGTCATCACGGGGCGGAACTGGGCCTGCTCGGTCGTGGGTCGAGCGAGCGTCCAGCGGATGAGCTGAAAAGATTGCGCAAGGGTCATGGCGTCCTCACGCGGCGCTGGCGGTCTGGCCGTCGTCGCGTCCGACCAGGTCGACGAAGAGATCCTCGAGACCGAGCGGCGCCACGTCGATTGTCGCGCCAGTGGATCTCTCGAGCGCCGAGACCGCCGCGGGGTCGAGGCCGTCGACGGTCAAGAGCAGCTCGCGGCCACTGCGGCGTGACGCCAGAAGCCCGGGCAGATCGACCTTGGCGGGGGCGTCACCCGGGAAGATGAAGCGCAGCCGGCGCATCCGCTCGCGAAGCTCCTCGGTGGGACGATCCAGCAACAGCCGGCCCTGGTGCAAAAAGGCGACCCGATCCGTGATGCGTTCGACGTCGCCGAGGTTGTGGCTGGAAAAGAGGACCGTGCGCCCCTCGTCCGCGACCAGATCGAGCACCTCGGCGAGAAACTGCCGGCGCAGCACCGGATCGAGGTTGGCCGCCGGCTCGTCGAGTACGAGCAGATCCGGGCGCGGACAGAGCGCCAGCGCCAGCGCAACCGCACGCTGCTGCCCGAGCGAAAGCTTCTCGATCTTGCATCGCCGATCGATCTCGAAGCGCCGGCAGAGGTTCGCCTCGACCACCGGATCCCAGCGGGGATAGAGCGGGGCCACGAAGTTGAACAGCTCGTGCGCAGAGGCGGTAGGGAATGGCAGTCCGCCGTCGAGCATGGCGCCGATCCGCTGCTTGGCCGCCACCGAAAGCCGCGTCGGCTCTTCGCCAAAGACGCTGATCTTGCCCTGGGTCGGCCGTTGCAGCCCCAGGAGGCAGCGCAACGCCGTCGTCTTGCCGGCGCCGTTGCGGCCGATGAGGCCGATCACCGTGCCCGGGCTGGCCTGCAGCGAAATGCCCGACAGAGCCTCGGTCGTGCCGAAGCGCTTCTCGACCCCTACGAAGCTGAAAACCGGTGTCGTGGTCATTCGCTCTCTCCTCTTGTCCCTTTGCGAACCTGATTCCAGACCTGTTTGACGAGCGCCAAGATTTCATTCAGACCGAGGCCCGCCTGCACCGCTTCGAGCACGAGGCGCTCGGCGCTGGCTGCGACCGCCTGGCCGCGTGCGGGCTGCAGCTCGGCAGCCGCAACACGCCCGACGGCGCCGTTGCCCGGTGAGGCGCGTGCCCCGGCGGCGACGAAGACACCCAGGCCCCGTCGCATCTCGACCAACCCAGCGTGCTCCAGCTCCTGGTACGCCTTGGCGGCCGTGAGTGGATTGATGCGCAGATTGGCCGATAGCTCGCGTACCGAAGGGAGCTTGTCGCCGGGGCGCAAGGAGCCAGCGGCCAACATGCGCCGCACCTGCTCCATGAGCTGGCGGTAGATGGGCAGGCCTGACGAAAGCTCGATCGGAAGGAACATCTGTCTGAGTGTTATAGTCAACTATATCACCAAGACGCAAGTGCATTCGTATTCGCCTCGACGAGCTCACGTCACTTGGAAGCGCGAGCGCGCAAATGCGCCGGTGAAAAGCGCCGATCAGGAAAAAAGGCGAAACAGGAAGAGAGCGAACGCGCTCCAGGCGCCTTTGCCTTCGGCGTCCCAGGCGACGCTCGGCCGGCCCATCGTCCCGCCGACGCGAACGTCGAGACCGAGATGCAAGTCCGGCAGCCAGCCGGGATCGACCACGAAGCGCTCGCCGTCGCTCGTAATGCGCAGATCGAGCTTCATCGGCGGCGGACCGGGCCGGCTCGGTGGGCGGGGCGCGCGGCCAGCCGGCGATCGCGGCGGCGCGGGCGCTGCCTTGGGAAACTTCTGCGGGCTCACGCGGCCAGCGCCGAGCTCGAGATTGCCGGCGAGCGCGAGCGCACCTCCTGCATCGCCCTTGAGGGAGACGTCGAGCGCGCCGTCATCGAGCCGCAGCCAGCCGAGATCGAGATTGAGGCCCTTGCCCACCACGGGAATGTCGACCTTGCCGATTGTCGCCGGCGACAGCGAGACCACCTCGATCGAGGCGTTGCGACCGGCAGGTCCGATCACGACGTTTCCTCCCGGAGAGACGTCGGCCGTGATCCGATCGATGGTGATGCGACTGCCACGTGCCGAGATCCGCCCGCTGTGCACCGCCACTTTGAGCGCCGGCTGATTCTTGTTGGGACGCGTGGTGATGGAAATGGCGCCCAGGGTGGCTTCGCCATCGAGCACCGGCTGCGCAGGCGTGCCGTCGACACGACCCGCGATCTCGATCGGTCCCCGCGCCGAGGCGACCATCGTCGGCAACACACGCGCCAGCAGCGACGCATCGAGTGTGCCGGCCAGCCGCAGCGCCAGCGGTCGTTGCGACGACGAATCCGACAGCGGCCCTCCCCCGCGCAAGAGCTCCGCCGGCGCTTCACCCGCGATCTCGAGTTTTGCCCCCGGCAGGGCGACGCTGAGGCCACGACTGCGGACCCGCAGCGGCTCGATGGCGATGTGCCCGCGCGGAACCCCGACCTCGAGACCCATGAGCGGGCTGGCGAAGCGCAGGGGTTCCTTCACCTCGAGCTCGGCGTTCAGAACCGGCTGCACCACGCGGCCGCGCGCGCTGATGTCAGCGCTCACCACGCCACGCGCTTCCATGAGACGACGACCGCCAACTTCCAGCAGCGGCCCCAGCGCATCGAGACCGAAGTGACCTTCCCGCCGCGCGTCGAGCGCGCCTTTGGCGATCGAGCCGGCGATCTGAAAATCGCTACCTGGCGCAACGAAGCGGGCCCGATCGAGCGTGACGTGCGCGGCGCCGTCCCGCGCGCGTGCCGAGATTGGCCCGCGGTTCTCGAGCACCAGACATCCCGGCCCGCGGGGGTCGCCGGTTCGCGCCTTGCAGCCCATGGCGAACAGCACCGAATCGAAGGCAGCGTCGAGCTCGAGCGAGCGGTGCGATCGGGCCGAGAGTGACAGCCGGCCGCCCACGCGCAACCGCGGCGCCCGCAAGAACGGCAACTCCGGCAAGAAGGGATCCAGCACCAGCTTGCGCGCGTTGACGATCACATCGAAGGCAGGTCCCGCCTGACCGATACCGAGGTTTCCCGAAACGGCGAGCTGCTCGAAAAAGGATCCCGTGAACGAAGAGCGCCCCGGCGATTGGCCGGTCAGCTTGAGCGCACCGGCACCAAGAGATGTGCCTCGCAGGGTGACGCCTGCTAGCCGAACGGTGCCATCGAGCATTGGATTTTGAGGATGGCCGCCGACGTGGAGTCGGCCGGCGAGCGTGCCGCCCAGCGAGGGCAGTTGCGCCGAGACGAAAGGCACACGGTCGAGGCGATGACCTTCGGCGACGATGGACAGATCCACGCTCCGATCGACCACGAGTCCTCCCTCGACCACAATGCGACCACCACCGGGAGCACCGAGGTGAAGGCCGGTCACCGAGAGCTCGTCACCGCGACGGATCCGAACTCGGGCGTTGTGCGGCAGCTTGTATGGCTGATCGAACACGGTGAGCGTGGCACTGGGGAGAAACGACACCCGCGCCACGAGGTCGTCGAGCGGTCCTTTGGCCTGCGAACGAAAGCCGAGCACTCCGGCAAGGCCGGTCCCAGGAATCACCTCGCGAATGTCGAGGTTGCGCACGTCTACGGCGACGTCGATTTCGGGGGGGCCTTCGCCCACCTTGCGCAGCCGCGGGAAGAGCAGAGTGGCGCGCGGAGCCTCGATCGAGGCGCCGGCAAACGTCGCGCCCAGTCGGCTGACCTCGAGGAGCCCACGTTCGAAGCCGACCTCGCCGATGTGCACGAGCAGCTGATCCCGCACCGGCGGCGGCAAGATGGCCGGTGGACGCGCGCTCGGCTTGCCCGACTGGATGCGGAGGCGTTTTGGCAAAGGGCCGCGTCGTATGCGATCCAGCGTCACGTCGATGCCGACCAGGTGCGCGCTGCCCGTGCTGCGATTCGCCCGCAGCGACAGCGCGCCCACCACCTGGCCGCCCAGCAACGGGCGCAGATAGGGCGGCAGGACCCCTTCGGTCTGCAGTCGATCCAGCGACAGATCCAGGCGGGCGGTGCCGTCTTTCTCAAGCGCGGCGGTGCCTTTGACCTGTCCGCCCGAAGGCGCCGAGAAGCGCAGATCGTCGAGGGCGACTCGCACCGGCGGCCCGACCATCGACAGGTCGAAACCGAGGTCGTCGATCCGAAAGCCGCGATAGACGACGTCCAGGCCCGCGGTTAGGAAGCTGCCGTCGATGTCGCGGAAAGAATTGCTGGTGACCTTGGCGCGAAAGAGCGCGTCGTCACCCGAGATGGCGAGGCCCTCGAGCCCGCGCGACGCCAACGCTGCGGACAGACCGGCGCCGGCCTTTTTCCAGGTCGCATCGACCTTGAGACCGCGCGTGGCGCCGGGCGGCCGGCCGGGAAAGAGCGCGGGAAAGATGGCCTGGCCCGAGAGCTCCGAGGCCCCGGTCATGGCGGCCTTCACGATGAGGAGCAGGCTCGCCGGCGCATCGTCGGCGGTCCCGACACGTTCGATGGCAGCGCGATCGAAGGGGATCACGGTGGCGCGATCACCGCCGAGGATGCGCAGGTGGCCGCCCCGGCGCGCGTCCACCTCTCGCGCGTCGAAAGTGATGGGCGGCTTGCCTGTCCCTAACTCGATCTTGAGAAAGCCGCGCGCCTTGATGTCATCGAGGCGTAGCCCCCAGCCCCAGAAGTCGAAGATCGCTTCGAGGCCGTCGAGCTGCGCACTGGCGATGCCGAACGCCGCGCGCGGCACACCGGGAGCGCTCGGGGCGGGCGGCGCTGGCGGTTGCGCGGGCGGACGGGGCGTCGTTCCGGGCGGGGGCGGCGGGGGTGGCTGGCGCATGAACGCCGCCAGAAAGCCGATTCGCCGCTGCGTCTTCATGCGGGAAAAGCGCCACATCGCTTTGCCAGGGCGCAGGTCGTGCATGAAGACCCGCAGCGGCTTGCGGTTGATCTCGAGCCGCGTGGTCAGCCGTTGCGCTCGCAACACCTCGACGCCTTCCGGATCTTTTACCGACAGCCCCTCGATCGCGATCGGCACGGGACGCCCGAAGGCGTACGCCCAGAGTGCCGTCGCTCCGAGCGAGCCGCCCGTGAGATCGATGGTTCCCTGCATGGGCGGCAGATAGCGTTTCACCAGCGACGCGAACCGCGGCCCGCGCACGACGAGCGGCAACGCGAAAGACAGCAGCATGAGCCCGATGACGATGGCCGCGGCTGCCTTGCCGATCCCGACCAGCCAGCGGGCCGGGCGTCCCCAGAGCGGTTGCACGTCGGACATTCCTACCGCGCCCCGCGTTTCGAACAAAGCCCCGACGCCGCCACGTTCACGACGCCACCCCGTGTACGAAGAGGAGCCACGCGGTGCCAAGCGCGGTCGTGATCAGCGCCAGCGGCAACCCGATGCGAAGGTGTTTGAAGAAGGGCAACCCGCCCAGGTGATGCGCGCGCTCGGCGACGATGATGTTGGCCACCGACCCGAGCAAGGTCAGGTTGCCCGCGAAGGTCGAGGCGACCGCGAGCAGCTCCCAGGCGAGCGTCGGGTTGGGCATCCGGGTGACCTCGTCGCGCACGACGAGGATGAAAGGCACGTTCGATACGATGTTCGAGCCAATGAGGAAGACCAGCGACGTGCGTGCCCAATCGAGCGCGCCGCCGCCGCCTGCGCCAACGAACACGGGAAAACGATCCAGCAGCGCACCGGCCGCTCCGGACCGGACGAAGGCCTCGACGACGACGAAGAGGCCGCCGAAGAAAAGCAACACGGACCAGTCGATGCGTCCCCAAAAGACTCTCGGATCGGCCCGGTGAACGATCAGGAGCCCGGTGAAGGCGGCGACCGCGGTGAACGCGAGATCGGCGCCAGCGAGATAGGCGACCACCGTCGCGGCCAGCACCAGCAACGTGCTGGCGTTACGGATCCGCGCGGCGGGCGGTTGTGACGGTATCGCCTGCGGGAGGGCCGCATCCGCGGTCGACAAGCGGGCAGCCGCGAGCTCGCGGCGAAAGAGCCAGGCGCACAGGCCGTGGTTGACGAGGAGGGAGGCCACGGCC
>JANNNO010000125.1:0-3049 GCA_031398585.1 Myxococcales bacterium | reverse complement strand
CCCCGTGGCCAGCACGCGGCCGTCCTTGACGATGATCGCGCCCACCACGGGGTTGGGATGGGTGGCGCCGCGAGCGGTTTCCGCCAGGGCGATCGCCCGCCGCATGATGCGGACGTCGGCTGGTGTGAAGGCGGACGTGGTGGTCGCCGGGCTCACGACCCGGTGCCTTTTTCTGCCAGCACCCGCTGGACCTCACGCATCAGCTCACCGGCGTCCTTGAACGAGAGATAGACCGAAGCGAAACGCAGGTAAGCGACGTCGTCGAGCTCGCGCAGACCCGCCAAGGCCGCATCCCCGATCTTGGAGGAGGCGACCTCCTTTTCGCCGAGCTCGACCAGCGCTCGTTCGATCAGGTCGACCTGCCGTTCGATGGCCGAGGCGGGCACCGGGCGTTTGTCGCAGGCGCGCGTTAGCCCCGACAGGAGCTTCTGCCGGTCGAAGGGCTCGCGACGCGCGTCCTTCTTCACCACCAGCGGCAGCACTTCCTCGACGCGCTCGTAAGTGGTGAAGCGACGGCCGCAGCCGGTGCATTCGCGTCGACGGCGAATCACCTGCTCGTTGTCGCTTGGCCGGGTGTCGACGACCTTGTCGTCGATGGCCTGGCAGAAAGGGCAGCGCATGAAAGGGACGTAGGTCTACTCCAGAGCCAGCGCGCTGGGAAGGCGCGGCGCACCGGGTTTCGCCACCGACCTGCGCGGGGCCGCTGGGTGCAACCCTCGCATTTCCGATTATTCTCCCTGCGATGAACGCCCTGAACCTCACCGTGAACGGAAAGCCGGAGAGCGCCCCGCTTGGAACCACCGTGGCCACTTTGCTGCAGAAATTGGGTCTCGATCCTGCGCGCGTGGCGGTCGAGCGGAACGAGGACGTCGTTCCGAGGAAGACTTGGGGCGAGGCGATCTTGGGCGAGGGGGATCGGGTGGAGATCGTCGCTTTCATTGGTGGCGGTTCGGGTGGCGGTTCGGGCGCAGAGGCGGCCGCGACGAGCGCGGATCCCTTGGTCATCGCGGGGCGCTCATTTGCTTCGCGGCTGCTGGTCGGCACCGGGAAATACAAATCGATCGAGGAGACGCGGGAAGCTCTCGATCGGACCGGGGCTTCGATCGTCACCGTCGCGCTCCGAAGGGTCGATCTAACCCCGGGCGTGGCCAACGTGCTCGACGCCATCGATCGCAAGCGGCACACCATCTTGCCCAACACGGCCGGCTGCTACACCGCCGAGGAAGCTCTGCGCACCTGTCGCCTGGCGCGCGAGCTCGGCATCGCGGAGATCGTGAAGCTCGAGGTGATCGGTGATCCCAAGACCCTGTTCCCCGATGGCGAAGCGACCTTGGCTGCGGCCAAGATTCTCGTGAAAGAGGGATTCGTCGTTCTGCCCTACTGCATGGACGACCCGATCCTCTGCCGCAAGCTCGAGGACGCCGGCTGCGCGGCGGTGATGCCGCTGGCCGCGCCGATTGGCTCCGGCCTGGGGATTCGCAATCCCTACAACCTGAGGATCATCCTCGAGCACGCCAAGGTGCCAATCATCGTCGACGCCGGCGTCGGCACGGCCTCCGATGCGGCGATTGCGATGGAGCTCGGCTGTGATGGCGTGCTGATGAACACGGCGATCGCGGGCGCGCGAGATCCTTTGCTCATGGCCGATGCCATGCGCGAAGCCGTCAGCGCGGGTCGTAAGGCTTTCCGTGCCGGTCGCATGCCGCGCAAGCTCTACGCTTCGGCCTCGTCGCCAATCGAAGGTCTCATCGAGTAGCCTGCGCCGGTGTATCAGGCGCCGGCACTCACCATCATCAGCGATCGGCGAGCGACCGGCGGCCGACCGCTGGTCGACGTATTGAAGCGAGCGCTGATTGGCGCTGAATCCTTTCGCCGCGAAGACGGTCGTCTGCCGCTTGGCATACACCTCCGCGAGAAGGATCTCGAGGGCGCTGCTTACCTCGACCTTGCGCTTTCTGTTGCGCAGATCACGAAATCCGCGCGGGCTGATCTGTTCATCAATTCGCGGCTCGACATTGCCATTGCGTGCAATGCCGAAGGCATTCATTTGCCGACGCGCGGAATTGCGGTTGTGGACGTCCGTGCTGCATCGCCCATCCTACGTGTAGGGGTTTCGACACACACGTCGGTTGAGGTCGTCGCGGCGGCGAACGCAGGTGCTGATTTCGTGTTTTTCGGTCCGATTCTTGAAACGCCGTCGAAACGAAATCTCGTCTCGCCACGAGGAATCGCGGGCTTACAAGTTGTCACTGACAATGAAGTGCCTGTACTGGCGCTCGGCGGCATCACGCCGGAAGTGACATCCGCGTGTCGGGCAGCTGGCGCAGCAGGCGTCGCCTGCATTCGCGCCGTACTCGAAGCGCCTGATCCCGCAATTGTTGTGATGGCGTTTCTGAGTCGTTTTGGTGGATGAACGCGACTTCACGAACGCGATTCGCTGCCGGAAATACCAAAATTTTTTCACGTGATTCCAGCGCAGAACTCACGCGTCGAGAGCACGTTCGTGATCTTGACTCTATCGCTGGTCCCGGTACTTTCGGTTCAGGTGATCAACCTTCATTGCTCAGCGGTTGGTCATTCGTTTCAATTGAGACTGTTGTTAGCAGGAGGTAGTGAATGGCAACCGGTAAGGTGAAGTGGTTCAGCGACGCGAAGGGGTTCGGGTTCATCGCGCGGGACGGGGAGGAGGACGTGTTCGTCCACTACTCATCGATTCAGACGGAGGGGTATCGATCTCTGGCGCAGGGGCAGACGGTTGAATTCGAGATCGAACAGGGTGCCAAAGGCCTGCACGCCTTGAACGTACGACAACAGAACTGATTCGACGTCGCCCGCGCGAGGCACGTCAGGTTCTGGACCGCACACCGGCCGGGCCGCCCGCTGCGGACCCGGCCGTTTCATGTCCGGGCCGCTCGCTGCGGACCCGGCCGTTTCATGTAAAAACCGCCCCCTGCGGAACCCGCCGTTTGTAGTGCGGGGCCGCGGAAGTAGCAGCCCCAAGCCCCCCACCTCGCCGGAGACGCGAAATGTTAAAAACACGGAGGCGGGG
>JANNNO010000112.1:0-42593 GCA_031398585.1 Myxococcales bacterium | reverse complement strand
CTTCGACGAGTGGACGAACGCAAAGCGGCCACTGAGCGTAAGCGTAAGCATAAGCGTAGCCGTAGAACGCGGAGACGGCGCACGTCTCGCGCTGGACTGGTTACGGCCTCTCGCCGAGGTGCACCTCCGTGTCACGGCGGTGCGAGGGCCCGTTGGTGAGCAGCTTGCCGCCGACGCTGCGGAGATGCAGGCCGACCTCATGGTCGGCGGTCACGATGCAGGCCCATGGTTGGGATCGCCTCAAAGCGAGTTCGATCGCGATCGCCGCCCTCGGCGCCGGCCAGGTGCCGCTGGTCGCGTTGCCCATGCCTCATGTTTCAAGCGTGTGAACTTTCGCGATCACCGTCGAAGGATTCTTCCGCGCCGCATGTGTTTTCTCGAGGTGGCGGGAAGTGAGAGGCACGCGCCTCTCGAACGACAAGTGTGCGCTCGATCGTCACCGTCACCGGACGTGCCGCTTCGCAATTCGTGCGCGCACACGGGAAAGCGGCGGGTGACGACTCACATAGCGGCCGTTCCCCAAAACGGCGTTCGCCAAAACAACGTTCGCAAGAAATAGGCCTTCTCCTCTCGATCAATATGAAAGCTGGCTATCGACCCTACTCGACTCCACTGTTACTGTGTCGAGGGGATGCAAGTCATGACCGGTGTAGCTGCAACCTCGTGGGCGACGATGAGCGGTGTCGGTGTCGGCACCCTCGGCATCGCGCGCAGGGTGCTCGTCATCGAAGACGACGTGTCGATTCGGACGACGGTCTGTGAGCTGCTGGAGGAAGAAGGCTTCGAGGTATCGGCCACGGATCAGGGACAGGCCGCGCTGCAAGTCCTCCGTGATGGCCGGCCGCTGCCCGATCTCATCATCCTCGACCTGATGATGCCCGTCATGGACGGGTGGGACTTTCGGGTCAAGCAACGCACGGATCCGGCCCTCGCCGACATACCCGTGGTGGCCATCTCGGCGGACTGTAGCCCCAAGGCCCGCGCCATTCACGCGGATGCTTACCTCAGCAAACCCTTCTCCGCGGAAGAGCTCCTCTTGCGGATCGATCAGATTCTACGTGATCGAGAGGAGCGACAGATCCGTGAGCGGCTCGGCCACACGCAGCGCCTGGCGGCGCTGGGAACCCTCGCGGTCGGCGTGGGGCACGAGATCAACAACGCGCTGGGCGCGGTCACCGCAAACGTCGAACTGGTCACCGAAGCGCTTCCTCGGATGAAACGTGATCTCAGGGTCGTTCGCGAAGTCTCGCTGCCGCCCAACGCGGGACAAGCGGCCGAGGCGCTCGCCTCCGGTCTCGACAGGCTGGACGAGACGACCCAGGACGCGCTGGCAGGAGCGCTTCGTATGCGCGACATCGCGAGCAGTCTGCGCTCCTTTGCTCACGTGCCAGTCCGCCCCAGTGCCGTCGTCGATCTCGCCGCTGTCGTGCAGACCGCCATCAAGCTCGCGTCGGGTCCGATCGACGCGCGTGCGCACATCCTGTTCGATGCCGCTCCGGTGCGACCGGTGCTGGGCGACACCGGGCAGCTCACGCAGGTTCTCGTGAACCTCCTGGTCAATGCAGCGCAGGCTTTCGACCCTCGCCGATTCTCCGACAACCGCGTTCGGGTTCACCTTCACAACGACGTAAGGGGTGTGGTCATAGATGTCACCGACAACGGTCCGGGCATCGCTGCGTCGCTGCAGAAGCGCCTGTTCGAGCCGTTCTTCACCACCAAGCCAACTGGCGAGGGCACGGGCCTCGGCTTGTTCATCAGTCGATCCATTCTGGAGGCCCACGGAGGGTCCATCTCCGTGAGCAGCGAGCCGGGGCGAGGAACGACCTTCACGATCGTGCTGCCTCCCGCTCCGGAAGTCGCTTTGCCGCCAACGACCGGTGAGCAACGCCAGGAATCGGAATGAGCTCGCTCCTCCACGGTTCCGACAGATCGCCCGAGCCGGGCGGCGGCTCGGTCCCGGGAGGCCTCGAGGAGTCCCGGAGAAACGACACGGCCGAGTCCGACATGGCCGATCCGCGCATGCGGCGGCTGATGGAGGCGGCGCCCGACGCCATGGTGCTCACAAACCGCGAAGGGCGCATCGTGCTCGTCAACGGACAGGCCGAAAGGCTGTTCGGATATCAGCGCGACGAGATGCTTGGGCAGCCAGTCGAGATGCTGATCCCGCAGCGCTATCGCCAGGCGCATCCGCACCACAGATCGAAGTACATGGGGCAGCAGCGCGCGCGGCCGATGGGTGAAGGCGGTGTGGCCCTCTATGGACTGCGCAAGGACGGCAGCGAGTTCCCGGCAGAGATCAGTCTCTCGCCGCTCGACAACGACGGCGGTGAAGATCCGATTGCCATCGCTGCCGTCCGCGACGTCACCGATCAGCGCAAGGCCGAGGCAGAGCGAATGAAATTGTCGCAAGCACAGGAGGCGATCCGCCTGCGCGACGAGTTCCTCTCGATCGCCTCGCACGAGCTACGGACGCCGCTGACTCCCATCCAGCTCCAGATCGACGGCGCTCTGCGCGCAGCCCGGCGAGCCACCGAAAAGGACCTGCCGGCGATCACAAGCAAGCTCGAGGCTCTCGGCAGCGGCATCCATCGCCTCTCGAGTCTCGTCAATCAACTCCTCGATCTCTCCCGTATCAACGCCGGCCGGCTCGAGCTCGACCGGAGCGACGTCGATCTGGTGCAGCTCGTTCAACGCTCCCTGGTCGCCTTCGAGGATGAAGCCATCCGTGCCGAGTGCGCCGTGGAGTTCGAGTCCCAGGCTCCGCGCTTGCGGGGTCGCTGGGATTCCTCGCGCCTCGAACAGGTGCTGACCAACCTCCTGTCGAACGCTTTGCGCTACGGCGCGGGACGCCCGATCTCGATCTTCGCCGGTCGGCTGCGAGAGGGGACGGCCACCTTGCTGGTGAGCGACCAGGGGATCGGCGTTGCGCCCGAGCACCTCGCGCTGATCTTCCGGCGCTTCGAGCGCGTGGCGGAGTCGCGACACCGGGGCGGCTTCGGCTTGGGCCTCTGGATCGTCCGTCAGATCGTCGACGCCCACGGCGGCACCATAGAGGTCTTCAGCCGCCTCGGCATGGGCGCCAGCTTCGCCGTCGAGCTTCCCATCGGGGAGATCGACGAGAGAGACGAGGAAGAGAGGGCTCCTCTGCCCCCCTACGTCCTGCTGGTGGACGACGATCCCGATGTGCGCAACGCTTTCCGGGAACATCTCGAGGGACAACCCTACGTACCGGTGACCGCACAAAACGGCTTCGATGCGCTGGCGCTGTTGCACTTCGGCCTTCGCCCCACCCACATCCTGGTCGATGACGACATGCCGAATCTGGACGGCTCGGCGTTCCTCGCGGAGCTGCGCGATCTCGATCTCGGCACGACGGCCCCCCTCCTCATCGGATTGCGGGATGAACGCTCGCGCTCCTCCGGCCCGTCGGGAAGCGGGGTGCGTCTCGGTCTGCGCAAGCCATGGTCGCGCATCGATCTGCTCGACGCCCTTCGATGACCAACGCAGCAGCGCTGCCGGGCTCTGCCTTTTGCTATGGTGCGCGGCCGTGCTGTCCGCGGATTGCCTGCTTCCTGGCCCCGTTTTGCGCCGCCTCGAGCGCGTCTTCATCGATGCCCTGACCGCGGGCAGCCGGGCCGCTCACCTTCTTTACGACGACGAAGCCTCGCGCGCCGACGCCGGTCTCGCGCTGCTGCGAGCGCTGGCCGCGTTGCCGCACACGCGCCATTCCGCGGGCAATCCCTACCTGCGCCTGTGCCGCGAGCTGCCGGGACTCGTGGCTCCCGTCGACGGCCCGACGCTGTTGCGGGCGATGCGGCCCGTGCTCGTGACCGCCTTCTCCTATGCCGTTCCCACCGACGAAGTACTCGAACGGATCGCGTCCTGGCAGAGCGTGGTCGAGGTCGGCGCCGGCGGCGGATACTGGGCGCGCTGCTTGACCGATCGGGGCGCGACCGTGACCGCATTCGATCGCGTGTTGCCCTTCGATCAGCTGCGGCCGGGCGGGCGGTTGCATCAGCACCATCCCGTCGCGGTCGGCGGTCCCAGCGAGGCGCTCGCGGCGGCCACAGGTGCCCGCGCCTTGTTGCTCTGCTGGCCGCCCGGCGTAATCAACCGCGAAGAGGCGGATGCGGGGGCCTTGCCGATCTTTTCGCCAATGGGCGACGAGGCACTCGATCGCTTCACCGGCGAGCATCTGGTCTTCGTCGGCGATCACGTGAAGTCGTTCGGCTCACCGGCGTTCTTCGCTCGGCTGGAGCGGGAATGGATACTCGAAGAGAGGCTTGCGTTGCCAAACCTCGGTAGCTGGCGGGACGCTGCCTATGTCTTGCGACGGCGGGGATCGCCGCTGGTCTGAAGCGGCCTGGGCGACCGCTCAGAATGCGCGCGATTGTCCGCCGTCCACGGGCACGCACGACCCGGTGACCCAGCTGGCGCGGGGCGAGCAGAGGAAGGTGACCACGTCCGCGACCTCCTCGGGACGACCGAAGCGACCCGACGGAATCTCCTGCCGGACGAAAGTGGCGATCGCCTCGGGATCGGCCTTCTGGCGCCGGTCCCAGCCGCCCCCGGGAAAGAGTATCGAGCCGGGCGCGACGCTGAGAACACGAATCCCGTCCGGGGCGAGATCCCGCGCCATCGCCTTGGCGAGGCTGATCTCGGCCGCCTTGGCGACGTTGTAGCTGGGGCCGCCGCCCGCTTCGCGTCCGTAGATCGAGGCGATCATGACGATGACGCCACCGCCGGCAGCCCGCAGATGCGGCAGCGCCCCGCGCGACAGGCGGATGGCCGGAAAGAGGTTGCGATCGAGCACGGCGCGAAAATCGTCCTCGTCAGCGGCGTCGAAGGTCCGAGCCGCCGAGCCCCCGACGTTGTTGACCACGATGTCGATGCGGCCGAAGGCGGCCATGGCCCCGTCGATGACCGCCTGGGCGCCCGCTGCGGTCGCCACGTCGGCGGGGATGCCGATGGCCCGCCCGGGCCCCGCGGCTGCCTCGGCCACGGCGGCGTCCAAATCCTCGCGTCCACGGGCGCAGAGCACGACATCCGTACCTTCGCGGCGGAGCGACAGCGCGATCGCCCGTCCGATGCCCCGGCTGGCCCCGCTCACCAGCGCCACTTTTCCTGAGAGCTCGAGGTTCACGGAGCGACGCTAACCCGGCTGGACGGCCGCTCCACTCAGCGAAATTGGGGCCGAGGGGGGTGAAGAATCCCTCAGGGCTTTTGGTCCTGCCTATGACCGAAAAAAGACACGGTGGTCTACGCTCAGGACACACTATCCTGTAGCGGGTTACCTACAGGTTTCCCGTGCAGTGTCCCGACGGGGCGCGCCAGTCAAAAACCCGGGGGCTTTGACCCGGGTCGAGGAGGTTTTGCTTTTGTTGACGCGCAGACAGCTCATTGCAAGCGCCGGTGCCGGCGCTGCGACGTGGCCTCTTCTTCGACACCGCTCGGCTCATGCGGCTGGGGCCCCGACGCGACTCATCATCGTGCCCCTGCTCAATGGCGCTGAACCGCGCCATTTTTGGCCCAACCCGGGAAACCTGGCGGCGATGAGCCCGATCACCGAGCCACTGCGCGACTACCAGCGTTCGATCACGTTCGTCAAAGGCGTGAACATCGACGGGTCGAACAATCACATGGCCGTCCGGAGCATGTTCACCGGCGCCAACATTGCCGACTACCTGTCGCCCGACCCGGTCAACAAATCGATCGACCAGATCTTCGCCGACCACGTCGCGGCCAGCGGCGCCACGAAACTCCGATCGTTGCATCTGGGAGTCATCCCGGCCGAGTCGATCGAGTTCTACCAGCGCTACGGGCGCTCGACGTTCTTCTTCGCGCCCAAGCCGGTCGACTACGAGGCCAACCCCGTGTCGGCCTTCGATCGAACCTTCAAGGGGGTCAGCGGTCCGGTAAAGCCGCCGGCCGGTCCCACCCCGCCCGGGGCGCCGCCGGTCCCCACGGTCGATCCCGCGGCGTTCGAAAAGGACATGCTGGATATCTCCGAGGCCGAGCTCGGTGATCTGCAAAAGCGGCTGGTCGGGTCACCTCGGGAGCTGGCCAAGCTGGAGCAGCACCGCACCGCCCTCAAGGGGTTGCGCGCTGGCATCGCGGGACTGCCGATGGAGCCTGCACCAGGCACCCCGGGCACGCCGACGGCGCCGATGGGCGGCAAGGTGAACTGCGACTCGAGCGCCCTGCCCTCGGTCGAGAAGCTGCGTGGAGCTCTGGCGGGTAACGATCGCATGGCCTACCGCCACCAGTACTTCTCCGACATCTTCGATGCCCAGATCGACATCGCGGTGAGAGCCGTGGTCTGTGGCCTGACCCGGGTGGCGACCATCCAGGCGGGCAGCGCCGACGGCAACGTGACTGACCCGGTTGGTCCGGGGTACGCGCATCACAACACTTCGCATGGCAACCAGGACGTCTTCGCGCAGTGCCAGAAGTGGTACGCGACGAAGTTCCAGCGGTTGATCAAGGGCCTCGATGTTCCCGACCCGCTGGATCCGACGGGCAAGACCGTGCTCTTCAACAGCGTCGTGCTGGTGATGAGCGAATGCCTTCCGGTCGGACACGGCAGCGATTCGGTCCCGGTGTTGCTGGCGGGCAACGCGGGCGGGGCGCTCAAGGCGGGCAGCTACGTCGACGTCGCGGGCGGCACCAACAAGGCGCTCATGCAGACCGTTCTGCAGCTCCTTGGCGTCACCAGCGGTGGCGCGCACTTCGGCGGCACCACCTTCGCGGGGTTGCGAGCATGAAGCTGCGAGAGCTCATTTTCACCGGTCTGCTCGGCACGAGCCTGCTCGGCGGCTGCACCGGAAACATCATCGAGCCGGAAAGCGCGCTTCCGGGTACGCCGGGGGCCAAGCCGCCGGGTGCGACCCCGGGCACGAACCCCGGCGGACCTGCCAGTCCGGCAGGTCCTGCTGGTCCCAGCGAGCCGGGCATGGTGCCGGCCGAAAGACCCAACGAACCGGCGCCGGGGGTAAAGCCGCCGGGCTCGGCCGTGCACTGCGAGGCCGAGGTGATCGCACCGCGGGTGCTGCGGCGGCTGACCAACAACGAGATCGAAGCGACCATCCGCACGGCCTTCGGTCTCGACACGGTGACGTGGAAGGGTCCTTCGTTCATCCCGGATCCGGCGTCGTCCGACGGGTTCACCAACAACAGCGATCGGCTGACGGTCGGCGACGAGGTCGCCAAACGAATCGTCGAGGCGGGCAAGGACGTCGCCGAGATCGTCACGAGCGCCACGCAGCTGCCGCGGATCGTGCCGTGCGCGGCAGTGGGCGGCGATGCTTGCGCGACCCAATTCGTCGACAGCGTTGGCCCCAAGCTCTTCCGGCGCCCGCTGACCGCTGCCGAGAAAGAGCGTTATGTGGCGCTGTCCCGCAAAGTGAAAGCGCAAGGCGGGGACTTCAAGGCGTTCGTCTACTGGGCAACCGTTGCCCTCATCAAGTCGCCCAATACCGTCTACCGGTCCGAGCTAGGTGAGCCCGCCGCCGGCAAGTTCAAGCTGACCAACCACGAGATCGCCAGCGCGCTTTCCTACGCGTTCACCGGCGGTCCGCCTCCGCCCGAGCTGATGCAGCTGGCGACGGCCAACCGGCTCGGCACTGCGGACGACGTCGAGGCAGCGGCGCGCACGTTGATCTACGCGCCCGACGGGCAGCTGCGCCCAGCGTTCAAAGCGCAGGTTCTGCGCTTCGCGGATCAGTGGCTCGGCCTGTCGCCGTTGGCGAACATCAACAAGGACAAGACGGTCTTCGCCGACTTCTCGCCGGAAGTGCAGGACGCGCTGGTCGGTGAGATTCAGGCGTTCTTGTCGGGCGTGCTGTTCGAGAACAAGGGCAAGCCGGCGGATCTCCTGACGGCGCCTTACACGTACGTGAACGCCACGCTGGCGAAGTTCTACGGCTACGGCCAGGCGGCGGGTCCCGACTTCGTTCGTGCGCAGCGGCCGGCCAACTGGGGCGTCGGCCTCATGTCACAAGGTGCGATCCTCACGCTGGCGGCGGCCAACAATTCCACCTCGCCGACCAAACGAGGTCACCTGGTGCGCGAGCGGCTGCTCTGCACCGTGGTGCCGCCTCCTCCCAAGGCCGTGGCTCCCATCCCCGAGCCGACGGCAGCGCAGACCACGCGGCAGCGCTACGAGCAGATTCACGTCGCCGTCGAGGAGTGCAAGGGCTGCCATGCGCTCATGGATCCGATCGGCTTTGGGCTCGAGAAGCTCGACGGCGTCGGCCGCGTGCGGACCAAAGAAGGGCAATTCGACATCGACGACTCGGGCGTGCTGGCCTCGACCAGCAAAGGCGACATCAAGTTCTCGGGGGGCCAGGCGCTGGCAGAGGCGCTCGCCACGTTGCCCGAGGTCTCCGACTGCATGGCGGATTTCGCGTCGGCCTACACCTTCGGGTTGAACCACACCTCGGCGGCTTGTCTCGCGCGTCAGGGCACCGAAGATCTGCGCCAGGGGAAGATCTCGATCGTCGACTTCTTCCTGAAGATGGCCCGCGCCGAGAGCTTCCGCGTCCGCAATCCGTAGCGGGGTCGGAGCGCGCGGGGGGGTTAGCGGTCGGGGTGGCCGTTGCGGGGGCGTTTGGCTTTTGCCATGCGCTTCGAGAGGCGGAAGGCCATTTCGAGGGCTTGGCGGTAGTTGAGGCGCGGGTCGCAGGCGCTGGCGTAGTTGCGGTCGAGATCGCATTCGGTGAGGCCGCCGCCGATGCATTCGGTGACGTCGTCGCCGGTGAGCTCGAAGTGGACACCGCCGAGGTGCGTGCCGGCGGCCTCGTGAACGTCGAACGAGATCTCGATCTCGCGCAGGATGTCGTGGAAGTCGCGCGTCTTGATCCCGCCGGACGTCAGCTGACCGTTGCCGTGCATCGGATCGCAGATCCACAGCACGTTGTGTCCCTGCCGCTTGACCGCGTCCACCAGCGGCGGCAGCGCGGCCGCCACCTTTTCGGCCCCACAGCGGCTGATGAGCACGATCTTGCCCGGCTCGTTCTGCGGGTTGAGGCGTTCGAGCAGAGAGCCGATCTCCGAGGGCGTCGCCTTGGGCCCGACCTTCACGCCGACGGGGTTGCGGATGCCGCGGAAGAACTCCACGTGGGCGCCGTCGAGCGCGCGGGTCCGCTCGCCGATCCACGGCATGTGTGTGGTCAAATCGTAGTAGCCATCACGGCGAGGCACGGTCTTGGTCTGTGCGGCTTCATAAGGCAGCGACAGACCTTCGTGGCTCGCGAAGAATTCGACGCGGGTGAGGTCGTCGACGGTCTTTTCACCCAGCGCCTCCATGAAGTGCAGCGCCTCGGCCAGCTGCCGCACCATGTGCTGGTATTCCTCGCGCAATTCGGGCGGCAGCTCGGCCCGCGACAGGTGCGCGAGATCCCAGAACTCGGGATGGTGGAGATCCGCAAAGCCACCCGCAGCAAGCGATCGGACGAAATTCATCGTCAGCCCGGCATGCAGATAGCCCTGGACCAGCAGCTCCGGATCCGGCTCGCGTGCCGCCGCGGTGAACTCCTGTCGGTTCACGAGATCGCCGTAGTAGCTCGGCAACGTGACACCGTCTCGGGTCTCGGTGGGGCTCGAACGTGGCTTGGCGTACTGGCCAGCGATGCGACCCATGCGGATGACGGGCAAGTGGCTGCCGTGCACGAGCACCAGCGACATCTGCAGGAGGATCTTCAGCTTGCGGGCGATGACGTCGGGCTGACAGTCGGCCAGCGTCTCGGCGCAGTCGCCGCCTTGAAGGAGAAACCGCTTGCCAGCTTGCGCCTCGGCAATCAGCTCGCGCAGCCGCTCGATCTCCCACGAGGTGACGATGGGCGGCAGCTGTTCCATGCGGCGACACGCGGCTGCCAGGGCGGCCTCGTTGCTATACGCGACGGCCTGCGCCGCCACCCGGGACTTCCAGCTCTCTGGCGACCAGGGCAGATCGGCGGCGGGCGCCGAGGAAACGGCAGAAACGACGGGAGCCGCCGCGGCGGGGGCGGCAGCAGAAGCAGACATGGCGAGAGGACGCGTCACGATCGGGGGAGTCTACTCGCAAAAAACCGGCTCACAAAGAGCGCGCCGGGCCGACACGGAAGCAGAGGGATCCGCAGGCGCGGCGGTGTAGCATGCGGCGGTCATGGAAAGGGACATGGAGAGCCGCGTTGGATTCTGGCCGCGGGCCGGCGCGTACGTGCTGGATATGGCTGCCGTCTGGGCCGTCGGCCTGGCGTTGCAGGGATCGCTGGCCAAGTTCTTCCCGGGCGCGGTGGCGGTCCTCGTCCAGGAGATGTCGGCCCGACCCGACACCATCGAGGCGCGCCCCTTCCTGGAATGGACCGCGCGCCTTGGCGTCGCAACGACGCTGATCGCGCCCTTTTATGGTCTGATCGAGGCGCTGCGCGGCTACTCGCCGGGCAAGCTCGCCCTCGGACTGCGCATCGTTGCGGAGACGGGACAAAAAGCGCCCTTGTCGACGCTCCTGCTCCGTTTCGCGATCAAGGGATCCGCGGCGGTCGTCGCGGCCATCGGCATGCTGACGGCATTGAAGAGTCTCAACGTGCTGGCGCAGGCGATGGGCTGGGCGACCACCGTCGGCTGCTTCCTCGTGCTCACGCGCGAACGGACCGCCATGCACGATCGCATCGCGGGCACAGCGGTCCTGCGCAAGGCCGACATGGTGGTTCCCGCGCCGCCGTCGACCAGCAGTCTCACGTCGTCTTAGGCCACGCGGGTGGCGGGCCAGGGTTCACCGATGGCCGTCCGGCGCGCCATCATCCACCTCGACATGGACGCGTTCTACGCATCCGTCGAGCAACGTGACCGTCCTGAGCTGCGAGGCAAACCCCTCATCGTGGGCGGCGACGCACGCCGGGGGGTCGTCCTGGCTGCTTCCTACGAGGTGCGGCCGTTCGGCGTACGATCGGCCATGGCGATGAGCGAGGCCCTGCGACTCGCGCCCCACGCGGAAGTCGTCGCGCCCCGTCCCGCTGCCTACAGCGCCGCCAGCGAGGCGGTCTTCGCCATCCTCGAGAGCGTGACGCCTCTGTGCGAGCCGCTGTCGCTCGATGAAGCCTTCCTCGACGTGACGGCATCTCAGGAGCTGTTCGGCGCTCCCGCGGCCATCGCGCGGCACCTGCGCGCGCGGATCGCGACCGAGCTGCAGCTGCCGGCATCGGCCGGCATCGCGCCGGTGAAGTTCGCCGCCAAGATCGCTTCCGATCTCGCCAAACCCGACGGGCAGCGCGAGATTTCGACAGACGGGGTCAAGGCGTTCCTCGCCCCGCTTCCCATCGGGCGGCTCTGGGGGGTTGGCAAGAAGACCGAGGCTGCCTTGCGACCACTCGGCCTCGTCACGGTCGGCGATATCGCCCGGCGCGATCCGGAGTGGCTCGAACGCCGGGTGGCGGGTGGGCGACACCTCTGGGAGCTGGCCAACGGGATCGATGACCGGCCGGTGGTGCCCGACCGCGATCAGACGAGCATCGGCGCTGAAGACACCTTCGAGGACGATCGACCGCGGCACGAGCTCGCGCCTCACATCCATGGCCAGGCGATCCGGGTGGCGCGCCGGCTGCGCCGCTCCGGTGCCCGGGCGCGCGTCATTCAGCTGAAGCTCAAGCTGGCGGACTTCTCGCTGCTCACCCGCCGATCGACCCTCCCGGTGCCGACCGACGACGGCCAAACGATCTACCGCGCAGCGCTGTCCCTGCTAGAACGAACCGAGCTCGGCCAGCTGGTTCGCCTCACCGGCGTCTCGGCGCAGGAGCTGGTCGTGCAGGGGCCTCAGCGCGAGCTCTTCGCACCCCCACCCTCGAAGACCGACCAGCTCAACGCGGCGCTGGACCGCATCACGGACAAATTCGGCAGCTCGTCGATCGCGCCCGCCGACGTGACGACCCGGGAGTCCGACCTGGAAGGGGATCTCGTCCGCCTGGCCACCCTACCCGGACGAGATCGCAGCCGCGGCCCGGATCGCTGACTCCTGCCGGGCGTGCACGCCCTTCCGCACGCGGTCGAGGCGGGCTGCCGCGTCTGCCGTCTGGGCGCCAGCGTCAGGCAGTCCGGCGTCGTGATCTCGCGATCGCCATCGGCTATTCTCACGCGCCATGTCCTCGCTTCTGTCCGCGCGCACCGCCACCCCGCCGCTCACCGTTCGACTCAACGCCGCCGACAACGTCGTCATCGCGCAGTGCCCACTGGTGCCTGGCACGCGGCTGCCCGGTGAGGACGTCACGGTCAAGGTCGCCGTTCCCAATGGTCACAAGATCGCCACCCACGCCATCGCCAAGGACGCCCCCGTGCGGCGTTATGGACAGATCATTGGCTTTGCCAAGGAATCCATCGCGCCGGGCGATCACGTGCACAACCACAACGTCGAGATCCGCGAGTTCACCCGCGACTACGAGTTCGGCACCCTCGCCACGCCGACGGTCCCGATCGTTCCGGCCGCCACCTTCCAGGGCATCGTGCGCGCGGACGGGCGCGTCGCCACCCGCAACTACATCGGCATCCTCACGTCGGTGAACTGCTCGGCGACCGTCGCGCGCGCGATCGCCGACTTCTTCCGTCGCAATCCCTTCACCGGTCAGGATCCGCTGGCGGATTACCCCAACGTCGACGGCGTGGTGGCGCTGACCCACAAGACCGGCTGTGGCATGGCTGGCGAAGGCGAAGGCATGGAGGTTTTGCGCCGGACCATCGGCGGCTACGCGCGCCATCCCAACTTTGCCGCGACTTTCATCATCGGTCTTGGCTGCGAGACGAATCAGATTGGCCCGATTCTCCGCAACGAGAAATTGACCACGGGCGATCAGCTCGGGACCTTCACGATTCAGGAGTCGGGCGGCACCCGCAAGAGCGTCGAACGCGGCATCGCGCAGGTCAAAGAGTACCTGGCCGAAGCCAACAACGTTCGCCGGCAGCCCCTGCCTGCCTCGCACCTCACGGTCGGTCTTCAGTGCGGCGGCTCCGATGGGCTCTCCGGAATCACCGCGAACCCAGCGCTGGGCGTGGCCTCCGATCTGCTGGTCCGCCACGGCGGCAGCGTGATCCTCTCGGAGACCACCGAGACGTACGGCGCCGAGCATCTCTTCACCCGGCGCGCACCCGACAGAGCCGTCGGCGAGAAGTTCCTCGCCCTTTTCGACTGGTGGAAGACCTATTCGCGCCTGCACGGCGGCGATTTCGACGACAACCCCTCGGCGGGCAACAAGGCCGGCGGCATCACCACGATCATCGAAAAGTCGCTGGGCGCTGCCACCAAGGCCGGCTCGACCAACCTGGTCGACGTCTACAAGTACGCCGAGACCATCACCAAACGCGGCTTCGTCTTCATGGACACGCCGGGGTTCGATCCCGTGTCTGCCACCGGGCAGGTCGCCGGCGGCGCCAACATGATCTGCTTTACCACCGGGCGCGGCTCGGTCTTTGGCTGCGTGCCCTCGCCTTCGGTCAAGCTGGCGACCAACACGCCGCTTTACGAGCGCATGCCCGAGGACATGGACGTCAACTGCGGCACCATCGCGGATGGCAAAGAGACGGTCGAGGCGTGCGGCCAGCGCGTGTTCGATCTCATGTTGCGCATCGCCTCGGGTGAAAAGAGCAAGAGCGAGGCGCTCGGCTTCGGCGAGGCCGAGTTCGCGCCCTGGGTGCTCGGCGCCACGATGTAGCGACCGCGCTCGCGCGCCAAGCGCATTGACCCAACCGCGCTCGCACGACGATCGCGGCGAGCGCCGCCCGGGCCAACGCTACTTTGCCGCTTCCACCGCGGCGAGGATCTCGGCGGCGTGACCGGTGGTCGCCGCCTTCGGCCAGACGTGCTTCACTTTGCCGTCCTTGCCGATGAGGAAGCTCACCCGGCGCGCCTTGCCGCCGACCACGGGAACGCCGAACGCGCGCGCGATCTCGCCCTTGTCGTCGGGGAGCAGGGCGAACGGCAGCGTGTGTTTGGTCGCGAACGCCTTGTGCGAATCGTTGTCCTGGGTCGAGACCCCAAAGACGGTGACGTCGGCCTTCTTCAACTTTCCCCAGTTGTCGCGAAGGTCGCACGCCTGCTTGGTGCAGCCGGGCGTGTCGTCCTTGGGATAGAAATAGAAAACGACGTTCTTGCCCTTGAGCTTGGCGAGCTCGACCGTCTCGCCGGTGTGGGCTGTCGCCTTGATCGCCGGCGCGGGGCTACCGACCGGCAGCGGCGTCGCTTCGGGTGCTGCCTCGCCGCCGGGTGCGGTCGCCGGTGCGGCCCCAGCGGCAGCCGGTGCAGCCCCAGCGGCAGCGCCAGTCGGGCTGGCCTCGGCGAGATCCGCGGCCAGCTGCATCCCCATGAGCGCAAAGAGGCCCGTGAGGCCGATGGCTGTGAGCGGGGTGCGGACCTGCACGCGGCCAGAGTGAGCGTGGAACTTTCGTTTCATGGGACCACCTTTCGAGGGACCCCGCGGGACGCGGGGCGCGGGCTAGCCTAGCAGGCCCTCCGCGCCGCCGCCGGTCGTGCTCAGGCCGTCGCGCTGACCACGAGGCCGAGATCTTCGAGGTACTTCTTGTTGGCCGCCGCCGCATCCTTGGGGTTGCGATCCTTGGGCACGGTGTCGAGCTCGACAATCGCCCAGCCGTTGAATTTGATCGCCTTGAGCGCCGCAAAGACGCCCTTGAAGTCGACCTTGCCCTGCCCGAGCTCGACGAAGCGGTACTTCTTCTTGTCCTTCTCGTCGGGCGCCTTGTCGACGACGTCCTTGATGTGAAGGTTCACGATGCTCTTGCCGTATTCGCGAATCGCCTTGACCGGATCGCCGCCGGCTGCCGCCCAGTGACCGGTCTCCATCAGGAACTTCACCGCCTTGGGATCGGCCTTCTTCATGATCACCGCGACCTCCGCGGGCGATTCACCGATCTGCTGCATGTGCGGGTGAAAGACCAGCTGCACCCCGATGTCCGCGCAGCGCTTGCCGATGGCAGTCAGCGTGTCGGCGAAGGATTCCAGCTCGGCCTTCTCGATGGTCGGGCGATCCTTGCGGTTGGGGCTGGTCGCCTGCACGACCTTGCAGCCGGCCGCCTGCGCGAACTTCACTGCCTCCATGAACTTCTCGACCTCGGCGTCGCGCTGGGTGGCATCCGCGCTGGGACCACCGCCCGAAAGACAGGCGAAGGTGAGCTTGGCCTGCTCGAGAATCCCCTTGAGCTCCTCGGGCGACTTGAAATCCTTGGTGATGTTCCGGCGCAGCTGGATGCCCGGGTAACCGAGCGCCGAGATGTCGGCGATCGCCTGGTTCACGCCGCCTTTGCCGTCGGCAGGCGTATCGCCCCAGGTGATCGCGGCGTAGCCGATCTTGATCGCCGGCCCGCCCGCCTTGCTGGCTTTGGCTGCGTGCGCTTGCGCGCCGAGCAGGGAGGCGAGGCCGGCCGCACCGGCGCCCAGGGTGAATTGACGACGGCCGAAGCGGAAGTTTTCGCTCATGGATCGACGAGGTAACCACTCGTGCGCCGCAACTGTCAATCGGCTGCCTGACCGGGCGTTTCGGTTGGCAACACAGAGCGGCGATGCGAAAGTCGCCCCTTCCCTCGCGCCTCGATCTTCGCAGTAAGCCCGCCCGACAAGGAGCCCGCATCGATGGCCCAAACCGACCGCGCGTCCACCGAAGGCGTCCGTCCGTCACCGCCCTTCGAACCTTACGTACCCGACGAATCGACGATGCCGGAGTTCACGGTCAAGTCGGTCGCGATCGGTGTCGTGTTCGGGATCATCTTCGGCGCCGCCACCGTCTACCTGGCGCTCAAGGCCGGGCTCACCGTGTCGGCCTCGATCCCCATCGCGGTGCTTGCCATCTCGGTGCTCAAGCGCCTCGGCGGATCGACCATCCTCGAGAACAACGTCGTGCAGACCATCGGCTCGGCGGGCGAATCGATCGCCGCCGGTGTGGTCTTCACCCTGCCCGGCTTTCTCTTCCTGGCGATCGATCCGGCCACCGGGGTCAGCATCGGCGCGCCTTACTTCTCCTACTGGACGATCTTCACACTGGCCTTGCTGGGCGGCGTGCTGGGGACGTTGATGATGGTGCCGCTGCGGCGCTCGCTCATCGTGAAAGAGCACGGCAACCTGCCCTACCCCGAAGGCGCGGCATGCGCATCGGTGCTCATCGCCGGGGAAAAAGGCGGCAAGCTCGCCAAGGTCGCGTTTCAGGGGCTCGGCTTCGCCTTCGCCTACGCGCTCCTGCAAAAGGTGGTGAAGATCATCGCGGAGACGCCGAGCTTCGTCACCAAGCAGACCAACCGCTTCTTCCCATCGGGGACCGTCAACGCCGACATCACGCCGGAGTACCTCGGCGTCGGCTACATCATCGGGCCGCGCATCGCGGGCGTGCTGGTGGCTGGCGGCGTGCTGGCGTGGCTCGGGTTGATTCCGCTGCTCGCCTCGCTGGTCGAGCCGGCGACGATCGCGGCGCAGCTGGTGAAGCTTGGCAACCTCAAGGATCTCACGTCACCGGGCGGGCCGGGCGGCTGGGATCCCGTGACCCAGACCTTTGCGGCGCCGTCGCTGGCACTCTACCGCGCTTACGTTCGTCAGATCGGCGCCGGGGCGGTGGCAGCGGGTGGCTTCATCACCTTGATGAAGACGCTGCCAACGATCATCTCGTCGTTCAAGGACAGCCTCGCGTCCCTACGCCAGGGAGCGGGCGCGGCGGGCGTTCGCCGGACCGAACGTGACCTGCCGATCACCGTCGTCGCGGGCGGCAGCCTGGCGCTCATCGTCGTCATGGCGATCCTCCCGTTCGTTCCCGGCACCTCGGTCTTCGGCAAGCTGCTTCTTGGCGTGTTGATCATCGTGTTCGGCTTCTTCTTCGTGACCGTGGCCAGCCGCGTGGTCGGGCTCATCGGGACGTCGTCGAATCCCGTGTCGGGCATGACCATCGCGACGTTGATGTGCACCTGCCTCATCTTCATCGGCATCGGCTGGACGGGTGACGTCTATCAACCGATGGCTCTCTGTGTGGGTGGCATGGTCTGCATCGCTGCCGCCAACGCGGGCGCTACGTCGCAAGATCTCAAGACCGGTTACATCGTCGGCGCCACGCCGCGGGCGCAGCAGATCGGTCTTCTCATCGGATCGGTGGCAGCCGCTGTCGCGATCGGGCTCACGGTGCAGATCCTGGATCGTCCGAACGAGATCGAACGGGCACAGGGACTGCTCCACGCCATCGGCTCGGATCGCTTCCCGGCGCCGCAAGGCACGTTGATGGCGACGCTGATCAAGGGTCTGCTCGCGTTCAACCTCGACTGGCAGTTCGTGCTGGTCGGCGTGGCAATGGCGATCACCATCGAGCTGTGCGGGGTCAAGTCGTTGTCGTTCGCGGTCGGCCTCTATCTGCCGCTTTCGACGACGCTGCCGATCTTTGCGGGCGGTGCGCTCAAGGGCCTCGTCGACTTCGTCGCGCGACGCAAAGGAGAGGACAGCGATCCCGAGCTGGGACCCGGCAACCTCTACGCGACGGGCCTCGTCGCCGGCGGCGCCATCGCGGGCGTGGTGGTGGCGATCTTCTCGGCCTTCGACTCGACCGCCGCGTTCCTGGCAAAGCTCTCGGCCGAGCATGCGCTGGTGGGCGCGATCGGGGTCACTGGGTTCGAGTTCATCGGCGTGGTCGCGTTCGCAGTCATGGCGACTGTGCTTTACCGGGTGGCGCGCCGGCCGCTTTGAGGCCGGCTTGGTGAGATCGGCTGCCGTCGTGGGCGTGATCCCACCGTGATCTCGGCGCTTCCTGCGTGACGCAACGACTGGCCGCGTGGCGGCGGTCGATTCTGGATGGACGACTGAACATACGATCAGTACCTTGGTCGCATGTCGCTCGTCGCTCCCTACGTCGAGTTGCGCTGCCGCTCAGCCTTCTCTTTCCTCGACGGCGCTTCGTTGCCGGAGGATCTCGCGATCAGCGCAGCTTCCCTCGGCTATCACGCACTCGCGCTCGCAGATCGCGATGGGCTTTACGGGGCTCCGCGGTTCTTCCGGTCCGCGCGCAAGACGGGGACTTTGCGACCTCTGGTGGGCGCCGAGATCACGCTGGCGCCCGGCGAGGGAGAGACCAGCGCCGCGCCGCCGCTGCTCTTGCTGGTCGAGAGCCGCAAGGGTTATCGCAATCTCTGTCGCCTCGTCACTGCGATGAAGGCGGGGCACGCCAAAGGGCAAGGCGCTGCCAGCTATGACCTCATCGCCGCGCACGCCGAGGGGCTGATTGCGCTGGCGGGGGCCGCGCCGCGCACGGATTTGCGGCGTCTGCGCGAGATCTTCGATCGCGGGCGATCGCACGGGCGGCTTTACGTCGAGCTGCAGAGACATCTCGACGACGCCGAGGCGCACAGCAACCGGCGCGCGGTGGCGATGGCGCAACAGAGCGGCATCCCGGTCGTAGCCACCAACGACGTACGCTTTGCCGAGCCCCGCCAGCGGCGCGTGCACGACGTGCTGACTTGTTCGCGCCTCAAGACGACGATCGACGAGGCGGGGCGACGCCTGCTCCGCAACGCCGAACGCCACTTGAAACCACCGACCGTGATGGCGCACCTGTTTCGCGATCGGCCCGATGCGGTCGCGGCGACGCTCGCCATCGCGGAACGTTGCACCTTCACGCTCGCGGATCTCGGATACGAATTTCCGCGCTATCCCATCGGCGCGGGCGAGACCGAGCAGAGCGCACTCGAGGCCGCCACCTGGATGGGAGCACGCGAGCGGTACCGGCCGCTGCACGAAAAGGCCCGCAAGCAGCTCGAGCACGAGCTGCGCATCATCGGCTCGCTCGGGTTGGCGGGGTATTTCCTTGTGGTCTGGGACATCGTCCAGTACGCGCGCCGCCGCGGGATCCTGGTGCAGGGGCGCGGCTCCGCGGCCAACTCGGCGCTCTGCTACGCACTGGGGATCACCGCGGTCGATCCGGTCGGCATGGAGCTGCTCTTCGAACGATTTCTCTCTACCGAACGGGTCACCAGCGCCACCGACGCTGCGGATCGCATGCCCGACATCGATCTCGATCTGCCATCGGGCGATCGGCGCGAAGAGGTGATCCAGTACGTCTATCGCAAGTACGGCGAGCGAGGCGCCGGCATGACCGCCAACGTGATCACTTATCGGCCGCGCATGGCGGTCAGAGATGCCGGACGCGCCCTTGGCTTTTCCGAAGCGCAGCTCAACAAGATCAGCAAGGGACTGCCCTACTGGATCGAAGCCAGCGATCCGCTGGAGCGGTATTTGACCGATGCCGGTTTCCCGCCCAGCGATCCGCGCGCGCGGGTGCTGGCCGACACCGCCACCCGGCTGCTGAACCTGCCGCGGCATCTGGGACAGCACTCGGGCGGCATGGTGATCTGTGCGGGACGCCTGGACGAGGTGGTGCCACTCGAACCGGCCTCGATGCCAGGACGGGTGGTCGTGCAATGGGACAAAGACGACTGCGCCGATCTCGGCATCGTGAAGGTCGACCTGCTCGGCCTCGGCATGCTCGCCGTGCTCGAGGATGCGGTGCCACTCATCCGCGAGCACGAAGGGATCGATCTCGACTACGCGCACCTGCCGCCCGACGATCCCAAGGTCTATTCCATGCTCTGCGCGGCCGACACGGTCGGCGTCTTCCAGGTGGAGTCACGCGCGCAGATGGCGACCCTGCCGCGCATGAAGCCCAAAGTGTTTTACGATCTCGTGGTCGAGGTCGCGATCATCCGGCCGGGGCCAATCGTCGGCAAGATGGTGAACCCTTACCTCGACCGGCGGCAGAAGCGTGCGCCGCTGACCTATCCGCACCCTTGCCTCGAGCCGATCCTGAAGCGGACTCTCGGCGTGCCTCTGTTTCAAGAGCAGCTGATCCGGATGGCGATGGCGGCAGCGGGGTTCACCGGCGGGCAGGCCGAGGAGCTGCGGCGGGCGATGGGGTTCAAACGATCGATGGAGCGGATGAACGAGATCGAGCGCGATCTGCGCGCCGGCATGACCAACCGGGGAATCGGGCAAAAGGCGCAAGAAGAGATCATCGCCGGCATCAAGTCGTTCGCGCTCTACGGCTTTCCCGAATCCCATGCGGCGTCGTTCGCGCTCATCGCTTACGCCTCGGCATACCTCAAGGCCCACCACGGAGCTGCGTTTCTCTGCTCGCTGCTCAATTGCTGGCCGATGGGTTTTTATCACCCGGCCACGCTGGTGGCCGATGCGGGTCGCCACGGGGTCGAGGCGCTGCCGATCGACGTTCAAGTCTCGCAGTGGCTCTGCACCCTCGAGCGGACGCCGACGGGAGAGCTCGGGGTGCGGCTGGGGCTACGCTTCGTGCGCGGGCTACGTGAGAAGACCGGGCGCGCGATCGCAGGCGAAGCGGCGCTGTCGCCGTTTCGATCCTTGGCGGACTTTCACGCTCGGGTCGATTCGTTGCAAGCGGAACGAACCTCTTTGGCCGAGGTGGGCGCCTTTGCCAGCATTGGCGGCACGCGCCGGCAGGCGATGTGGCAGGCCGAGGCGTTGGGGCGTTCGGGCGCGCTGTTCGAAGCCGCGGGCAAGACGACAAAAGCAGGGACATGGGACGCTGGCGCTGCAGACGGCAACGACGGCGAGGAGATGGCGGGCGATGACTTCGCCCCTCCCAGCGCGGGCGCTTCCGGGGATGCGGGCGACGACGCCGATCTCCTGCCGCCCATGTCACCATTCGACGAAAGCCTGGCGGATCTGCGCGGCACCGGAATGACCACAGGCCCCCACCCTGTCAGCTATGTGCGTGACGAGCTACGACGACGCGGGATCACGAGAGCCATCGATCTGCCCAAGCTTGGTGACGGCGCGCGCGCACGCATCGGCGGCATCGTGATCGTGCGGCAGCGACCGGGGACCGCCAAAGGGCTCATCTTCATCACCCTCGAGGACGAGACGGGGTTCACCAACGCTGTTGTCTTTCCCGACTGTTACGCCCAATGGCGGCCGGTCATTCTCGGTCACCGCGCCTTGATTATCGAAGGCAAGGTGCAGAGCCGCGATGGTGTGACGACGCTGCTCAGTGAGCGTTTCGAACCGCTGGCCGGGCCGCCGACGGGGGCGGATGTATCGCGCGACTTTCATTGATGCGCCCATGCCTACACGCAGAGCTCCAGGCCAGACCCCTCAAGAATCGTTCTGACTCTGGCGATGTCTTGGCTGGCTCCCCATGCGCATCGAATCCTCCCGCGACTGGTCCGCCTCGGCTGGGCCCCGCCCTGCCCGGCGGACGCTCGCGCCCACCGCGGCGACGGCGCCCGATGCCCCGCCTGAATCGATGGCTCAGGCCGAGATCGACGCGGCCAAGGCAGCGTCGGAGCCGACCGACGTGCAGGAGGCGCGGGAGAAGCAGCCAAAGGTCGCGGGTCCCAAGCCTCCCGGCAAGACCGAGCTGACGAGCGACGAGGAGGCGGTGGTCGCCGAGCTCCGCCGTCGTGACGCCGAGGTACGCGCGCACGAAGCCGCGCATGCTGGCGCCGCTGGATCGCTCGGCGGCGGCGCGACCTACGACTTCCAGACGGGACCCGACGGCCGCTCGTACGCGGTCGGCGGCGAGGTCTCCGTCCAGATGGACAGCGGCGGCACGCCGGAAGAGGCGCTCCGCAACGCCGCTCAGGTGCGGGCGGCTGCGCTGGCTCCGGCCGAACCTTCGGGCCAGGACCGGGCCGTCGCCTCACAGGCGGCCGCCATCGAAGCGGCGGCGCGCGCGCAGATCGCCGCGCGAAACACCTCGCCCAAGGCCGAACGCACAGGTGAGGCGACGCCGGGTGAACGACCGCCGCGCACCGAAGCGCCGAAGGACGAAGATGGCGACGGGCGGCCGGATCCGGTATCGGCAAGCGAGTCGAGCGAATCCAAGCGGCCGCGGCCCGAGGATCTCATCCAGCAGCTCGAAGGTGAGCAGATGGCGTCGCGCGCGGGCTGGCGTCACCTGCACCTCAAGACCGGCTGCGGCGGCTGCGGCCAGGCCATCTCGCGCTATAGCTGAACGCGCTCACGGTCGCTTCGTGTCGACGCCGACCACCTAAGCCGTCGCGTCGGCGAGGCAGACTTCGTTGTGGCATCCTCGCTCACGGCTTCCTTCGTGTGCGCTGTGGCGATTGCGCCGAGAATCGGTTGGTTGCATTCTCGTGCAAGCGGCGCGGTTCTGCCCGTCCTGCATCGGGTCGAAATTCGAGATGCCGAGCTCGTAGGCGATCTCTTTTGTGGTTTTGCCGATCGCCGCACTGGCCGTGACTTGCCGTTCGCGCTGCGACCCGCGCGGCGGCCTCGACAATGCTGGTGACCCAACTCTCCTCGTCCCTGTTCCCGTCGTAGGCCGCGTCCCAAAAACCGAGGAGTAACCGCGGCGTCACGCGGGTTCACGAGATCTCTTTCGCCCCCCGGAGTGCCCGAATCGCGGGCAACGCGCGATATTGGGCATCCGTTTCCACACCCCGCCTGCTGCGCGCCCGCGCGAGCTGCACCAGACCGGTGGCCGCCGAGATTCCGAGCTCGTAGGCGGTCTCTTTGGTGGTTTTGCCGATGGCGGCGCTGGCGACGACCTGTCGCTCGCGTTCGGTTAGAAGGTCGAGGCCCGACGTTGCCGCCTGGTTTTCGCGCGCGACGATGTACCGTTCGCCGCCGCTCGTGAAAGCGTCCACCAATGTCCATCGGCTCCGCACGCGGGGGATCCACGCGGCAGTCGGCTCGGCGTCGGAATGGCGGCGGCGCACCCCTTCCATCGAATCGGAGGCGACGTGAAGTGCGTTCCGCTCGGCCGCCCGCTTCGCCGGGCCGCGCGCCTCGAGCACGCGGCCATCCGGATGCAAAATCGCCTCCCAATCTTCGAGGGGCGTCTGGTTCTGCTCGCTGAGCCGGCGGCGGTACCGATACGCGGAGGCGAGGTGCGCGTTGAGCCGCTGGAAAAGCAGGATTTCATCTTCGCTCAACGACGTTCGATCGACGCCGAGGCCGATCGCGCAACTGAGGCCACTGCCATCGAGCGCGTTGATGGCGAAGACGTCTTGGGTACCAAGCGACGCCATGGCCTCGAGGGCATCGTCATCGTGCACGCCCAGGGGACGACCAAAGCCGATGGCCACCGAGCGGTAGCTGGCGGTAATGACCTCGGCCGGCAGCTTGCTGATGGCCTCCAGCCCCCGGCTGAGAATGTCGTCGAAGGACGGCGGTCCGAAGTACACGGGTTTTCCGAATCGGACGTTGCCTGGGTCGGATGCGTCGTAGACGTATGCGAAGCCGAACCGGGGCTTGCCCCAGACACTTGCCGCGGCCTCGAGCAACTTCGTCAGCCACTGGTCTTCGGAGAGACTCCAATGGTACGCGGCTTCCAAAAAGGCTAGGCGTCCGGCGGCATCAGCTCGGGCGGTCATCGCCGCGAATTTTAACAGCTTTCGCCGGATCGGTGCCTCAGGTCCCGGGATCGCTCGGAATTCGAACTCCCGCGTTATCGGGCGTTCCGAGGGGGAGAGGGCGAAGCGATCCACCGGGACCGCGCGTTTACGAGAGCCGTAAACACCAGGGCGCTTTTCCCCTGAGGGTGAGCTCCGTACATTGCCGAGCACACTCCGCCACGTGGCGGTTGAGACCATTGACCGGTGTCACGAGGTCCGTCGGGGCTCGCTCGCGGAGTTGCGAAGCTCGCCGGACCGCCAGCCAAGTGAGAGATGTCGATGAAGGTTCTAAGCTCGGTTTGTGGTTCGTGGTCGCTCCCCGCGTTGATCGCGCTTCTCAGCACGCTCTCGGCGTCCTGCGGTCCCGATGACGATGGGAGAGGCGTACTCCCGAACAAGACCGCCCTTGTCGAGCCGCGCGCTTCCGCGTTGCTGACTGGGCCGGTGCTGAAGATCAGCCCGCAGGCGAACAACCTCACTTACCTAGGTCAGATTTGCCTCGAAGGTTATGCCTGCGCGACGAACGGCAATGACCAGACCTATAGCGGGCTCTTGCCGGGTCGTTACCGCATTCTTACCTGGGACTCATCGGCCATCGGCACAACGACGTGGGACGCGACCCTCGGCTGGGTGAACGTCGGTGCGGATGGGAACTTCACCCTCGAAGCGACGCCCCACCTGGTGGAGGATCCGGCGATCAACGCGATCCGGCCGGCGAAGCTGGTCACCTTCTCCATTAACCCGCTCCTCTACCAGCACGGCATGTTCGGCTTCTCGTCGTTCTCCAAGTTGTGGCCGGCGGGAGCAGGGATTCCGGAGACAGGGCTGATTCCCGATCGCCGATACCAGTTCATTGATCTCGAAAGCTACAACCTGGACGTGGCGAGCTACGCCTTCTCGCCGTCCCTCGATCTGATAATCCGCGATGGGGCCGCGTCGGAAGCTGGTGCGGAGACGCGGCGTTCGTTTGATTTCGATCCCGCGACCCGCAAGCTCACGGTCAAGTTGGCCGCGGTGAAGGTCAACTTCAACCGCTACCCCGGTGTGGTTGGATTCGGCAACAACTACAAGAAGGGTCCGAACCCGGCGGTCGACACGTACTACCTCCTCAAGGGGCGGCGGTACCTCATGTTCGACTACGCTTCTCTCGACCTCCAACGGTCGTCGTACCCCTTCTCACCGACCCTCGACGTTCGCGTCGCTGATGATGCTTCGGGAACCATCACGATCGATGCGCCGACCTCCCAGTACGCAACTCCACGCGTCGCCGCCGACGGCACCCAGTGGGTCGATCTCAAAGTCGGCAAGGTGTCCGCAAGCTCCAATGCCTATTACTACGTTGGTGACGGCGCCCTTGTCGGCAACGGAACTTCCGCCGAGTCCAACATGCTGCTCGGTCGCAAGTACCTCCTTCTCCCGAACAGCGCCTTCATTGAATTTTCCGCTACTGGGACTTGTAGCCCCGCGAACCCCATTGCCCTCACCCAGGGCGGCGCCCCGGCCGGGACGCTAAATCTGCAATGCAGCCCAACGCCGATGCCGCCTCCCGGGGTCATCGAAGGTTTGGGCGCAAGCTCGCTCGTCATCGACGCAGACGGCTTTTTCGGCACCATCTGTGTCGAAGGTCAAACGCCCTCGGCTGGCCCCCCTTGTGCGACCGGCACCCAGAAATCGACTTATACGAATCTGCCGCCCGGCCGACACCGCATCTACTCCGACAACTCGGCGGAGCTCGGCTCTAACTCCCCGGCTCTTGGCTTCATCGTGGTCAGTGGCACGTCAGCCACGGTGGAGTCGTTTCACTTCGACCGCGCCCAGGATGGCACCGGCATCAAGGCCAAGACCCAGCCGCTCGTCATCAGAGGCGACGATCCAGCGTTGAAGCCGTACTTCAATTTGACCTTCGATCATCGCACCTATTGGACCCGCGCTGACGAGCTCCGCGTGATCACGGATCGCCGCTACTCCCTAGCCGACATCGAAAGCCAAGATCTCGATCCGACGCGGTCCCACCCGTTCGGCAGCGGATACAACGTAATTATCCGAGACAAGATCGCGGACCAAACCGCCCAGGACGTGAGCGACGAAATGAGGCTCGCCTTCGACTGGACGACCACCACGCCGGCGGTCGCAGGCGGCCCCAACGTCCGCATGCTGACCGCCCGACCCCACACCCTCACGGTCGACTACGCGGGCTATGCGGGTGTGATCGGCTTTGGATCGAGCAACTACGAACACGGCACATACGTCGGCTCATCCATTCACAGGTTCCGCCTCCTCCGCGGTCGCCGGTACGGCGCATTCGACTACGGGTCCTACGATGCCGTTCGCAACTCGCACTATTTTGGCCCGGCGTTTGAGGTGTTCATCGCGGCCAACGGAACCCTGACCATGGGAACCGACACGGCCCTCAACTTCACGGTGACAGCACCCTCCAGCGAGACGGCTTCCTTCCTGCGCGCCATCGTCGGAAGCTTCACGACGTACTCGACCGGCTACTTCAATACGACCGGCGTCTCCGGCAGTGGTGGCGAGGTCCCCTATACCCAGCCTATGTTGCCTGGACGTCGCTATTTCGTCGCCCCCAATGGCGTCTGGGTCACGTTCGCACGTACCGGGGAGTGCACGCCCGCCCGGATCAACCCGCTCAGCCAAGGCGGCATGCTCGACATCACGTGCAGCATCGCCGCCCCGCCGCTCGCCCCGCCGACGAATTTGGTCGCGACGGCACTCTCGGGAAGTCGAATCAAACTCGATTGGACGCCGACCTCGGCGACAGTCGGCCATCGAATTGAACGATCCACGAACGGGTTCTTCGGCGGTCTCGCTACCACCATCAACGTTCCCCCAGGCACCAGCACGCACTATGACGTCGCGGGGCTGCAACCAAACACCAAGTACGACTACCGCGTTCGGACCGCGAATGGACCGCATGTCTCAGCGGCCAGCCCCGTCGTCTCCGCCGTGACAGGCCCTCCAGAAAATCCCATCCTGACCTTCCCTTGCCACGGGAAGGCCGACGGCGACTCCTGCTCCGATGGCAACCCTTGTAACGGCCAAGAGGCCTGCCAAGCCGGCAGCTGCGTGCCCGGGCCGGTCAATTCCGGCGATCCGGCGCTGGCCGCCTGCAACCTCACCAACCATCCCCAGTCTTGGCCCGACGCCACCGTGAACCTTGTCGCGCAACGGACCTGCAACGCCTCCGGCGTCGAGACGGGGCGCCGCGATGCTGAACGGACCTTCGCGCCTGCGGCTCCGTTCCTGCTGCCGGGTGCCTTTCAGGTTCGCGCCGGCAGTGCTGGCGGCGGTGAGCTGGTCCTGTCGCTGCGTGAGGGAGGCAGCGCGGTCACGACGTGTCGTTATCGCGGCGGCGCGACCGGCGCCGCAAACACCGACCTCGCACAAGCGCAGGGACGTTCCTACGACTTCGTGTCGTGCAGCAATGGCGCCGGGCCCGGCAGCGCTGTGTCGGCCACCTGGGCAGGACTGTCCATCGTCGGCAGCGACTGCAGTCAATATCCGTTCAAGACCGAGGTGGAGCTCGCCACGGGCGACAACACCTGTGCCGGCGTCCTCGCGCCGCCGATCTCCCCGGCCGAGTCGGTGCAGATGCGCGATGCCTTCTCCTGGGCGGCCACGCAGGCGGTTGACCCGCGCGATGCCCAGGGCCGTCCCCAGCTTTACTACGCCAACATCTACCTCGAGGATCGCGACCAGGTCGCCGCGCTCGACGAGCTTTACATCCACCACAGCATGCTGCCGATCTTCGGGGCGGAGGCGCGGCAGTGGGACGGCCAATGCGGACGTTTCTTGTTCGAGGGCGACGGCAAAGGCGTCTTCACCTACGCCATCCTGCCCGGCGAGCTCTACAACCGGCTGCGCGAAGCCGCGTTGAACCCCGACCCGATCGAGGGTGACGGCACGATCTTCCGCGTGGTCAAGCTCCTGCAGCCCGAAGCCCCGCTCGCCAACCCGAACGGCTCCATCGTCTGGGATGCGCTCGCGGCCAGCGGCTTTCGCTACATGAACGTGGAGGCTTTTCCCGACGACGACACGACCGAGGTTCACCAGTTCGGGCTTTTCAATGCGCTCAAGCGCCGCATCGTGAAAGCCATCGCGACTTTCGCGAGGGGGACCGCGCGTGAGATCTCGCACGGCTTCGGCAAGGTCGACCGATTTTTCGCCGGCGAGGTCACCGCCCGGGTCGACATTGACGTGCTCAACCGTGACCCCGCTTTTCACACCTTCAACCCCGCAACCGGTCAGCTCGAACCGACCGTGATGCGCAGGCAGTGGGGCAGCGGCAAGGGTCAGGAGCTGGGAGTTCCCGGCGTGCGGGTCATCATCAAACAGTGGTGGGGCATTTCCCCCATTCCCACGCTTTTTTATGCCAACACCGATGGGCAAGGGCGCGCCAACATTCGCGTCGCAAAAAACCGCGGCCAGCTGCGCGACATCTGCATCACCATTAAGAACCAGCACGCCGACTTCACGTCATTCCTCACGACCAACTTGCTCTGCGGCTTCGGCCGCGAAAATGTCTTCGTCAACGGCAGCGATATCAACGTACCGATCGTCACAGCGGAAAAGCAGCTGCACGCCCTTGCGCAGATGAGCGACGTCCGCAGTTACGTCGGCACGGTGGGCGACGTCATCGGCGTTTCGACTGCCGAGGTGCTCACCGGTTGGGGCGCCAACAAGTTCACCGGGCTCGGCGGCCAGGACAACGCCCTCGCCCCGTGTTTCGGTTTTCCCAACCTCACCATCGATGTCTCGGTCGAGCTTGCCCGCATCTTGGCCGCAGGCACCACCATCGACCCTACGAACGCAACCCTGCGACATGCGGTGGTCGGACAGCTCGCACCGTTCTTCGCCGTCGACATTGTCATACCCGACGATGTCGAAAACGGAATCGACAACACCTGGGACTCGCGTGGCGTGCCCACGCACGAGTACGGACACTATGTGTTTTGTGACTTTCTCGGCGTTGGCAACATCACGACCACCTATATGGGGGCCATCCTCTCGCGCATCGACAACGGCGGCCAACCGGGCCCCAACAACCACGCGGGATACATCAACGAAGCCTTCGCCGATCTCATCACCTCGCAGGTGGCAGGCGGAACCAACTACTTCACCGCCGATGCGGAAAACCCGACCGTCAGCCCCGAGGCGCTCGGACTCAATAGCCGCTCGGTGAGGGGATATCAGGTGTGTGTCTCGAACAGCGTCGTCGACATCGCGACGACCACTGGTCCTGCCGGCTGTGCCGGACCTGGCAGGGTCACCTGCCAATCGTTTCCTGGCCCCGGGGGCGGGTATGCGCCCGGCAGCTTCACGCCCTGCTGTGGGCCGAATCCGACTTGCGACGGCGCCGGCGCGTGTAACTGCGCTGGCACCAGTGCCTCCTGCTCGGGCTCAGCCTGCACCTGCAGCGGCGCGCCGGTCATCCCGCTCACCCCTCACGCGGAGGAGGGCGCGTGCATGGATAACAACCAGACGAACCATCCCGTCGGTGAGACGTTCTACTCGCGCATCGCGCGCTTGGTAACCCTCATGCACGACGCCTTCGACGGGCACGGCGGGGCAGCCAATGCGCCCCATGACGGGGACGGCTGGCACGTCGATCCCACCCAGGTGGGCGGTCAGGCGCGCATCAGCCCGAGCACCTCGACCTACGGCAACTTGCGCGACGAAACTGTTGCGATGCGAGGAAAATGTCTGCACGACATCGTCGACAAGTGGGACGAGGATCACGAGTTCCTCAACGACGTCGACTGGGAAAAGGCGATCGCGGACGTCGCCAAAGGCGCGAGCTGTGGCAGCCACAACTGGTGTCAGCTTTGCCAGATGTTCGCCATCCATCGCCAGGGCACACACCGCCCCGACGCAACCCCCCAGCAAATGTTCGAGGCCTGCACCAACGACTACCAGAACCGCCTCGGGAGCCCGCCCGCACCCTGGAACAATCTCGTCATGTCGACCTGCAGCGCCTGCCCAACCGGTGCGACGACCAGCGACGGCGTCACCTGCACATGTCCGGCCGGTCAGGTGGTGCGCAATGGCGCGTGCACCCCGTGCGGCCATCGCGAAGACTTCGTCAACGGCGCCTGCGTGCCCTGCCTCGACCGCCAGATTTTCCCGAACGGCAAATGCGAAGAATGCCCTGCTGGAACGCACCGGTGGGGCATCGGCAACGAATTCTGCGTCACTTGCATCGCCCCCGACACCGTGAATGCGTCCGGCGTGTGTCTGCAACACGTGGAGTAACCTGGGATGCCGACGTCTGCCACGGCCCCGCGAGCAACCGCGCCCGCCTTGCGCCGCCGGCGTCGGCTCGCGATCGGGCTCGGGGCGGCGGCGGCGTTGCTGGGCGTCCCGCGGCCCGGTATCGGCTTCGTCCGGGCTCGCAGCGAAAGCGGCACGCCGCTGCGCCTGCAAAAGCCCGAGCTTGTCCTCGAGGTCGGCGGCCTCGATGCCCAGGCTCCCGAGCTCAATCGGCGCTTCACGACCGCGGTGATGGCGGCAGTCAGCGCATGGAACCGGGCCGCGGCGGGTTGTAGCGCGCTCCGCGTCCGGGCCAAAATCGGAGCCGCCGACGCGACCGTCGCCAAGGACGGCGTCAATCGAATCGTGTTGCGCCGGGATGTCTGGGCCCGCGATGGCAAAGACGATCCGGTCAATCGCTATCCGGCGGGCATGCTCGCGGTCACCACCGTCCGGGTCAACCGCGGCGCGGGCGAGCCGGGGGTGATCGTCGACGCGGACATCGATATCAATGCCGTCGACCATCGGTGGCGCCTGGACCGGACGAAACCGAGCATCGTCGGGCCCGCGGGAATCGCACTCGAGGCGGTGGTCATGCACGAGATCGGTCATGCGTTGGGACTGGCCCACTCGTGCGATGACGGGACACAGGCTGGCTTGGTCGACGATCGCGGCGCGCGTGTGCCCGATTGTGGAGTCACAGCTGCGAGCTCTGCAGATGCGCAGCCGGGCCTCATGTATCCGCAATCCGTGGCTGTCCTCGCGGGTCTGCATCCAACCGTGGGCACTGACGAGCGACGAGCTGTTTGCGCCATCTACCCGCGCAGCCGAACGCGAGCGGCGATTCGCTAGCGCAACCTCCGCCCTGCCCCGTTAGGCGAACTGTTGACGGGTGACGCTCAATATTGCGGCCAAGCGGGGCTCTACGCCGGCGGTCTGTCTGCGTTCCGGAACGACTACCTGGTCACGGCCGAGACCCTCGATGGCGTGGTTCGCGGCGCTCGCTCGAGCTGAAGGTGGACAGGACGCTAGAACGTCCGCGAAGTGTTCGGTCTGACCCGTCGCTGACGGTGGCGCCGGCCTGCTGTAGTTCTTACGGGCGATGGGCAGCGACGGTTGGGGCCAGGATGAGCCGCCGGATGACGTGAGCTTCGAAGGCTTGTTGAGTCTCGCGGTCCTCGAGGGTCTTGCGCCAATATGCTGGGGCGAGGTCGAGGACGCGGTGCTTGGGCCAGCTTGGCAGGAGGCAGAAGAGTAGGCGGAGGGCTCGAGCTTGTAGCCAGACAGGACCGCATCCACAGCCTCGCCATCGTGCCGCTTGGAGTAGTCGAAGAGGACATGCTTTTCAGGCGCGGCGGTGACCCAGAGGCGACCGACGCGGCAACGGTCCTTCGCCACGATTGGACCAGCGCATCCGTCCGCATCGCCGCCACCAGCGGCCGCACAGGCTCGGCCAGGCCGTGCCACGTGCAGATCGTCGACTTGGCGATGGTCAAACCGTCGCGCGAATAGATTCCCTCGAGTCGGTTGAGCGGCTGGTGATCTTGCCAGCGACGCACGACCGGCCAGGGCCGGTGTTCCTGGAAGCGCCAGCCAGCCTCGGGCAGCCCCGACGGACTTCGTCGACGCTGTCAAGGCGACCGTCTTCGAGCTGCCCCATCGTTGCCGGGGTCGTGCTGCACCGAACACTGGTTGGAAGCCTTCGGGCGATGGCGGCGCGTGGGCCTAGGCTTACGAAGATTCTGGGGGAAATTGCAGTCATTCGCCATGCGAGACGCGGGCCGCGCGCTCTTTTTCGGACATGTCGGAGGAGTGCGCACACGCTCAAAAAGTATCTTTTTTTTGACCGGTGTTGCGCAGGCTCGGCTACTAACCTGATGGTTCATCCTGATCAGCCCCTAGTAACTAGGTCGGTCAACGGTGAAGTCAGATTTGGTCCCTGCGGGCACGCGAATCGCTTCGCCGCCCGCGTGACTTTGGCTTTGCACCAAAGAAAGCGAGGTCAGCGATGGAGACTGAAGTCGAGATCCCCACCGGGGCTTACCAGCGCGTCGCTCGCAACCGCAGCTCGCAGCAGTGCTCGTACGAGATCGCCGTGCTCGCTGGACCTGGCGCAGGTCTGCGCCGCCGCTTCGAGGCCGATGAGGTGCGGGTCGGCAAGGCGCGCAGCAATCACCTTTGCTTGCCTGACCCGATGGTCTCGCGCTTCCATTGCGTGATCCAACGAACGCCGCGCGGCTTACTCCTGCGCGATCTCGGCAGCTCGAACGGGACGCAGCTGGCGGGCTGCTGGGTGGAGAGCGTTTACCTCAGTCCCGAAATGCCGATCCAAGCCGGCCAGACCGTCCTGCAGGTTCGCCTCGCGGATGGCGAGACCGGCAAAGCCGCGGCCGATCCCGGCCCGCGCATCCTGGGCGACAGCGCCGAGACGCAAAAGCTGATTGCCATGTTGCCCCAGCTGGCCAAAACCGGGGCCATCGTGCTGCTGGAGGGTGAGACCGGAACCGGCAAAAGCATGGTCGCCCAGCTGATTCACCGCATGGGCCCACGTGCCTCCGGCCCCTTTGTCGTGGTCGACGCCGGCGCTCTGTCGCCGTCGCTCATTGAAAGCGAACTGTTCGGACATGAGCGCGGATCATTTACCGGCGCCACGGAGCGCCGTGTGGGCGCATTCGAGTCAGCGTGCGGGGGCACCGTCTTTCTCGACGAGATCGGCGAATTGCCGCTGGAACTGCAACCGAAGTTGTTGCGGGCGCTCGAGGAACGCGTGATTCGCCGCATCGGCTCTTCGCAAACCATCCACCTCGACGTCCAGATCATTGCGGCCACCAATCGCGATCTGCGCAGGGCAGTCAGCGAGGGACGTTTTCGCGCCGATCTCTACTATCGTCTCGAGGCGCTGCACCTGACCATCCCTCCGCTGCGCGAGCGGCGCGACGACATTCCAGCGCTGGTCGAGCACTTCTGTCGCCGCACGATGGCCGACGTCGATGACGCCTTCATCGAGGCACTCAAGCTGAAGTTCATTCACCAGGAATGGCTTGGCAACGCTCGCCAACTGCGCAACGCGGTCGAGCGCGCGGTGTTGCTGGGCGCTTTCGCAGACGATGAGGATTTGGCGGCCCACAGCCCGCCTCTGACCCCTGCAAACGCCGCCCCCGCAGCAGATCCGCCGCCGCTGGCTCCGACCGACGCCTCGCCACGCGTGTCGTTTCGCGAAGCCAAGGAGGCGGCCGTCGTGAGCTGGGAACGTGACTACTTGTCCCGGCTCATGCGTGAAGCCGGTGGCAACCTGTCCTTGGCAGCTCGCCTGGCTCGGATCGATCGCGGTCACCTTCGCGATCTACTTCGCCAGCAGCAGGTGAACGGAAGTTGAGCGCCGTGGTGGCGGCCGCTTCCAGCGAGGAATTTCTCGACGCGCCGCTGGCGATGGGGGACCTCCTCCTTGGCCGCTACCGTGCCATCGAGCTCATCGCGCAGGGGGGCCAAAGCCTGGTCTGGCGGGTCGAAGACGAGCGTTTGCGTCGGCCGGCCTGCGCAAAAATCTTTCACGGGCCCGACTTCGAACCGTCCGTCCGCCACATGGTGGAACGGGCCTTCGTCGAAGAGGCCTTTTTGCTGTCACAGCTTTCCGATCCGGCAGCGCTACAGATCTACGACTTCGGCTTTCACACCGCGGCCAGCAACACTCAATCGAATGCGCTGGCGGTGCCGGTCCAGATTTTCGAGTTCGTGGCCGGGGGGCCACTCTCGGATTGCGTAAAACGGCTGGGTCCGTTCGCCCCTGCCCAGGTGCTCGGCTTCGTCGCGCCCCTCGTGCGCGTCCTCGGCGACCTGCACACCGCTGGCACCGTCCATCTGGATGTGAAGCCACAAAATATTCTGTTTCGGCAACTGCACGGCGAGTTGTACCCCAAGCTGGCGGATTTCGGCATCGCTCAGGCCATCGGCGCCAAACCAGCCGCGGACGGCGGCGCGCTCATGTACTCAATCAACTGGGCAGCGCCCGAGCAACTGATGGGCGATCGCGTGGGACCCGGCTGCGACGTCTACGCCCTGGCGCTGGTTGTCATCTTCTCATTGACCGGCAACCGGCTTTATCGCGAACCCAACCCCGCGCAAGCTTATCGATTGCGGCGTTACGCCGACGAGCTCATCGCCGATCATATGTTTGGGTTTCCCGCCGCCCTGCTGGCCGTATTGCAGGAGGCCTGTCGCTTCGAACCCGAGTCACGCATCGCCGACGTGCGCGATTTCGGGCGTCGGCTGCACGCGGCGCTCGAACCGCTGGCAGGATCGCCCGCGACGGTGGACGCAACGGCGCGGCCGATGCTGGACATCGCCGACGTGGGGCGAAGGGTCGCCGCGCCGATGTGGGCGCTTGCCACTGATCGCCCTTGCCCGCCGGTGGCCGGCCGGCGCCTGCAATTCCTGCCGCTCGAGCCCACCGCCGACATCACGTCGGCGCCCAGCAACGCCCGGCTGCGTCTGTCCCTCGTCGCGCTCGCCCCGAATCGGACCGCGCTTCATATCAAAGGACTCAATTGTTTCGTGGCCTCGGCGGGCGGCCGGCCCTCACCCGCCGTGACCCTCGAACGGAGCGCGGCGGTCGAGCTCTATTCGCCGCGTGGTGAACGGCTCAAACGGATCGAGATCGCGTTCGCCGCGACTGGCGCCAAGAAGGGCATGGTGCCGCTGGACGAGGAACTGCTGGTCATCGACCCGGCGCCTGGACCGATTGTGATGTTGGATTTCGGCCAAGAGGACGTCTGTTTCTTGGCCCATGGCCAAGCCATGCCGAACTAGGAGGTGAACATGTCGACATGGCGCCCTTCTCCCAGGTCGTTGATTCCGCTGTCACCGGCACCCGAGCGCTCGCCGGGGGAAACACCGCGGCTCGGATCGGTGTTCGGTTTTTCTCGGGGCACGGTCGCCCGCAGCCGTAGCTACAATTTTGTGCTCGACGCGCAGGGGCTTCCCATCGAGCTTGGCTCCGGCCGCTTCGCCAGGACTTACCTCGGCGAGGAGACCTGGGTGGAATCGAAGACCGGTTTTCGTCGGCGCATCGCCATCAAGATCTTGCAGAAGGGCGTCGCCTACGAGGATCAAATGCGTTTTCAGCTGGAAAAACAGATCCTCGAGCACGTGCAAGGGCACCCCGCCATCATCGAACTTCTGGCGTCGGGTGAATCGGAAAACCCGGAGTTCGTGCCACCGTCGTTGCGCGAACGCGTTGAAAACGATTTCATGATGCTCGAGCTGTGCGACCTGTCGCTCGAAGAGCGACTGCACGGCACGCGCAACAAGCGGCAACGCGAAGATCTTTTGTCATTGCCACCCAACGAGCGGCTGCTCCGGGCCCTCGACCTGCTGGTGCCCATCGCCACGTCAGTTGAATATGCGCACCTGGTGCGCGACACCTGCCACCGCGACATCAAGCCGGCAAACATTCTGCTGAAGCTGCCCGATCCGAATCTTCGGGGCTCGGCGTTGCAGGTCAAGCTTGCCGACTTCAACACGGGCAAGGCCAACCTACCCGATCAGGATCTGACGCTCACGCGCCTGCGCAATGTACCCGGCACGATCTATTTCCAGAGTCCCGAGCAAGAAACCAATTCGTTCGAGTTGCTGGTCAACATCGAACACGGCTCGACCGAGATCGAATATTTCGAGGACTTTTACATCGACGTTTGCGCCAACGACACCTTCTCGCTCTACAACCGCCCCGAGACTTACATCGTCGCCGCGGCTGATCGCGCGCGCAAACGCCTGATCCTCGCCGTGCCGTTCAACGAGCAGAGCGAAACCAACGTTCGCGCCAAGATCACAAAGGCGGTCGGTCGCCCAGCCGACATCTACTCGCTGGGGGCTTTGTTCTACTACCTGGTGAGCGGCGCCTATTCGAATCCCAAGTCGCTCCACGATTCGTTTCGCAAGTTCATCGAATTCGAAGGCAAGGATCGCACCGACACCCTCCGCACCTACATCGATCACGAATACAGCATCATCCAGAGCCTACGCGCCCCGAAGACCGAAGAAGGCGAGCGCGCGGGCGTGGGCCCCGAGGATCGCTTCTTCTCTTACAAGCAGTACCTGGACGGCGGTGGCGAGCTCATCGACAAAGAAGTCATGTACATCATCGCGCGCGCCATGATCCGCAACAAACGCGACAGCTACTGCATGGCCTGGGATCTCGAAACCAGAGGCATCTCCGACATGGTTCACGATCTCATGTCGCTCTATGTTCGCCTCGGCGTGAACCCCTCGGCGCGCGGCGCCCAAAAGGGCCTAGGTTTCATCCCCGGCGGCGGCTCGTGGCTGAGCCGATTGAGCCGAATCTTCCGTAGACGGTAGATCAGCTACTGAAGTGGCGGGGCGACGTTATTCGCGGCACTCCAAGAGGGAAACGAGCACACCCGATCCGAGATACGCCACATCCCGCGAGCATCCTTGACGTGAAACCCATGGCCCGTCGACCCGATTTGACGAACGCAGTGACCCGCACCGGAGCCGAGTCGCCCAGGTGGGCTGATTCAGCGAAGATTTTCGGGTGAATCGTCGAAGCCGGGGGCCGCAAGCTTTGCTTCGACGTAAATCTCGACCCTGCCGTCCCGTGTGCGGTCGCCACTTCGGACGCGTGCGGGCTTGGCGTTGCCCATTCCCATGGCCAGCATCCGCTCGCGCGCGATCCCAAGCCCGGCCAGGTGCTCGGCGACGGCGCTGGCTTGCTGGTAACTCAGGCGCTGCGCCTGCTCTGGCTTCGTACGGCGATCCCAGTGGGACTCGATCCGGATGCGCGTGATTTCGGGCTGTCGCAACAGCAGGTCGACCAGCTCGTCGAGCAGCGCCTCGGCCTCGGGCCCAAGCGCCCAAGCCGGGCCCTCGGAGCCGTCCGGGTCGGGCTGGACCTGCAGCGCGGGGGCGAATCGGAAAGCGTCGTCCACCAGGGAAACGCGCGCGACCGTCGGACGCGCGCGCAGCTGCAACGAGCCCAGGTCCAGATCTTCGCTCTGCTTGCCTTCGTTGCCGATCTTGTCGTCGTCTTTGCTCGGTTGGCCCTCTTGCACCACCAGAGCCACTTCCTTGGCCAGGTACCCCTCGTTTTCGATGCGCACCCGGTATTCGCCCGCCGGCAGCCGCACGGCGAACTCGCCCGCGTCGTCCGCGCTGACCTCCGTGGTGACGGGCCCGCGCACGTAGAGGCGCGCCGCCACGCCCGCGCCCTCGGTGTCGCGGATGCGCCCCTTCACGCTGCTTGTGGCTAGCCGCAACGAGACCCGCAGCCCCGTCGCTTTGCCCGCGACCACGCCCACCACCACGCGCACGGTCTCCAGCTGCGGCGCCGCGATCTCCAGCGTCACGTCGCCGGCCGGCAGCCCATCGAGGCGGAAGCTGCCATCGGGATCACTGGCCACCCGCGCATGCGGCCGCCCGAGCGCGCTGACCCGCGCGCCATCCACCGGCGCCGAGCCCGCGGCCGTCACCACCTGCCCCAGCACGACTCCCTGGGCAGGTGGCAGCTTGGGCGCAACGGGCGGGGCTGCGACCAAGGGCGCCCGGCCGCTTGGTCGCGCGAACGCTAAGGCGTGGCCCAGCGACAGCATCAGGTTGTAGGGAGCCGCGGGCGGGCCGTACGTGAGGCCCACGTCACGCAACGCGATCTCCACGCCCGCGCCGACGACGATCCCCGACGCCCATTGCACGGTAAGGCCTGCGACGAGCGCGTGTTGATCGCGGTTGTGGCGACAGGGCCGCGCGATCGAGCCGTCGCAGCTTTGCGCACCGAAGTCCGCGAACGCGGGATCCGCGGCGCCGGTCACCAAATCCACGCCGTATTCCAACGACGGGCGCACGCCGAGCCCCCGCCATCGCAACGGCATGTCCAGGCCCAGGGCGCCGCGCGCACGGCTGCGGTTCATGCCGTAGGCGAAAGCGTAGACCAGGCGCGACGCGGGTCCCGCGCCGTCGAGATTCTTGACCCTCGTCGAGTGGTCGACGAGGTATCCGAGCGCCAGGTGCACGCGCGCTGGGACGTCCGTGAGCGCGCGCAGGTCCCAACCGCCGAGGCCCGAAAGCCAGCCCGACGTCGCGCGTGGATCGAGAACCAAAGACGACTCCGACGACCGCATGATCACCGCGAGCTCGGCGCCCGCGCTGAACCCCGCGTCCAGCGCAAACACCAGCTTGCCCCCCAAGGTGAGCGCGATCGGCGCTTTCGCTACCTCGGGATCCGTGCGGCCGGGCTCGCTCACGCAGCGTTCGCCGCCTTCGACGGCGTCTGCGCAGATGCGGCGGTTCCGACTGGCCGCCGCCGCGAGGCCGCCGTAAAGCTCGAGCCCGTGCAGGGCAGTCACGCCCAAGCCGAGGCCGGCGCGCAAACGCGACTCCTGGTCGCCGTGGCTGCCCGTTGCCGTGACCAGCGCAGCGCGCCCGTGGAAAAATTCGCCGCGCAAGAAAAGGCGCAGCTGCCCCGGCGTTCCCACCTCGGCCACGCTCATGCGCAAAAGGCCGAGCGCGCCGCTTTGGGACGGCGCCGCCACAGTCGCGGCCGGCTCCGCGTGCGCAAGGGCCGGCACCAGCAACAGCAGCGCGACGAGGCGGCTAGGAAGGCGCATCGTCATGGCGTCGGCGCGGGCACGAGGGCCTCGATCCATGCGCGCAAGATCCGCGTTCCTTCGGGATCGGGTAGATGCGAGAGCAAAGGCGGCATCTGATCGCGACCGCGCGAGCTGGCCAGACGAAACAACTGGCTCTGCGCCGGCGAGCCCGCGGTGATACGCAGCCCGGGCCAGCGCGCGGTCCGGGTCGCGACCGCCACGGTGGTGACGATCGGATCCAGCGTCGCTGCCCCCTCTTGCGCGGCGATCAGCTGCGCCAGCTCGAGGCGCAAGAACAGGTTGGTCCCCATCGCGCGCGCGTCGGCGGCCCGGTTGTGGCAACTGACGCCGCAATTCACGTGCAACCAGGACAAAGCCGCCCTTTCGGCGGGCGGCATCGCCTCGGGCAACAGCGCGGCCGCCGGATCGAGGGCGGGCACGATCCGCCCTTCGCGCACCAGCGTGTCGAGCCGCAGGCCGCTGGCCGTGGTTTCCCCGAGCCCGACGGCTTCGACCCCCAGCAGCCGGTCGCGTCGCCCGTTGTGGCATTTGTCGCAATCGCTGACCGACGGAACCTCGTAGCCCGTGCCTTCCCAATTGCGGACGCCGTCGTCGGTGCGCGCCGCGTTCGTGCCATCGGGTGACCACAAATAGGTCGCGCGCTGCCAGCCGCCGCTCACTTTGGCGAAAAGGCGCGTCTCGACCCGGCGCCCGCCCACCCGGAACTCTTTCCACGCCTTGGTTCCGACCGGGAACACCCACTCGTCCGGATCGCGGGCGTCGATGGTCTGCCCCGGGGGCAGGTACAGCCAGCGGTGTTTTCCTGCACCGTCGCTCCACAGTGCGGTGCCGGGGGCAAAACCACGGACGTTACCGGCCACGCGTTTTGCCGGCCAATCTTCGTAAAGGCCGGTGCAACGCAGGTCCGCGGGCGGCCCGGAAAAGGACGGATTTTCCCAACAGGAATCGACCAGGACCAGCGGTCCCGCCGGGCCGCTGCAGGCTGAACCCGCAACCAGAACGGCGCCGACGGCGCCCAGCACGCCAACGCCGATCCGCTTACGACCGCCTTCGCGCATGGGCGCGCAGGCCGGACTCATCTCTCGAAGACGGCTTCCCCGGCGAAGTCGGAGGTGCCCTGCGATTGCGGCTCCAGCGAGCGCAAATAGATGACCACGCCCTTTTTCTCTTCCTCGCTCATCATCCAGCGGTGGATCGGCGACCAGACCGCGACGTCAACCACGCGATTCTTCACGCCCGGCGGCTTGCGACCCTCGGTGAAGATGGCGATGACCTCTTCGTCGGAAAAGCCGCCGATCTGCGTGGGCGTGTGTTCGACGTCGTTCTTGCCGGGGCCGTGGCAGTTGCTGCAGGCTGCGGCCGGATCGGCCACGTCGTTCCGAATGAGCCCGCCTTCGACGTAGCGGCGTCGGCCGATCTCCCACAACTGGGGCGACGCTTCGGTGACCCTGAGGACGCTGGTGGCCTTTTGATCGCCCAAAGTCGCGCCGACCGTGACGGTGCCCGCCGCCTTGACGACCACCATGGCCTCGCTGCCCGGCGCCGAGTCCAAGTCCTCGTAGGCGTCGATGCTGGCCACGCCGCCGCTCGACATGCTCCATTTCACCCCAAACCCGTTGAGGGCCAACATCGGGACCTTGAAGGTGTGCATCCCGTCGTACGCCGAGTACATCTTCTTCGGCACGATCTTCCAGCCAACCGCGACCTTCCCGCCGGTCTCATCACCGCCGCAGCCCGTGCCGAGTGAATGGAGGATGACGATCGCTGCTGCCGCGAGGCTGCGCTGGTTCCAGGTGTCGATGTGCGTGCGCATGGAATCTCTCCTGACAACGGAACGGACTACGGGCCACTGGCGTCTTGCCCGGCAGGCGGCGTGGGCGCCGCTGCGTCCCGGTTCGGATTTCCGAACGGGTTCGGGTTGGGGCCACCCCCATTGCCACCACCGGGCGACGGCCCCATGGCCGGCGCCAGATCTTTGAAGAACCCCGGCGTCGTGACGGTGGGATAATTCTCGTCGCAGTCCCACTCGAGGCCGGTCTTCCCACGCCAACACAAACAGGGCTCGCGCAGGTCGGCAGCGGAGTCGTAGGCGATGCAAGTTGCGCCCTTGGTTGTGCAGGACTGCCCGACCGCGACGCTCTCTGGGCAAAATGCCGTGGCGTCTTGGAGCATCCCCTTGAAGGCGGGGTTGAGCACGCAGCTGGTGCACGTGATGCTTTCGTCCTCGCACGCGCAACTCGAATCGCCCAGCTGGTGGACGCCGCACGTCCCTGTGCAACTCTGCCCCGCGCGGCAATCGTCGCCTTCGAAGCAGCTGCGGGGGCGCGATGGGGTGCTGCCGGCGTCGCTCCGCACCGGGGCCGGGCGCGGGACGACCTTCACCTCGCCCGCGCCCTCGTCGGCCTTCTTGGTTCCACAGCCCGAGACAAGCAAAACAAATGAGAGCGCAAGGAAGGCTCCCCGCGCCCGGAGTCGTGAGTTCATCGAAAGGATTCCTTTGTGGCTACGAGCCGAATGGTGCGGGTGTCCCTCCGGTCCCCGTGGGCGTCACGCCCGGTGCGAACCCGCCCACCTCGCGCGCGCCGTCTGTGGATCGCCCGTCGGTGGCCCCTCCGTCCGCGGCTGGGCCGCCACTGCCGAAGCCTCCGCCTTGGCCGTTGGCGCCGCCCGTGCCCGATCCGAACGGGCCGCCGCTCCCGCCAGCGCCGGCAGGCGCGCCGCCAGCGCCATTGCCAAAGCCGCCGCTTGCGCCGCCTGTGCCTGTTGGGGAAGTACCGCTGCTCCCTCCGGTCCCGGCGGGCGCGCCTCCCGGTCCACTTCCGAAGGGGGAGCCTTGGCCGGTTGCGCCGCCGCTGCCCGGCCCGAATGTGCCGCCGCCGCCTCCGGCACCTGCCGGTGCGCCTCCGGTGCCACTTCCGAAGGGAGCGCCCTGGCCGGTTGCGCCGCCCGTGGCGGTGGGGCCACTGCGGCCGCCGTCGGGAGTTCCGCCAAAGGTCATCGACGACGAGCCGTCCGGTTTCGTTTCACCGAGAGGCTTATCAGAGCAACCGAACGCAACCGTCGTGCAGGCGACCAGCATCGAAAGGGACAACGAACCTCGGGGTCTCGCGGTGGACTTGGACATGATTGATGCCTCCAGGGTCAGTTAGAGCCGGGGGGCCCGTCCGATGTTTGCTCGAGTCGAAAAAGTGCCGCGCGGGCCTGCTGCGCATGCGCGGTCCGCTCGCGTTCGAGGTATTGCCGGTAGCGGCTCTGCGCTTCGAGGCGTCGGCCGAGGGCCTCGAGGGTCAGCGCATGCAGATAAAGGGCCTCGTCGGCCGTCGACGTGGCCGCTGCGGAGGCCAGGCGATATTCGTGTTCGGCCCGCGTGAGGTCATCGAGCGCCTGGCGGTAGAGGTTTCCGCGCAAAAGTCGCAGCTCGGCCGCGCGCTCCGGGCTCGAGCCGCGCGCGAGCAAGGCCGCGCTCTCCTCGAGCGCCTCGCCGGTGCGTTGCGCATCCGCCAGCAGCTGAACGATCGAGAGATCGCTTTCGGCGCGCAGCGGACCGCCGGGGAAGCGGCGCCGCAGCTCTTCGAAGGTGGCCAGCGCGCCGGCCGGCTCTTTGAGATCCTCTTGGTTGATGCGACCGATGTGAAAGAGCGCAATCTGTGCCCGCAGCCCGCCACCTGCCGCCTGCGCGCGCAAGCAGGGCAAGGCGGCCGGCCCGGGACGCTCGAGCCCCGTCCCGGCGCATTCAACCGGTGCGCTGTCGGCCGGTACGCTGTCGGCCGATCCGCTGGCGGAGCGCGCGGCCTGCGCCGCTTTTGCAATGCCGCTCGACCATTTGCCCCCCGCCGACACGACGGTCAGACGGCGACCGCCCCGGGAAACCGCGACGTGCCCCTCCGAGACCACGAGATCCACGAGATCGCGGGCCCGCTCTACCGTGAACGTCGTGCCGAGCACCGTGAACTCGTAGTTGCCTGCGATGATGCGAAAGGGTGTGGGCCGCGGCTTGTGCACGACTGCCAGGGCAATTCGTCCACGCTCGAGCGCCAGCGCCGGCGCGCCGCCCGGGGCCCGCTCTGCATGGGCCGCGCTGCCCGGCGCGAGATCGAGCGACGCTTCTTCCGCGATGGTCCATCGCCCGGGAGCAAGCGCGCGGGGCAAAGGGCCCAGCGTGACGATTCGCTCGGCCGCAGGGCTGCTGGTCGCGGGCACGGTTGTTTTGGTTGTCGGCCCACCCGAATCGACGAGCCCCGCGCGTGTCGCCACTTCGACCGGGGGCTTGGCTGGCCGGCGCAGCAGCAACACGCAAGCCGTGGCAAGGGCAGCCGTGCCCAG
>JANNNO010000107.1:0-4769 GCA_031398585.1 Myxococcales bacterium | reverse complement strand
ACTGGCTCCGCCTCATCCGCGACCACCTTGCCGCCTCGCTTTCGATCGAACCGCGAGAGCTGCTCGACCCGCCCTTCAGCCAGCGCGGCGGCCTCGGCCGCGCCCGTGAACTGTTCGGCCAGGATCTCGACGGGTTGCTCGCCGAGCTCACCGGGTTCGTGGCGGCGTGAGCGACCTGCCTCGGGGCTGGGAGTGGACGACGATCGGCGAAGTTGCGGACGTTCAACTCGGTCGGCAGCGCTCACCGAAGAATCACACCGGCCCGAACATGCGCCCGTATGTCCGTTCCGCCAACGTAACGTGGGCCGGTATCGATGTGGCTGACGTGAAGGAGATGAACTTCGAGCCCAGTGAGGCCGCCACGTTCGAACTCCGGGCCGGGGATCTTTTGCTAAATGAGGCGTCAGGAAGCCCTAATGAAGTTGGCAAGCCAGCCATTTGGAGGGGCGAGATTGATGGTTGCTGCTTCCAGAACACCTTGTTGAGGGTCCGCTCGAAGGGACCGGCCACCGCCTACCTCTACTGGTACTGCCGCGCCGCCGCGCTCGCTGGCGATTTCGGAAGGGCGGGACGCGGCGTGAACATCCGGCACCTCGGCAAGCAAGGCCTCGCGTCATTCGCGATACCGCTTCCGCCGCTGGCAGAGCAAGGGCGCATCGTCGCCGCGATCGACCAGCACCTCTCCCGCCTCGACGCGGGCGCCGGAGCGTTTGGCTCTGCTGGGATGCGCCTGCGCCTCCTCGAGGAGGCTGTCGAAGCCCGCCTCCTAGCCGGGGGCTACCAGCGCATGAGCTTGGAGTCGTTGGCTGATCTCGTGACTGACGGCGACCATCGACCACCGCCAAGGGTTCCGGCAGGAGTTCCGCATCTGACGGCGAAGCATGTGCGACGCGGACGCATCTCCCTCGAAGGGTGCACCTTTGTCAGCGAAGAAGGCTACCGCCAAACGCGTTCAAGGTATGAACCTCGGCCGGGTGACGTCATCATCACTTGCGTCGGGACCGTGGGGGAGGTGGCCGTCGTCCCCCCGGGGGTTCGCTTCAGCGCTGACCGAAATCTTGCGGCGGTTCGACTGCCGGTTGACTCGCCGGCTCGGCCCGAGTGGGTGGCGGCAGTGCTTACAACCCGTAGGTTCAAGCGGCTCTTGATGGGCGCTTCGGGATCTACGGCCCAGCCGCACCTGTATCTCAAGGACCTTCGGAGGGTCTCGATTCCAGTTCCGCCAACGCTGATGCAGGACAAACTCCTCGCGGAGCTTCGAGAACTGAAACACCGGGGAGAGCGCCTCGACGAGTCGCTCCATCTCGCCAAGTCTCGATTGCAGGCCTTGCGTCGTTCGATCTTCGCCGCTGCGTTCGCTGGCGAACTCGTGCCGCAAGACCCGAACGACGAGCCTGCATCGGCCCTGCTCGGAGGGGATCCGGGCACAGCCGGTGGCCTTTCCAATCTGGTCCCCTCGAATTGGGGTGGCGCCTCGTGAAGTCCTCGGGTGTCGTCGCCGATCCTGCGCGTGTGAACAGGTGAGCCTCTCTGGGAGTAGTCATTGATCAGTGAACTCGAAGAGTGCCGCGACGAGATGGTCGCGCTGTGTCGGCGTTTCGGGGTCCGGCGGCTGGACGTGTTCGGGTCGGCGACCAGCGGCGAGTTCGACCCAGCGCGCAGCGACATCGACTTTCTCGTCGAACTCGAGCCTCCCGACGGGACCAGCCGGTTCGATGCGTTCTTTGGGCTGAAGGAAGGGCTTGAAGCGCTTTTCGGCCGTCCGGTTGACCTCGTGGACCCGTCGGCACTCGACAACCCGTACTTCGCGGCGATGGTGGAGAGCACTCGGCAGGAGCTTTATGCCGCGTGATCCTCGGGCGTACCTCTGGGACGCTCGGCGTGCCGCCGCGTTCGTCTCTCAGTTCGTGGCCGATCGGTCGTGGGCGGACTACGAGGCTGACCCGATGCTTCGCTCAGCTGTCGAGCGTCAGTTCGAGATTGTCGGTGAGGCGCTTGGCCAGCTGCGACGCAGCGCCCCGGAGCTCGCCGCCGGCGTGCCCGACCTGCCTCGGATCGTTGGTTTTCGGAACCTCCTGATCCATGGGTACGCCGCCATCGACGACCGTTTGGTATGGGAGGTCGCCACCGAGCGCCTCGCTTCCCTCGTCGTTGTCCTCGACGACTTGCTGGGAGCCGAATCGTGAGCGACGCAAAGGCGATCGTCGACAAGCTGTGGAATTACTGCAACATCCTGCGGGACGACGGACTGTCGTACGGCGACTACGTCGAGCAGCTCACCTACCTGCTCTTCTTGAAGATGGCCGAGGAGCAGCACCAGCTCGGCCTCGACAGGATTGTGCCCCAGGGCTACGACTGGCCGTCGTTGCTCGGACTCAAGGGCGAGGCCCTTGAAGCGCACTACATCACCATCCTGAACCAGCTCGGGCGGGGCGACGACATGTTGGGTGTCGTGTTCCGCAAGGCGCAGAACCGCATCCAGGACCCGGCCAAGCTCGAGCGGCTCATCAAGGACCTGATCGGCAACGAGACGTGGATGACGCTCGACGCGGATGTGAAGGGCGACGCGTATGAGGGGCTGCTGGAGAAGAACGCGGCCGACACCAAGTCGGGCGCCGGCCAGTACTTCACACCGCGGGCGTTGATCTCGGCCATGGTCGACGTCATGCAGCCCGGGCCCGACATGCGGATCTGCGATCCGGCCTGCGGCACTGGCGGGTTCTTCCTGGCCGCGTTCGACCACATCCTCCGCCACCATCCGAACCTCGATCCTGATCAGAAGCGTCACCTGCGCTCCGGGCTGTTCACGGGATGGGAGATCGTCGACAACACCGCCCGGCTTTGCGCCATGAACCTGCTGCTGCACGGCATCGAGAGCCCCGATTCCGACAGCCCGGTGCATGTCGACGATGCGCTGCGTGCTGACCCGGGTGAGCGGTTCGACATGGTGCTCACGAACCCGCCGTTCGGGAAGAAGTCGTCGGTGCAGATCGTCAACGGCGAGGGGAAGGCTGAGCGCCAGAGCCTCACCGTGGTGCGCGACGACTTCTGGGCGTCAACGTCGAACAAGCAGCTCAACTTCGTCCAGCACGTCAAGACGCTGCTCAAGGTGGAAGGACGGGCCGCGGTCGTCGTGCCCGACAACGTGCTCTTCGAGGGCGGGGCGGGGGAGACGATCCGCCGCCGGCTGCTCCACGAGTGTGACGTCCACACCCTGCTGCGCCTGCCGACCGGCATCTTCTACGCCCAGGGGGTCAAGGCCAACGTTCTGTTCTTCGACCGCAAGCCGGGCTCGGACACCGCGTGGACGAAGGACTTGTGGATCTACGATCTGCGGACCAACAAGCATTTCACTCTCAAGACGAGGACCCTGGCCCGCGCCGACCTCGACGACTTCGTCAAGTGCTACCGGCCAGCGCAGCGAAGTAAGCGCGAGGAGACCGAGCGGTTCCGCCGGTTCAGCTACGACGAGCTGATTGCCCGCGACAAGGCCAGTCTCGACATCTTCTGGCTCCGCGACGAGAGCCTGGAGGACACGGACAACCTCCCCGCCCCCGGCGTCATCGCTGCTGAGATCGTCGAGGACCTCGAGGCCGCCCTCGCCGAGTTCACCGCACTGGCCGAGTCGCTCCAGGGAATCGGCGTCGACGTCGCATCCGAGGAGTAGCAGCCCTTCGCCGCCGGCGAGGCACCCTGCAGCCGTCCCGGGCGGGGTTGGAGCGACGTCGAGTCGGTGACGATCGTGTTACAGAGGGCGCGCATTTCCCTGAAGCGAGGGAGGCGGCCGGTACGATGAGAACGCGCTCCTCCTTCCTGCAGGCTTCTTGCGTTGCCCACCTAAGTCGTCTTCTTCGGGAGGAGGACCGCGCTCCTGGCATCGTGCTGCGACCTGACACCGCCGGACAGACGAGAGTCCGGCGGTGTCGTCGTTCTGCAGACGTCGGCCCTGACAGAGTGACCGCCGACGCGGGCCCCACGACCTGCGGGCTGTTGTTTCTGAGCCTCGTCTGTCGTCGGACACCAGCCCGCGATGGGGCGGCGTGGCGGTGGTCAGTCGCCTTGAGAGCTCCATCCGGTCGACCACACCTGCGGCGGGGTGTCCTCGGCCGCGTCAGCGAAGGCACGCAAGGCTTCCACCATGCCCGCGAGGTCAGCGGGGGCGACCCTGGCCAAGATGCGGGCGATCTCCGTTCGGCGGGACGCAACCGCGCTGTCCACCAACTCCTTCCCGGCCTGCGCCAGCGTCACGACTACCTCGCGGCGGTTGGTCGCCCGGGGTTCACGGGCGACCAACTGCTTCGCGATCAACCTGTCGCAGAGGCCGGTGACGGTCGACGGGCGGACTGCGAGCAGCTCGGCCAGCCTGCCGGCGTTGAGGGCCCCGTCTCGATTGAGCAGGACCAGGGCGCGGAACTGTACGAGGGTGACGTCGGCATCCTCGGGCAGGGATCGTGCGGCGATACCCACCATCGCTCGCGACGCCAAGAGCATGGCGTCGATCGCGGCGTCGAAGTGCGCCTGACCGACCGCCAACGGCCTATCCGAGGGAGTTGCCAAGGTCACGAACCTACTGCCTCCCTTGTCGGCGTGAAGCTGGCTCTGCGGCACCGCGCAGCCCACCATGTCCCGCCGCCGCGACGGGTGGCGGGGCGTCGACAGCTGTCTTCGCCCCGCGCACCCGTCCTCGGGCGGATTAGAGGCCCGTCTTCTTCCCGGTCACGTACATGTGCTTGTTGCGGGTCCCCCGGCACGGGCTGCACCCGGGGGTG
>JANNNO010000084.1:0-14906 GCA_031398585.1 Myxococcales bacterium | reverse complement strand
GCCGCCTTGGCACAAACGCGTGCTGGGATCCCCTTCAAGGAGTTCCTTTCTCTCATTGCTCGGACCGCTGGCGGGCGAGTCGACCTGTCGTGCCATCAGATAGCCCAGGCTTGGGCGGAAGCCGGGCTCGTTGACCTCCTTCGACGCCAGGACCGTAGTCAGACGTTGGTTCTCCCCCAAGTGCCCCGCTTCATGATGATCCGCAGGGGTCCTAGCGTGGAGGCTCGACTGGTAGGTCTAGCCACCTCCGACGTAGTCGCCGTCATCGAAACCTTGGCACGGGACTGTGCGATCTCATGGTTTCCGGCCACGAGCACCCTCCAACCATCGCTCCTTCGCCTGTCGGGGGTCAGAGCCGAGAGGGTCGCCGAGCTCTCCGCAAGTGCTGGCCTTCCCGAACCGGAATGGCTGGCGTGGTCGAGCGATGAATCCGCGCCCAACCACCTGCGCATTCCGCAGAACGTCGTCGGTCTATCACATGGGGCTCCGCCGGATGCGTACCGCTTCGATGCCAGGTGGGATTGGAACGATATGGTGTTCCGGCCTAAGACCATCAACGGGCGTCGTGATCTCGTGGAAGTCGAAAGGCGACGTCATCCGGCTCGATGTTCGATCTACGTCGTGCTGGTCGACAGGGACCCGATGCTTTGGTGCCACTTTCGAACTTGGGCCCTCCTCCGTGCGGCGGAGCTCGCGGAGACGGCGCCGTTCTACGCGACATCCGGTGGAGACCTTCGAGCTGTAGGCATTTCTCCGATTCATCTGCCACTCGCAATCGGACGACTTTGCGCGGTCGCCGGCGCGGGACTGCCAGGGCCAGAGCTTGATCTTGGCGGCAAGGTCAAGAGCTACGTCTATCCCTTCGGCAGCCGCATGCTCCACCGGGTGCGGACTCTTCTTCCCGCGCAGTGGATCGAGAATCTCCCGAAGAAAGGCTGAGCATGCAAGACCCCATCGGCAACTTCGAACGGATGAGGGAGCTCTACATCAGCTACCTCGACACTGCCTTCCGGATCGGCGACGAGAACGTGGCCGACGAGCGTCGGACCTTGCTGAGGAAGCCGGGCACGCTCTGCACCGAGGCACTCGTCGAACCGATTCCACGTTACGAAGGATATCGAGTCCAAGGGCGTGATTTCACGTTCGATGACATCTACTCGAATCCGGAGCTCCTGCCTGGCTTCGACGAACCGTCTCGACGTGCGTTCGTCGAGTTGATCTTGGCGGGCCTCTTCCCATCGAGAATGCGCGACCCCGATTCCGGCTCGATTCCTTTGAGTCGGGTTGGAAGGTTCGCGCCGTATCGTCACCAACTCGAGATGTTGAGTCGCGGAGTGCGGCCCTGCTCTCCGGGCGTGGTGACGTCTGGGACCGGATCAGGCAAGACGGAGTCCTTCCTCCTTCCCCTGCTCGCGACGATCACAAGAGAAGCATCCAGTTGGCCGGAACCGGATGCTTCCTTCCTCCAGAATCGTTGGTGGCACGACAGCGAGAGCAAGCCGTTCAGCAAACCGGACAAGAGGGGCAGAAGAGTCGTCAGATATGGAGCGATTCCACAAGATAGGCGTCCTCTGGAGAGCGATCCTTTGCGTTCGCCCTTCGTGCCGCACAGAACAGGGGAACATCGTCCAGCAGCCATGCGCGCGATCGTGTTGTACCCGATGAATGCCCTGGTCGAGGACCAACTCGTCCGGCTTAGGAAGGCGTTGGATTCGAGGGAAGCGCGTGAAGTGATGGATACTCGCTTGCGGCGCAACCGCATCTTCTTCGGGAGGTATACAGGCGCTACTCCTGTCACGGGACACCATCTCCATCCAGGCTTCAGGAGCCTGTTGGGCACGCCGAAACGCGGCTTGGCTGGAGACATCTACTACCCGGATCATCGCGACGCGGATCCAGCGACTGGTCGTGTTTCCCTCGTGGATCTGAGAACGAGCGAGCTCGAGAAGAGGCAGCGACGGCTGGAGGAGCTATTTGACTTTCAGGTGGCGCTCGAACGAGGTCAAATCCAAGCTCGGCTCCATGCCCTCGACCGCGTAGCAGAGGAAGAGCTCGGAGCCATTCTTCGGGAGAATGGGTGCATTCGAGGCGCAGTCGAAGGACGGGACTTCATCGACTTTGCGAGAAGGTCAGGGAAACGCAGCGATGACGGTCTTCAGCATGACTTTCGCGGGTGGGTCGGCCGAGATGCTTCCGCGGCCGAGATAGAGTCGTTGCAGGAGCTCGTGCTCTCCGAACGGGATGCGAACCATGCACCGTCCTCTTCGTCTGCCGATGATTCCCCCTTCATCTTTCCATCCGTCGACGGTGGGGAGATGAGCAATAGATGGGACATGCAGGAACATCCGCCGGATATCCTCATCACCAACGTGAGCATGTTGAGTGCCATGCTCAACCGCGAAGTCGAGGAGCCCATCTTCAAGAAGACCAAGGAATGGCTACAGAAGCCTGACTCCTACTTCTACCTGGTCCTCGACGAGCTTCATCTCCAAAGGGGAGCAGCTGGCACTGAGGTCGCGTACCTGATTCGGATTCTGTTGCATCGTTTGGGTTTGACCTCGAGCTCCGAGCAGCGGAGGAAGATTCGCATCCTTGCTTCGAGCGCGTCACTCTCGGGCGCGCCGGAGGACGAAGCGAAAAAGAGTGCGAACTATCTCTGGGACATGTTTGGACCATTGGGACTGGCTCCAGGCACCGAAAAAGACGCGGGTGCGGCAGCATGGCTCGAGTCGATAGTGCCGGGACGGGAGCGTCCGTCCAAATACGACGGCGATCCTCCACCCAAGGTCCAAGCAGTCCCTTTCATCGATCTGCTTAGGGCTCATGCCCCCGGTGGAGTATTCGACCCGCAGCAACCCATCGCGATCCCACTGTTTGCCAGGTCGCCAGAAGGAGACGATAGGGTCGCCAACGCTTGGAATGGCATCGCCGACGCACTGAACGTGGGAGATGGTCCCATGCCGATCCGAATCGCCCGATGCGTGCAAGATGCGGCGGCTCGGATCGCCTGGGCGTGTCGGGAAGATGACGAGGGAGGCAACCTTCGATCGAGGGCTATTCCGTTGAGCGAGTTGGCAGAGCGATTGTTCATCGAGCTCCCTCCTGACTCCAACACCCACCTCCTCGCGGCCAGGGCGATACTTTTCGTTCGTGGGTGCGGAGACGGGCTGGGTACCTATCTAGCCGCCCATTTGGATTCTCCCCCGTCGTTCCGTGTCCACACATTCTTCAGAAGCATCGAGGGGCTCTACGCGCCAGCCTCGCGCGAAGTCGGCCTTCCGGCTGGCCCCAATGATCGCGTGGCCGAGATTGGCGTCCTGGCCATCGACCAGACGGACCGGATTATCATCGATGGCCCAGACGGCAGGTCGGATCACAGGGTGTACGAACTCGTCTACTGCGAGTGTTGCGGAGAGCTCTGCCTTGGGGGCATGAGGGCCACCATCGCCAAGAAGAGCAAGTACATCGCCGAGCTTCTTCCGCAGGAGCCGCATCTGGAGGGGTTGCCGGACCAAGCGATCTCCCAGCGATTTGAGGACCTTTCCTTTTCCCAATATGGGCTCTTCTGGGCGGGGCCATGGGACCGACAGGCTCTCGCCGTAGATTCTCGGGATGCTGGCCGCTGGATCCAGGTCTATTTGGAACGCTCGTCGGGCGGCATCATTCGAGCCGACAAGGTCGAGCCCCCGACAAGCGCGAACCTATTGCCAGGCTGGTACTACGAACGGAACGACAACGCCGACCACCACCGACGGACTAGCGAGTCGCCTGGAACGCACGTGCCATACGGATGCCCCAAATGCGCGACATCCTATGTGGGCCGCAGCAAGGAGCACCGTCTGTCTCCACTTCGCAATTTCAGGACGGGTTTTGCGAAGACAACGCAGCTTCTTGCGACCGAGCTGTTCGATTCACAGCGCGTATCCAATCCTGGCCAACCTGCAAAGTTGGTCTCGTTCTCGGACAGCAGGCAGGATGCCGCAAAAGCAGCTCTATCGATAGAGCGCTTCCACCACCAAGACATCCGACGGGAGCTGTTGTTCGCGACCCTGCGGGACCAGGCCGAATCGAAGGATCCGGGGCCCGCCCGCGCAGTCCTGGATCAAGCCAGGGCTGACTTGGCCGCCACGCCGGCGTCATTTCGGAACCAGGCCGAAGCCCGGGTGGCCCAGCTCGAGGAGGAATACAAGCGGCAGGCCGATTCGACCGTGCTGCTTCAGGACGCGATCGAGAACCGGCTCGAACTCCACGGCATCAATTTGCCTCTCAAGGCCTTCATCGCGCGGATGGTACGCCTCGGTGTGCATCCATTCGACGACGCTGGTCAAGAGAGGGCTCTTGGTAGCCAGGGAGGCGTGCCAGTGCGATTTCCGTGGAATCGCATGTTCGCCCAGGACGACCGAGCAGGGACGCTCCGCTGGGCGGACGACGAGGCGAACCAAGTTGGGATCGAGTCAGCCCGCGAGCACGTGGTATCGAAGGTGCAGGAGCTCCTGACCGAAGTCGTCTTCAGCAAGACCTACTTCTCCTTCGAAGAAGCCGGCCTGGGATATGCCGCCGTTGGCGTTTCCCAGATCGGCGGACTGCGATCGACCCCAGACCGGGCGGGCGAATTGGCGGCATTCATGCGAGTGATTACAGACTCGTACAGATACTGGCCGACCCCGTACAAGAAGCCGGATGAGCGTCATGCGCCTTGGAGTACGCCAGGAGAGGTCACCGTCGCCAGGGTCCTTCGATTCGCAGAAGTCGCCTGGCCCCATGACCCTCGAGCGGCGATTGCGGAGGCATTGGAGGACCTCGCACGATGTGGTCATCGGGATGGAGTCATCAGCATAGAGCAACTGAGGTTTCAACTCGTCGGACCTGACGACCAATTCGTCCGGTGTGGTGGATGCGGTCGTGTCCATCTCCACAAGGGCTTGGACATCTGCACGCGTTGTTTCAAGCCATTGGATTGGGACGTGGCTGCCAAGGAACAAGTCAAAAACCTGCATACCCGCAACTTCCTCGCCCGACGCGTCTATAGGGCCCTCGAGGAGGGCAGCAAGCCGCAGGAGAGGTCCTTTCGACTTCATTGCGAGGAGCTGACGGGTCAGACGGAGGACCCGGCACGACGCCAGCGGGAATTCAAAGGCATCTTCCTGCCAAACCTGTCTTCGGTGGATCCACAGCGCGATGACGAAGACCAGTCGTCGGGCTTGATCTTGTCAGCCCCGGATCCGCTGTTGAAACGAAAAGATGAGATCGATCTCCTCACGGTTACGACCACCATGGAGGTGGGAATCGACATCGGACCGCTCCAGGTGGTCATGCAGGCGAACATGCCACCTCAGCGGTTCAACTACCAGCAACGGGTCGGCCGCGCCGGTCGACGTGGACAGGCGTTCTCGATGGCGCTCACGATCTGTCGGACCAAGAGTCACGACCTCTTCTACTTCCGCCATCCGAAGAAGATGACGGGAGATCCCCCTCCGACGCCGTTCCTAACGAAAAGGATGGAGAACATCGCTCAACGGTTCGTCCGCAAGGGGTGGCTTTGGCAGACCTTCCGTACGTTGCGGGAGGAGGTTCGGGGGCAGGGGCGGATATTCCCGGCCGACTTGATGTCCCCGCCAGACATCCACGGCGAGTATCTGCCAACGTCGTTCCTGCCCTCGGCCGATGGCGTCGATTGGAGGGGGATGATGGTGGCAAAGATCAGCGAGGAGCTGCCCTATGCGGAAACACTTGCCGCCCTGTTGTCGGAAGGAGGCGAGGAGATCGATTTGATAGCGAACGCCGATGAGATTGTCCGATCCATCGACATGGCGCTCGAGGGTGCGCGACAAGACGGTTTGGCTCACAGTCTTTCGGAAGCTGGCCTCCTGCCGATGTACGGCATGCCGACTCGGGTTCGACAGATGTATCTTCGTCTCAAATTCGATGGCGATGGCGCCGCATGGAGCACCGTCGATCGCGACGTCGACCTCGCCATCTACGAATTCGCACCTGGCTCGAGCATCGTCATCGACAAGCGTGAGCATCTCGCCGTCGGATTCACGCCGGACCTCGCCGAGCCGATGCCCGGAAGGCGCGATCAAAGAATCAGGCCATATCAAGATGACGCGTTTGCGGCCCCCATCTCGCTCCTGGAATGCTCTGTTTGTAGGGCATGGACCGAGCAGCACAGGGACGGGGGCGTCTTAGAGGAGTGCGCCGGTTGCGGCAGCAAGCTCCATCCCGACCAAGCAAAGGAATGCCGGGTGCCTCACGCTTTCCGCACCGACCTTCCCTGGTATCCGCGGCCACGGGAGGACGATGTCGACTCGGGCGTGCGCCATCGCTCGATCCAAGCCGAGGGTAAGAACCTCGATTTCAAGGTTGCTGCGGGCTTCGGTCAAGACGGAGACTGGGCCATCAAGATCGCGCACGAGAGCGGCCGTACCTTCAGGCTGAACCGAGGCCCGCAGCAGGAGGACGGCGTCCGCGCCTTCGAAACCCGCCCTGGTCGGGAAATCAAGGTGAACCGAGGACAGAACCTGGATCTGCCCACGCAACACATCAGTACGGCACCAGGTCTCGCCGCACGGGTCGCGAAGACGTTTCAACCCGACGGTCCGCCACAGCGTTTCTGGCTGGCGGCACCCAAGGTGACGGATGCCCTTTACATCACCCCGTGTCGACCTCCAGCCGGCTTGGCACTTCATCGGCTTCCGGGTCGACTGGATTCGATTCCCGCGGATGCGACCGAGATGCACGAAGTTACGCGCTGGCTGGGCGTCAGGGCGGCCGCCATGTCGGCGAGTTACCTGATTGTGAATCGTGCCGCTCTCGAGCTCGATATCGATCCGCAAGAATTCGATGTGCTCGAACCGCGCCTACACGGAAAAACCGATCCAAGTCCTTTGCTACACATCACGGACAACCTCGTCAATGGGGCAGGATTCTGCCAGTACCTGGCATCAATCGAGGAGGGCGCCTTCCCTCGTCTCGCGGGCTACATCGCATCGATGCTGACAAATGTCGACGAGTACCCTCTCGCGGAGTTCCTCGATGACGCACACTCGTGCGACACTTCATGCTATCGGTGCCTTCGGCGGTACGGAAACCAGCCCTTTCATGCCTTGCTCGATTGGCAGCTCGGACTCGCGTTCCTCCGTGCTGCTGTCGACCCCCGATACAAGTGTGGCTTGGATGGTGCCTTCGATGGGCCTGAACTGCGAAGATGGCCGGACCACGCGAAGCGGCTGGCTGATGAAATGGGGGAGCGATTCGAAGGAGGCGGTGCGCGCACCTTCCACGGGGTGCCGGCCTTCAGGATCCGCCTCCGCAAGTCGGAGCTGAGCCCATGGATACTGGTCGGCCATCCTCTCTGGGAATGGCGGGATGATCTCGCTTCTGGCGGCATTCTGGCAAAGGCGAGGGACGAGGCCATGGAGTTTGGTGAGCCTCTTTGTTGGGACTCCTTCAACCTCGGACGGCGGCAAGTCTTCGTGCGGGAACGCATTCGGGAGGAGCTGAGGAGGCGGGTATGACCCTGCCGCGACTGCCGGCCAGCCTCGACACCATCAACATTCCCCGCTATCTGCCCCCATCCCGTCTCGTCGAGTTGCGGGAGTGCCCCTTGAAGGTCCTCGTCGATCCTGACGAGACTGAAGGGTCCTTGCCTCACCGACCGAGTGCCCTCCTCGGAGTGCTCCTGCACCACGTTCGCGAGCAACTCCTGCGAGGAAACTGGGGCGATGCACGCTTGCCCGAGAACGCATTCGAAACCATTCTTCGGTCCGCCACGGATCAGCTCGACGACCTGCTGGCGCGCGATGACCGGACAAGGCGCCTAGCCCCCATTGCGAGGGCGCTCGGTCGTGTCAGGTGGAATGTCCGAACCGACGTCCTCCGTCACTGGGCGAAGCTATGCGGCAGACGCCCCACGGGGAACCCGCCCGCGCCCTTGACCATGCGTCGAAGAACCGCAACTCCTGCAGACAACGACGAAACTCCGCGGATCGAGTTCGGACCGGAGGCCTGGATCGTGGCGCCGTCGCTCCGTCTGCGGGGGCGAGTAGACCAGATAGCAAGGCATGCGGACAATGCCGTCGAAATCACGGACTTCAAATCCGGGGTCGTCCTCGACGATGACGATCGGCCCCTTGAGCGCCACGTCGATCAGGTTAGATTGTACGGATTGGCTGTAGAGAGCGTGCTTGACGGCCCGAGAGAGGTTCGCCTCTTCATACAAGGGAGAGAGCGCTTTGCCGTCGAATGGAACGATCAGTTTCGACAAGAGTGTGTCTTGGACCTCGACGACATCCTGGGAGGTCTTCCCGCGAATGCCAAGCTTGATGCCCGTGAGCTTGGTCACCCTGGCAGTTGGTGTCGGTCCTGCAGGATTCGCCCCGTCTGCCCCGCATATATCGGCGTCGCTCCTTCGTGTTGGCGTGACCGAGGCCGAACGCTCCGCCCGCTGCCGCTCGACGTGTGGGGAAGGGTAAAGGATGTCAGTCTCGTCGCGGCTAGGGTCAGGATCGAGATCATCGATCCCGCGGGCCGATCGAACTTCATCGAGGGCCTCGATCCACGTCGCTTTCTCGATGAACATCTTGGTCCGGGAGACGAGCTCTATCTCTTCGACTTGGAGCCAACCGAACCGACCGTACAGCACGGCGTGCCGATTCACCCCCGAAACTTCCATGAGCTACCGCCCGACGGTGGGTTGAGGATGAGCCAAGCTCGGAGTCTTCAAATCTACCGAGGCTGATCATGGGGATGTCCCGTTCGGAGCAGATGTCTCGCATCAAGGGAACACACACGGCTCCCGAACGTCGCCTGAGGACCGGCTTGTGGACGAGCGGCCTGAGATATCGTCTGCACGCCAAGACTCCAGGCGGTCGCCCAGACCTGGTCTTCAATCGCGCTCGAGTCGCCGTGTTCATCGATGGTTGTTTCTGGCACGGATGCCCCCTTCACTACGTGCGACCGCGAACGAGACCCGACTTCTGGGCCGAGAAGCTCGGTGCCAATGTCGACCGAGACCGTCGACAGACGAAGCTCTTGGAGGAGCGCGGTTGGATCGTTCTACGATTCTGGGAGCACGAGGTGGTCGATAGTCTGGAAGACGTCGAAAGACAGGTCGTGGCTTCAGTCACGCACGGAGAACGTGCCGTAGGCCCACGGTGGAGGGTTGATCGAGTCACCTTGCTAGAAGCGCGTCGAGACCTCGAGAGGCGTTTCCTCGTGGCCTTGGAGGACGAATCACTTCGTCGTGAAGAGGAGGGCCCAAGGTACGGCCGTTCCGGACCAAAACCCTCTTCCCCGAAGAATCCTGCAACGGGTCTCGACGAGGCGACCGCGGTACGAGCGGTTGGCGACGGCCAAGGGGGTCAGGGTCAGGCTCATGCTCCGATTCTCAACGTATCCTCGAACTGAACCCCCCGCAGTTAGGGTCGCCCAGGCGCGCCCCGAAACCTCCCGTCCCCGCGACAAGGAAACCCGCTGAACTCTCCCTCGGTTAACGTGTACACGCGGTTCTACTTCTTCTTGACCAAGTCCCAAAATGGCAGGCCTAGGGCCGCTGCGACTCTGACAAGCGTTCGCAAGGTGGGGTTGACCTCGCCCTTTTCGAGTCTCTGCCAGCGCTTGTAGTCGATCCCTGCGCGCGAAGCCGCCTCCTCCTGCGTGAGGTCAGCGCGGACTCGAGCTTGCTGGACAAGCCTTCCGACATCTCGGAGTACGGCTCGAACTGAGCTGGTGGGCACCGAGCGCGAGCTAGCCTCAACGATCTATGTTGGAACACCGTATTAAAGTACGGTGCTTCGACTGCCGATGGCTTCGTTGGAGCTGCTCGCGACAGTTTGGGGCCCCGTTGCAGGAAGGATGAATTCGATGAGTGCGTCTCCGACGAAGACCTGCCCGTTTTGTGCCGAGACGATCTTGATCGGCGCGGTGAAGTGCCGATTCTGTGGCTCGGTGCTATCCGGATCGCCTGCAGCCGGATTGATGGACAGGTCTGGTCTCGCTCTCCTGTCGTTGCCGGTGGCCGGCTCGATCGTCGGCTTCGCACTGTTCTTGAACGCCCCGGCGTCACGGAGCGGATTTGCGAGCGAGACCGAGCACTACGTCTTCTTGGTCGGCTTCGTAGCGATCGTCGTGAACTTGATTGGTGTTCTCATCGCCTGGGAGGCAAATAGGTTGGGCGCCGGAAGTGTCAAGGATGTCGCAGGGCATGGGACCCGGCGAATGGGACCGATCGCATGGTTCGCATCGACCGTCATCCTGTTCCCACTGGCCTACCCAGCCTGGCTGGGAAGGCGCTCCAGATACGGCTCGAGGAATCGTAGAGCCGTTGGCGTCGTCATTGCGACAGTGTCCATCCTGACGCTCGCTGCCTCCCTCCGTGAGGTGTCGACCAAATGGCAGCGCCTCTCGGCAATCGGATCGTCGTCGAGCGAGGAGGTTCGTCCGTGATCGAACCCAGCATGAATCGCGGACCGACGATTCGCCCATGGAAGCTGGCGACGATTCTCGCCGGACTCCTGGCGATGGAGCCGCTGGCCCTGGCCCTCGGCTTCGGGGCGATATCCCGAGTGCTGGCTAGGCCGGAAAAAGAGCGTCCCGCCCCCATGACGGCGAAATCCAGTGCGGAGCCACAGTCGCTCAGACGTATCGACACTTCTCCACCGAGCAGTCCAGCGAGTCCCCGAGATGAGGGCAATGCACGAGAATCAAGAGCGTTCGTCGCATCGCTCTCGCTCAACCGGAACGATGGTCGTCTCTACGCGGAGGCGCGCTACACGTTCTGCTTTTCGACTGATCCGCTCACCCTCGAGGTCGTCAACGCCCATATCAAGAACCTCTCCGCCGACTGGCTCAATGTCCTTCTCTTCGCTCCGCAGGTGCGGGCCTTGAAGACCATCCCAGGGGGCTACAGGAACAGCGCTTTTGCGGCCTCTATTTGGGTGGCGGCCAAGAAGGGACGTCACTTCAACACAAACGAGATCACTCTTCCGCCGGGGCAGGCTAGAGCGTTCACATTCGAATATGCGAAGAATCGTAGTCGCGCGTTCACGGATTTGCTCGCGGCTATCCTGGAGCATCCGAATCCGACCGATAGTGAAACTTACAACGACGAAGGAGCGCGCGAGATCATCGTTCTTCCGAACGGTGAAGACGGAACGCCGGTTCGGATTTGGGATCTCCACCCCGCGCCGAGTTCGTCCTGTCGTCGGCAGGAATCAGCATCGAGCGCCGCGCGCCCTAGATCATCCATCCCCAATCCGACAGAGAATCCGCGAGCTCGTGCCGAGACGGTGTCTTGTGGCTCGAACGGTTGGGAGGTGTTCAAACGAGCGGTCGTGCGGCACTGCCAAGAGACAAACGATAGCGCCTGCGATTTGGCTGTTCCGATTGTCGAGACCTGCTCGAGCGAAGTGGCCAGTCCCGGACCGATCGAAGTCGACAAGGGCAAGGGCCGGGCGGTCCTTCGAATCTCTGGCGAGGAAGGCCTTGGTATCGAGGTGACATTCGATGGGGCGGACGGATCCTGGCGCGTCGCCTCGCTCAGAGATACCGGGGGATAGAAGCGGTATGGTATCGAAACGGGATCTGGCTCGGCGGTCAGGTGACCGTCCGGACATCAGATCCCCCCCTTTTTGCGTCTACTCGAATCCTGCGCACGGTGGACACCGACAAACCAAGGTCGGCGGCGATTTGCTTGTTGCTCGACGCCGAAGCCAGCACCCTGTCCACCAGCTTCCGGGTTTCCTCCCTCCTGCGGCGGGGGCGTGTCGATGGAGAGATCGCATCCAGCCGATGCTCTCGAAAGCGGTTGAGCCGACGGCTCACCGTCGATGGGTCGACGCCGAGTTTCTCCGCAATCTCGAATAGTCCCATCCCGTTGGCCGCGAGGAGGATGGTTCGGATGCGTTGCTGGGCCAGCGTTTCTTGCGGCTGGGTCTTACGGCTTGTTGGCCTCGTTCGTCCTCGGACTTGATCCGCGCGGAAGCCTGGTCGGAGGGCGTCCTGGAGGTCTCTGCGTTCTTCGTCGGAAATGTCGATGCGGCGAGGGGGTCTTCCTCGACCCGATGACTTCATGCGCAAATCATTGCATTGTTTGAGAACATCAGCAACCCGGCCTACCTAGACTCATGCTCACGTGGAAACCCACAGAAGCTGACGCGGCGCATGTCTTTACGAAGGACGTTTCTTCGACCGAACCCACCGAAGAACCGAAGCCTCCCCCGCTCCGACGACGGCCTCGGCTTGTGGACGCGCAGTCCCTAGCTCTGCTCCTTGGATGTGGCCGCACCAAGGTCTGGCGCTTGGCGCGCGCGGGACGGATTCCGTACTACGCCATCGGACGGAGGTGGCTGTTCGACCCGGACGAAGTCCTCGCGGCCATTCGTGTTCCCGCTCTGGGTGAGGCTCGCCAGCCCCAAAAAGGCGATGCACTTCCGTATTAGACGGCCATCAACCCAGGAGCCCTCTCATGGCCGACATTCGAAAGCACACGACCAAGAAGGGGACTGTCTCCTACTACGTGTACGTCACCGCCAACAACCGCAAAGTCTACGTCGGCAAGGCGCCGACCCGCGAGCGCGCCCGGGCTTTGGAACGGCTGGAAAGGGATAGGTTGTGGCAAATCAAGAATGGCCTACGGATCGCGGAGAGCGACGAGACCTTTGGAGCGCTGGCCCTTCGTTGGGTCGAGGGCAGGATCCTGGCCGGCGCAATCAAGAGGGCAGACGACGAGCGGTGGCGTCTCCGCAAGCATTTGCTGCCGTTCTTCGGGGAGCTGGTGGCGTCGAAGATAACGGTCGCAGACATACGCAGGTTCATCGACCACTGCCTGATCCACAAAGTCGGAAATTTCGAACCCAGGCAATGCCTTAGGCTGATGAGCAGGTTCTTCAACGAGCTCGTCTCGGCCGGGACTTTGGCGCGCAACCCCGTCGGTCAGATGGATCGCAGTGACTGGAGCAAGGTCCGGCCGAAGCATGACCCGAGACAGACACCCTATCTGAAGACCAAGGAGGACATCAGGCGGCTCTTCCAGTCCTTCCGCACCGAGGACGTCCGTTTGATGTTCCTGGTTGGCGCCACGGCGGGGCTGAGGACGGGCGAGGTAGTTGCGCTACGAATCGAAGACGTGGATCTGGTCGGGCGGCGTATGCTTGTGCAACGAAGTTATGGGGACACGACGAAGGACAAGGATCCACGGCCGGTTCCCATCAACGACACCCTGCTGCCGCGACTCAGGGCTTGGATTGGCAAGACGGGGCGGTCCGCTGGGTTGGTCTTTCCTCCTCGGGGGCACGGCCGTTTCGTGGGGGCCCAGCGCCTTCGCTCGGAGCTGAAGACCGCGCTCGCGCGGAGTCAACTTGGAGCCTTGACGTGGTACCAGGTTACGCGGCATACCTTCGCCTCCCATTGGGTAATGGACGGAAGGTCGCTGGCCAAACTCCGGGACATCATGGGCCACAGTTCGGTCCTTGTGACGGAGCGCTATGCTCACTTGTCGAGAGATTTGTTTAGTAAAGAAGATTACCAAGCAGTGAGTCTCGACCTCGAGGATGTCGACAAGGAATCAGTAGGTCAGCACAATCCCAGTACAAACGGCGAGGAGGCGCAGGAGGACGGTTCGTAAGTATCTGTAATTGTTGCCGGAGAGATGGCCGAGTGGCCGAAGGCGCCTGATTCGAAATCAGGTTTGGGTTTACGCCCAACGTGGGTTCGACTCCCACTCTCTCCTCTGACTTGACCCGCAACCGAAGGGGTCCCGAGCTTCGTCGACGACGCGACAGACTGGTCGGAGCGGCGCCGCCTGGCCGGGACCTCGACGTTTTCGGGCGATGGGGGCGGGGCGGAGTCTGGAGAGATGTCCGAGTGGCCGAAGGAGCACGATTGGAAATCGTGTGTACCGAAAGGTACCGAGGGTTCGAATCCCTCTCTCTCCTCTAGTTCGGGACCCTAAAAGGGTCCCGCGCCCCCCGCGTTAGGGGCAGTCGAGCAAAGCTCGCCTGCCCGCGCGCGGATCTGGGCCCGAAGACGGGCCCGTCCCTTCGGCGCGAACCACGCCCGCCTTCGGCGCCAGCCCCTCTCGCCTCCGGCGCGAACCGCCTTCGGCGCCAGCCCATCTCGCCTCCGGCGCTCCGGATCCTCACCTCTGCTCTTTACCTCGCCCCCTTGGGTGAGAGGTCGCCCGGGGCCGAAGGGCCCCGGCGGGTGAGGGGAGCGCGCCACCGCGATCGATCACGAAAGCTGCCAGCGCGCCCCCCATCTTCCGAAGGCAGGGTGCATGAGCCGACGGCTCATACGCTTCCGACACACCCCCGCAATATCTATTCGTAAATCGCCGTATGCTTGGTCTCAAGCCATTGTATTTGCTAAATAAAATCCATTCAGCTATCTATTCATCATGACCGCGCATGGCCGGCCCGACTCCCAGCTCTTGCGGGCGCTACGCGGCTTTCTCATGCGAGGCCCGGCTTCGGGCCAAGACTGTTAACCGGCATCTAGGCATCAGCCAGCCGGCCTTCTCCCGCTTGGTTGGCGGGGCGGGCGACGAGATCCTGACCGTCGGCCGGGCGCGAGCGACGCGATACCTCGCATCCCGATCCATCGCCGACGTCGGCCGTGTCATCCCGATCTACGAAATCGACGAGACCGCCGGCTCGCGGCAGCTGGCGCGCCTGCACCCGGTAGGTGTTCAGTCCTACTGGTTCGAAGCCCTGCAGGACGACGGGGCGTCCGGCCACCACGAAGATCTGCCGCACTTCCTCTACGATCTTCGCCCTTCGGGGTTCCTCGGCCGACTGATTCCCCGCCGCCACCCCGAGATCGGTCTTCCCGCCGACGTGACCCTCTGGACGGCCGACCAGTCGCTGCAATATCTCACTCGCTACGGCTGGGATCTGCCCGGCAACCTC
>JANNNO010000082.1:0-15203 GCA_031398585.1 Myxococcales bacterium | reverse complement strand
CGAACCAGAGGATGTCGGGATCGTAGTTGGCGATCAGCTCTTTCAGCTGCGGGATCGCCTTGCCGTCGACGTACTGGCGCGCAATCGCGACGAACTCGGGCGTCGTCTCCCACCAATCGCGCCCGCCCTTCAGATTGCGATCGCCTCCTGGGTTCTCGTGCTCCCAATCGTTGCCAACACCAACGGATTCGCCCCAGTCGAAGGCGTGAGAATAATAGAACCCGAACTTCAGTCCGTGCCGACGGGCGGCATCCGCCAGCGCCCGCATCGGATCCTTGCCGTACGGCGTGGCGGCCACCACGTCGTAGTCCCCCACCGCCGTGTCGTACATGGCAAAGCCATCGTGGTGTTTGGCCGTGATGACGAAGTAGCTCATGCCAGCACTCTTGGCTGCGACCATCCACGCGTCGGGATCGAATGCGCTCGGCGCAAATCGACTGGCGACCTCGGCCCGGTAGACCGCTCGGGGGATCTTGCGGATGCGCTGAATGTGCTCGGCGTAGCCCTTGACCGGCTTGCCTTCCCAGACTCCTCCCAGCGCAGAGTAGACACCCCAGTGCACGAACATCCCGAAGCGCGCCTGACGCCACCAGCCGAGCCGTTCGTCGCGGCTGATCATGGAGTCACGCCACCAGGCCAGCTCGCGCGCTTCGGGATCGAGCAAGTCCGGGTCGAGTGGACCCGCATTCGTGATCGCCGGACTCGGCCTGGCGGCCGCGGGGGGCTCGGGCGTCGTGCGACACGCGGGCGCGAAGGTGACGATCGCGAGCAGAATCCAGCCGGGCCCGCGACGGGTCCGTCCTGTCCGCGCCCGTGCTCTTTGTATGCATGCAGTTCGCATCGGTGCGCCCCGCAGTCGCGCTTGCGGCGTAGGTGGCAAGCGGATCAAGGCGCCCCTCGTGCGAAGCTGGCTGCCACCGCATCGAAGCCGCCGGGACGTCGCTTCAGTTCGCTGAAGAACCGCTCGTCGAGCTCGGTGAACGGGACTGCCCCCTTGCTCTTGCGCTTGAGCGCATCGATCTTCTTGTGGCGCTGGCTCTTTTCGCGCGGGTAGGGCTGTCCGAAGACGGACGCGGCTTGCTCGACGATGACCGCATTTTCCGTCAGACCCATCGCCCGCAGACCGGCCACGGCTTCGGGTACCAACACCCCCGCCGAGCTGGAAAAGAGCTGGTGAAATCCCCCGTTGCTGATCTCCGAGGCGCACCAGTGCGCCGCCAGGAGGTGCTGCACCTTGGGCGGGGTCTTTGCGAACTCATCGAGGAACTTCGTGGGCGGGGCGTAGATCGACACCCTCTGCATGTGCGGCTCGATGACGGCAAAATAGGCGTCGGCGTCGCTCGCCCCCAGGGCCAGCTCCTCGGCTTCCGCCCCCAGCTTCGCTCCTGGCTTGGGTTCCGAGGCCGCGGTTGGCGCCACGGGCGGGCTCGCCGGCGATCGGTCCCGGCAGCCCACCGCGAGCACGCAGCCCAACATCGCCCAGGACAACTTCTTCCAAATTCCAGGCATGTGCGGCCACCCTAGCACGCGAAGGCGGCGCTTCGGAGGCCCCAGGTTTCCGGGAGGCTTCCCAAGGCGCGCCTCCGGGGTAGCATCGCCGGATGAAGACCATCCGCTGGGGAATCATCGGCTGCGGAGATGTCTGCGAGGTCAAGAGCGGTCCCGCATTCCAGAAGGCCGACGGCTCGACGGTCGTCGCGGTCATGCGGCGAGACGCCGCCAAGGCAGCCGACTTCGCCCGTCGCCACGGCATCGCCCGCTGGTATGACGACGCAACCCGGTTGATCGCGGATCCCGAGGTCGACGCCGTCTACGTCGCCACGCCGCCTTCGTCTCATGCCGAGCACGCCATCGCGGCGGCCCGGGCCGGCAAACCCGTCTACGTCGAAAAGCCGATGGCCATGACGAAGCAGGAATGCGACAGCATGATTGCCGCCTGCGCCTCGGCACGGGTGCCTCTGTTCGTGGCCTACTACCGCCGCGCTTTACCGCGCTTCGTGCGGGTGAAGAACCTCATCGACAGCGGATCCATCGGTGAGGTGAGGGGATTCACCACGGTGCTGACCCATCCACCATCGCCCGCGCACTCCGACAGGGGATCGCTGCCCTGGCGGGTCCGTCCCGAGATCGCCGGTGGTGGGCTCTTCGTCGATCTCGCCGCGCACACTCTGGATCTGCTCGACCACTGGTTCGGGCCCGTCGCGGGTGCCACCGGCCATGGCAGCAACCGCGGCGGCCTCTACCAGGCCGAGGACACGGTCAGCGCCGAGCTGCAATTCGAAAGTGGCCTCACGGGCGTCGGCTTCTGGAGCTTCGTCGCCGGCCTTCGGGTCGATCGGACCGAGATCTTCGGCAGCAAGGGGCGCATCACGTTCTCGACCTTCGACGAGGCGCCGATCGTGTTCGAAACCATCGCGGAGCGCGAGGAGATCGTTGTCCCGCATCCGCCGCACGTGCAGCAACCGCTGGTGCAGCTGGTGGTCGATGAGCTGCACGGCCGAGGTCTCAGTCCCAGCACTGGCGAATCAGCCGCGCGGACCAGCGCCGTCATCGACCAGCTCCTCACCGAGTATCGCTCGCGGTAAAGAACGAGAAAACACGACAATTGATGGCGGGTCTTCGCAAATGCGCGGGTCCGACGTCTGGCAATGACCGCGAAAGCGAGTCCCGACGCCCGCTGGTTACTTTTGCGTTTTCACTGCCGCCCGACCGGCGGTCCTCGCAACCTCGTCGCTACGGCGATGCTGGTGGAAAAACGCCCTGGGAACGCGGGCTTTTGCATGTGGGTGGGCCTGATGACGGGTGTCCGTGTGCCCCACGACGTCGCCAGCGGTGGCACCTTGCGCACAGCCTTGCAGCAGCGATTGGCGCGTGCGGCGATGGCAGGAAATTGGAGAGGTGTGTGCTTTTGCGCAGCCCATTTCACCGAAATAGAGTGTTCGCTTTACAGAAAATACCGCCGCAATCACGCGCCATATTGTTCACATAGATCATGTAAGCTATGGCGCTTATTTTTTCTATAAAGTTATGAGGCGATCTATGTGATGCCCCTGTAAACCTCAGAGGTAATGCTCGATCTGGCCAGTCGCAGACACGCTCTACCATTGCCATGGAAGTAACTTATGAATTGTAATGCTTATTACAAACATCTTTGCAACGGTAGTAATTGTATTTTCCCAACACTATGTTGTTGACCCCGCTGAATTCCGGATGCATTTTGAAACTCGAGGCGGGCGTTTGTGGTCGGCACCGGTGCAAACCGACGGGCCGAGGTGGGGACTGAGGCGAACCGACGGAGCGTGGGGGTAGGTAGGGTTCGTGGGTACGGTGGGGGTAGGTGTGGAGTCGGGGGGGCTGTGAGACGTCGGCCCCGTGGAGACAATCCACACGGGGTCGGCGTCTCACAGGGGGATGGGCTTCAGCCGCCCCGGGTCCTTGGCGCTGCCGCCTGCCGCGGCCGCCGAGCTTGAGCGCCTGAATCGTCAGGCTCGGCGTTGGTCAACGTTCGCGGACGGGGCCAACGAGCTGCCACCCGCCGCCGACGGCACGTGCCCGCGGCCCCAGAGGCGTAGGCGACGGAGGTGCCGGCAGCCGCGCTCGCGCCATGCCTCTGCGGAACGCACCGAAGACCGGGATGTCATCGCTCCTGGCCCGGGCAATCACCCGGCAACGCTGTGGCGCTTTGACACCGTGGCGAACGCGACACAGCTGTCAGAAGCTGGCGGCTTCCTGCCGGCCCTCGCGCTCACCCAGCCCGCTGTCGTGGCTCGAAACCCGATTGGTTTCGCCCGTATAGTGGCGGCGACGCCGCTGGTTACAGTTCTGGTACGTGGGTTGCTCCCTGCCTGAGCACGCGCGGCTGTCGAGTGCCGCTGCCAAGGAGCCAACATGCGATTCGTGATCATCCGCCCCGCCTTCACACTTTTGCTAGCCGGTCTGTTGTCGACGCTGGCAGGGACGATGGCTGTGGCCTCTCCGCGCCAGAAGGTCGCGCTCTTGCCGTTGAGTGGGACCAACGTTCATCCCGGCTATCTCGACGCCGGCCGCGACATCCTGAAAGACCACCTTCTCGGGACCGGGCGCTTCGACGTCATCACGGTCGCCGGAGAATCGGGCGCTGTCGAGATCGCCGGCGCCGACGCCGTCGCCAAGGGTCGCGAGGTCGGTGCCGAGCTGGCAATCGTCGCGCACCTGTCGCGGCTCAGCGGCGCTGGTCGGATTCGCCTACTTGCCTATCGCGTGGCCGATGGTGGCCTCGCCCATGCCGACAGCATGGCCATCGCAGGCGGGCCCGACGATCTGGATCCGGCTTTGCGGCGACTGGCGGTGGGTTTGTCCACCGGCAAACGCGTGGAGGACACAGCCGAAATCGATTCGGTCACGCAGCGCGAATCGGATCCCTACCTCAAGCAGAGCGCGACCAAGATCTTTGGTCTCAAACTCGGCACCGCCATCGCCTTCAATCGCCCCGGTGAAAAGGACCCCGGTGGGTTTCCTGGCATCGGCATCTTCTGGATGTACGACGCCCGCCGCTTTCTGGCGGACATCAGCCTCGATCTGCTCTTCAAAGACGATGAAGGCGGCGTGTTCGTCGCCGGACTTGGCGGCTACTACCCCTTCATGCGTGGGGACTTCACGCCCTACGCGGGCCTTCAAGCCGCGTTCTCCTCGGGCAGCTACGGCGGCGACGCGGCCGCAGGCATTCGCCTCACCCCCGTGGTCGGTGTGCTCTTGGGTCGGCTGTCGACGGTTCAGTTCCGGGGCGAGATTGGCTACTTCTTCAACACCTATGGCGAAAAGCCCGAGGAGACGCCCCTCGCGCGTCCCGGCACCTCGACGCCGGGCCTTGCGCCGACCGCGATGACCGGCGCGGGCTCCGAACGCTTCACCCACGGCTTGCTCTTCTCGGTCGGCCTCGGTTTTTGAGGCTGTCGTGACCGCCGGCACGGCCAGCTGAGAATTTTCTCGCCTAGCCGTGCCGGCGTAGCAACTCGGGGGCGGGGCGACCGACAAGGCCGCAATACCCCACCCCGAGGACGCCGATGAAGACCTTGCCAACCCGCCGCCTGCCGCTCTTCTCCTGCCTGGTTTTGATGTCCACCTTGATCGTCGCCGGTGGTCTCACCGGCTGCGCTGACGAAGGCGAAGCCGACGTCGACCAGGCCGAACAAGACCTCAGTTATCGCTGGCGGTCGCTCTGGCGGTACAACCGTCGCAACGCCCCTCCCCGCATCTGCTGGGCGAATCCGGGTTACGCGCTGGAAAAGGCCTGGGTTCGTAACGCCGTCGCCAACAGCTGGGAAGCCACCGGCACCAGCTTTCGCTTCGCTTCTTGGGAAGAGGGCTGCGAGGCGCTTCCCTACGACTGCCCCGACATCTCGCTGCCCGAGTGCCGACGGATTCGCATCTTCATCGAGGACTCCGGGCCGCGGGCTCTACGCATCGGCAATGGTGGCGATTCGACCAACACGTTGGTGCTGAACTTCACCTTCCGCAACTGGTCCCCCTCCTGCCAGAAGACCCGCGAGTCCTGCATTCGCTCGCTCGCGGTTCACGAGTTCGGTCACGCCCTCGGTTTCACACACGAACAGAACCGCAGCGACACGCCCGACTGGTGCGACGAGCGCCAAGGCACCGACGGTGACTACAACTACGGCACCTGGGACATGAGCTCGGTGATGAACTATTGCAACCCGCGCTGGAACAACGGCGGGCGGCTCAGCGCCACCGACGCCTTCGGCATGCGCAATCTCTATCCCTGAACGTCAAGCCCCGGGGCGTAACTCGCAAGCTCTGCTTCCCCTCGACCGCCGGCCGTCCACGGACCGGCGGTCTTGCTTTCCGCTACCCGCCGTCCGCTACCCGCCGTCCGCGAGTCGCCGTTCCGCTACCCGCCGTCCGCGAGTCGCCGTTCCGCGAGTCGCCTTGGCGCTAACCGCGAGGCGGCCCGGCGTCTCGGTTCATACCGGGAGGCTGCATCGTCCCGGGTGAATTGCCGGGAGGATTTCCTCCCGGTGGCATCGACCCAGGTGGCGTGCCACTGCCGGGAGGGTTGCCACCGCCGGGTGGGTTCGAGGGCGGGGTGCCACCGGGCGGAGTGCCGGGCGGGTTTGCGGGAGGGCTGCCGCCAGGCGGGTTCGCGGGAGGGCTGCCGCCAGGCGGGTTTGCGGGAGGGCTGCCGGGAGGATTTGCAGGAGGAGCTCCGCCGGGCGGGGCGTTGCCAGGCGGCATCGTGGCGGCTCGAACGCATTTGCCCAACATGCAGACGATGTTGGGGGCGGTGCAGGGCTTGTCGCAGGCGCCACAGTGAAGGGCGCTGGTCAAGGTGTCGACGCAGCTTCCGGCGCATCGGAGGAGCTTGCTGGGACAGCTGAGCGTGGGCGCGCAGACTCCCTTCACGCAGAGACGCGCTTCGCAGCTCTTGCCGCAAGCGCCGCAGTTGTCGGCATCTTCGGAAAGATTCACGCACGCAGCGCCACAGAGGATTTGACCGGCGGCGCATTGAGAGATGCATCGACCGGTCTTGCAGATCTGGCGCGTCCCGCAATTCGTCTCGTCGGGTCGGTCCGTGCACCGCCAGTTGCTTTCGGCGTTGCAGGTTCGGCAAGGGCCGTTGCAGCTGGCCGCGCAACAACGGCCTGCGAGACAGGCACCCGACTGGCAGTCCGATCCCATTGCGCAGATCGCACCGGGCAATTTCTTCGCCGGGGGCAGACAGCGGTCTTTCTGGCAGCTCTGGCCGCTCGGGCAAGATGCGCTCACGTCCTGGCAGGCGCCCTTGGCCGAGCAGATCTTCGAGACGATCGTGGTATCGGCGCTGCAGCTGGAGGCGCCGCAGACCGTGCCCTCGTTCTCTCGGCGACAGTTGCCCGCGCCGTCGCAACCGTTGTTGCAGGCGTCGTCGCGACAGGATCCAGCGGGATCGGCTCCGCCTGCCGGCACCGGCTCGCATTTGCCGAACGACCCCTCGAGGTTGCACGCCATGCAGGCCGCCGTGCAGGCACTCGAGCAGCAGCGCCCTTGCGCGCACAAACCCGGCGCCGCGCACTCGTCGTTGCGGCTGCAGAGCGAACCGATCGGCCGCTTGCCACACGAACCCTGATTGCAGACCGTGCCCGCGACGCAGTCCTTGTCGGTCGTGCAGCTGGTGCTGCAGCGAGCGCCCGCGCAGCCGACGAACGGCGCACAGGTACGGGCTTCGGGTTTCTCGCAGCGCCCCGCCCGACAGACGCTGCCTGCCACGGCGCTGTTGTTGCCGCCGTCGCAGGCACCCGGCGCACAGCTCGTGCCGTTGCGGTACAGCTCGCAGCCGCCCTTGCCGTCGCAACGGCCGTTGGTCCCGCAACTGGCCGCGCCCTGATCGGTGCAGACCTCCGCGGCGCTTGCGCCCGCTGTTGCCGCACGCGGGTCCTGTGTTCCGGCTGCCACCGGCGTGCAGATGCCGCGCGATTTGGAGGAAGCACACGTCAGGCAGCGCCCCCGGCAGGCGCCATCGCAACAGACGCCGTCCACGCAGAAGCCGGTTTCGCACTGATCGGGAGCTGTGCAGTTCTGCCCTCGCCCGCGTTTGCCGCAGCTGCCGTTCACACAGACCGCCGGGGGCAGACATTGACCATCGTCGGTGCAGGTGGCGCGGCAGCCAGTGCCATCGCACTGAAAGGGGGCGCAAGGGACGGCGTTGCCCGGGACACAGGCGCCTTCCCCGTTGCATTCCGAGGCAGGCATCATCACGGTTGCGCCCCCGCAGCGCGGTTCGCTGCAAGGCGCGCCTGCCGGGATCTTGGCGCAGCCGCCCTGGCCATTGCAGACGCCGCTCTGACCGCAGCTCTCGGGTGGATCTTGCCGGCAGAGCAGATGGGGATCCGGATCGCCCGCCGCCACCGGGAGGCATTCGCCCATGCGGTCGGCGTGGTTGCAGGCCATGCAGGCGCCCCGGCAATCGACGTTGCAGCAGACACCGTCGGCGCACGAGCCGGTCTCGCATTGATCTGCGGCCTGGCAGGGCTGCCCGGCCAGTCGCTTGGGACATCCGGGGCCCACGCAACAGATCGCCTCGGTGCAGATCGGAACGTCAGGCGATGACGTCGCGGGTGCGCTGGCCACCTCGCCTGTCGCCGGAACGTCGACAGCCGGAGCGCTCGCGTCGCGCGGGCGGGAGGTCTGCGCGTCGCTGCGATGGAGGGCCGGGACGGGGGCGACCTGCGTCGCTTGGTCCCCCGGGCTTTGACAGGCAGGTGCGGCGAGCAGCGAGGCGCAAAGAACCGCCAACGGCAGGGCGACCCTTGTCGTGCCGACGCGCCCGAGGCGCGCGGCGGGGGTCGAGGACGGTGGCCGGCGGGACATGGCGAGCTCGGAGGGAAGTCGTCGTCCGATGCGCAGCGCGCAGGAAAAGGCCGACGGAAGCAGTCTAGTCCCGCTCCCAGCGCTCGTCGAGAGCCGCGGAGCCCTCCGGCGCAGAGCGCTGCGAAGGTTGCGATCAAACCCAGCAGAAACCGATCGCCGGCCGCCCCGTACTGCGAAACGGACGGGGCGCAGCGGGAACTGGGATTCGGCTGACCCCCCACGCGCCACTACAAGGCAACGGATTCGCAGCAACTGGCCACCCGACTCTTGCGAAAGGCAACCAATGAAGACGCGATTGTTCTGGCAGCCAGGTGTAGGACGCATGCCCGCCTACATGCTCGCGCTGACGCTGCTCAGTGGGGCCTCATGCGAGTCCTGTAGCAAGGGGGGATCCGGCGGGGGCGGCGGCACCTCCAGCGGCGGTAGCTGGTTGGTCGGCGCCTCGGCGCTGATGCTCAATGTCCCGCACGGCGCTCTCGACGAGATCGGAAACTACGATCTCCAGGTGAGCGACGATCTGCTCGGCATCGCCTGCCGCGGCACCCGCGAGGCCTGGGTGGTCGGCGGCGCAGGGCTGCTCATCGCCACCAGCGACGCGGGCGCCAGCTGGAACGTGCTCGACCCTGGGACGACCGCCACCTTGCGTGGCGTTGCCCTCGCGGCGCCCAATACCGTAGCCATTGCCGGCGATGGCGTCGCTCGCCTCTCCCTGGACGCGGGCAAGCACTGGCGGGCTTTGCCCCTGCCGGAGCTTCCGTTCACCAGCGTGGCCTTGCGCCGCACCGACGGAAAGGTGGCTCTGTTCGCCAGTGAGACCGGCACCTTGCATCGATGGGACGCCGCTTCGGGAGGCGTGACCGAGGTCGCGCGGGGCACCGGCGCTTTGCGGTCGGTGGTCTTCTCGCGAGATGGCACCACTGCGATCGCGGTCGGCGACGGGGGGCAGATGCTCGTCAGCTCGGACGGTGGCCTCACCTTTGCGGCGCGCTCCACCGGGACGGCGGCTGGGCTCAAGGATGTTTGGCTGGTCGGTGTGGACGGCGGTCGCTTCGTCGCCATCGGCGAAGGTGGGCTCATCCTCGAAGCCAGCACCCGTGGGGGAGAGGTGGCCGCCCGCAGTCTGGGGGCGGACGTCACTTTGCGGGCGCTCCATCTCGAGGCGTCAGGCCACGGAATGATCGTGGGCGACAAGGGCGCTGCTTTCCTGACCGAGGACGCCGGGCGGAGCTGGAGCCGCATCGACACCGGCGAGACCCGCACGATTTTCGGAGTCGACGCCCTCGACTTCGGTGCCGAGCACCTCTAGCCGCCGCGACCTGCCGATGGGGCGAATGTAGGTGGGTCTGGCGGCGGCTGACGGGCCACGTAAAAGGCGAGGGGGCAGCTGTTACTGAACGTTTGCGATTTTGCCGAATCGTACTAGGACTGGGGTCCGACCAGGGCCCCACACCCCGGTGAGCCAAGCTCGGCTCGACGCATTCAGTAAGGAGTCTCGATGCTGCGTGTTCCAAGCCCGGCGCTGTTGGCCGCGGTTGTGTTTGCCGTGTCTGGTTCGATGGCGAGCGGTTGTGGGGAGGACGGGGCGAAGCCGACTGACGAGATTCGCGAAGGAGCTTGCGTCGCCGAGACAGACGCGCCCGACTTCCTGGTCCAGGTCGGCTGCCGCAAAGACTTCGATGCCCTCGCCTCGGATCCGCTCGACACGAGTATCCCGGGAGCGCGGTCGGTCAAGGTCGTGCTCGACCAGGTCGACGGCAACAAGCTCTACTTCCAGAACAGCAAGAAGTACCAGATTCACTTTCAGTTCGCGTCCGCGCATCTGTCGGGCAAGGACGGCAAGCCGCTGGTGCGCTCGCTCTCGGATTTCAACAAGACCGAGTATTTCGCGGCCGATCGGCGCTTTTTGCTGGGCGCGGTGACCTACTACGAACAGCCGAAGGTCTGGGCGCTCGAGATCGCGCCTTACGACACCGCTTCGCCCGAGCTCATCACCAAGCTCTACGCGGCGGTGGTCAAGGCGAGTTACTTCGGGCCGGGGCTCGCGTTCCACCCGACGTCTTCCAACATCGAGACTTTGGTCCCGCAGCTTCCGGCCAACGTAAAGGTGAAGACCAACAAGCAGCTGTACGAAGCCATCGACTATCAGCCGCTGAATCTGGCCACCGGAATCGGCAAGCTGCGCTTCTTGACGACGGTCGAGCTCGAGACCAAGTACCTGTCGTTTCGCGAGATCGTCGTGCTCGACAAGATCCCGAACGACATCTCCGTCGTGACCGGCATCATCACGGAAGAGTTTCAGACGCCGCTGTCGCACGTGAACGTGCTGTCGCAGAATCGCAAGACGCCGAACATGGGTCTGCGGGGGGCGACGACCAACGCCAAGCTGCGCGCGCTCGACGGCAAGTGGGTCAAGCTGGTGGTCGGCGCGCGCGAATGGACCGTGGAGGAGGCAACGACCGCGGAGGCTGACGCTTACTGGGAAGCTCACAAGCCCAAGCCCGTCACCTTGCCGGCCGTCGATCTGGCGGTGAAGGACTTCCGCAACATCGAGGACGTCGTGCCCGAGGCGGGCATGTCATTGCGGGACGCACTCAAGGCCAACATCGGCGCGTTCGGCGGCAAGGCCGTGCACTATTCGATCTTGTTCAAGACGCCCGGGCTCCCGGTGCGCAAGGCGTTCGCGATCCCGGCGTTTCACTACGTCGATTTCATGCAGAAGAACGGGTTTTTCGCCCGCATCGACGCGCTGATGGCGGACCCGGAGTTTCGCGACAAGCCGGAGGTGCGTGACGCCAAGCTCAAGGAGTTCCGCAAGGCGATGCAGGCAGCGCCGCTCGACCCGGCCTTCGAGGAGACGTTGAAGGCCAAGCTCGCGGCCGACTATCCCGGGCTCAGCATGCGCTATCGCACCAGCACCAACAGCGAGGATCTCGAAGGGTTTCCGTGTGCTGGCTGCTACGAATCGCACACCGGCAACTTCAACGATTGGCCCGACACTTGGGACGCGATCAAAGAGACGTGGGCGTCGATCTGGTTGTTCCGGACCTTCGAGGAGCGGTCGTATAGCAGCATCGATCACAAGTCGGTCGTGATGGCGTTGCTGGTTCACCACAACTTCCCGATGGAGGAGGCCAACGGCGTGGCGCTCACCGCGAATCCTTTCGATTCCTCGGGATCGCAGCCGGGCTTTTACGTCAACGTTCAGTTCGGCGGCGAGGCCGAGGTGGTGCATCCGCCGCCCGGCGTGACCAGCGAAGAGTTCGTCTACCAGTTCGGGCAGCCCAACCAGCCGATCACTTATCTGTCGCGATCGAGCCTCGTCCCGGCGGGCACCGCGGTGCTGACCCCGCGGCAGGTGCACGAGCTCGGGCAGGCGCTCGATCTGATTCACAAGCGTTTCTCGCCGGCTTACGGGCCGCAAGCGGGCAACAACGGCTGGTACGCGATGGACGTCGAGTTCAAGTTCGATGGCGAGCCGGGCGAGACGCCCAAGGTCGTCATCAAACAGGCGCGCCCCCATCCGGGCCGCGGCAAGTAACGACGGCGGGGCGCCGACGCGACCCGCTGAGCCGCCAAACGTGCGCGGCGATGGCACGGAGCTGATAAACCTTCGCCGTGGCCATCGCCCTCACCGCCAGCGAGCTCGAGCATCGCTTCACATCACGTCCGCTCTTCTCGGGGATCAGCTTCACCGTTTCTGACGGGGATCGCATCGGCCTCATCGGTCCCAACGGGGCCGGCAAATCGACCCTGCTGAAGATCCTCGCCGGTCAGATTGCGCCCGATGGCGGCGTGCTGGCGCGGCGGGGTGGGGTGCGAACCGCGTTCTTGGCGCAGGTTCCCGAGCTCGATCCCGAGGCGACCATCCGGCAGACCGTGCGGCGCGGGCTGGCCGGCGGGGACGAACACGATTGGTCGCAAGAGGCGCGGCTCGACGAGATTCTCGCCAAGCTCGACCTGACCGGCGGAGCGGTCGATGCCGAGACCGTCGTTGGGACGTTGTCGGGTGGGTGGCGCAAGCGGGTCGCGCTGGCGCAAGCGCTGGTGGGTGAGCCGGACGTCTTGCTGCTCGATGAACCGACCAACCATCTCGACGTCGAGAGCATCCTCTGGCTGGAAGAGTTGCTCGCCCGATCGCGTTTCGCGACCGTCACGGTGACCCACGATCGCTTGTTTCTGCAGCGGGTGGCCAACCGGATTCTCGAGCTCGATCGGCGCAACGAAGGCGGGCTGCTGGACGTAGCGGGCGACTACGCAACCTACGTCGAGCGCAAGGCCGACGCGATGGCGGCGCAGGAGCGACGCGAGGACGTTCTGCGGAACACTTTGCGTCGCGAGACCGAGTGGCTGCGGCGAGGGGCTGCCGCACGTACCACCAAACAGGACGCGCGCATCCAGCGGGCTGGTGCCCTCGCCGACGAGGTGGCCGAGCTCGGCGTGCGCAACAAGGCGCGCGCCATCGACCTCGACTTCGAGGGCATCGGCAAAAAGCCCAAACGTCTCATCGAAGCCAAGGGGATCAGCAAGAACTACGACGATCGCGTGGTGTTCGCGGGGGTCGATCTCTTCATCGGGCCGGGCAGCCGCATCGGCCTGCTCGGGCGTAACGGTTGCGGCAAATCCACCTTGCTGCGCGTGCTGCTGGGGTTGGAGGCGCCCTCTGCTGGGACCGTGCTGCGCGCCGATTCGTTGCAGGTCGCATCGTTCGAGCAGGATCGCGCGTCCCTCGACCCGCGGGCGACGTTGACCGACACGGTCTGCCCCGACGGCGATTACGTCTCGTTCCGGGGTGCACGTATCCATCGCCACGGCTGGCTCGAGCGCTTCTTGTTTCAGGCCGAGCAGATGAACATGACGGTGGGGCAGCTCTCGGGTGGCGAGCAGGCGCGTCTGCTGGTGGCCCGGCTGATGTTGCGGCCGGCAAATCTCCTGGTGCTCGACGAGCCGACCAACGATCTCGACCTGGCGACCCTCGGCGTGCTGGAAGAGGCGCTCACCAGCTTCGATGGCGCGGTCTTGCTGGTCAGCCACGATCGTTACTTCCTGGATCAGGTCGCCACCCAGCTGCTCGCTTTTCCGATCGAGGCAGGCACCAGTGGCCGACTCACCTCGTTCGCGGGCGTAGCGCAGTGGGAGGCGTGGCACGCGCAGCAGGCCCAGGCGGCGGAAAAGGCGCGACGGGGGGCGGGCGCACGCGATGCCGGCGGCGGCAAGACTGGGGGCAGCGGCGAGGCCGGTGGCAAACGGCGCAAGCTGGGCTTCAAGGACCAACGGGACTGGGAGACCATCGAAGCGCGCATCGCTGCCGCCGAGGTGCGCTTCGCCGAGCTAGAAGCCCAGTACGCGCTCCCCGAGGTAGCAACCGACGCCGCCCGCCTGATGTCGCTCAGCAAAGAGATCGAAGACGCCCGCGCCGACGTCGATCGCCTCTACGCCCGCTGGGCCGAACTCGAAGCCCTCACCGCCGGCTGAGCCCGGCTTCGAATGGTGTGTACGGCGCCGGGCCGCTGGAAGCGCGGCTTTCCGGCGCCGTACGGTTCAGCGTCGTCGCGGGCGCGGGGGACCCGCCAGGGGGCGGCCGCCGAAGCGCGAGCTACCGGAGGGCGCGCCGGCGCGGGGAGGGCGACGATCGGCGGAGGCGTCGCCGTCTGCCCCTCTCGCTGGCCCTCTCCCTGCCGAAGCGGGGCGAGGGAATCCGCCCCCCTTGTCCCCGCTACCGAACTTGCGATCGTCTCGCCCCCCCGCACCGCCAAACTCCCGCTTGGCACCGAAGTCACCCTTCGCGCCCGCACCCGCGAAGTCACGCTTGGGACCCGCGCTTGTGAAGTCACGCTTGGCACCGAAGTCACCTTTCGAACCCGCGCCCGCGAAGTCACGCTTGGCACCGTAGTCGCGTTTGGGACCCGCGCTTGTGAAGTCGCGCTTGGCGCCGAAGTCACCTTTCGGCCCTGCGCCCGCGAAGTCACGCTTGGCGCCGAAGTCGCCTTTCGGACCTGCAGCCGCGAAGTCACGCTTGGCGCCGTATTCACGCTTGGGCCCTGCGCCTGCGAAGTCGCGCTTAGCACCGAAGTCACGCTTGGCGCCGCCGCCTGCGAAGCCACGTTTGCCGCCAAAGTCACCGCTACCTTTGTCGCGTCCAAAAGCCGCACCGCCGCCACCATCGGAATCCGCTCCGTTCCGTACCTCGCCCTTTTGGGGAGAGGTCGACGACCGAAGGTCGTCGGGTGAGGGGACGCGCCCCTGCGATGTCGGCCGAGCCCCCCCGCGCGCCCGCGGCGCACGTTCGATCGAGAGGGGAGCCGTCGCGCGCCCCCCTCTGCCACCACTTTTGCCCTCGGCCTCCGCCGTTGCACCCTCGCCGACGGTCCCACCGCTCTCGCCGGAATCCTCACCCTCACCGGCGTCGCCATCTTCGTACGACGGCAGGCCAAACCCGCCGGCGCCGAATCCTTCTTCACCCGATTCCGCCGTCGCCGCAAAGTACGGCTTCGCGCGCTGCACGCCCCCGTCCACCGGCGCCCCGGCCGCAGCGGCCACGGCCGGTGCCGCCGCCTTCGCCTTGGGCTTCTTCGTCTTCTTTACCTTCGCGCTTGGCGCTGCCGCGCCCGTCGTACCACCGCTTGCGGCCATCGCTTCGTCAACCAGCCACGCAGGCGCGATCGCCCCGCCGCCGTCGCTCTCCTCGTGCTTCGACTCGACCGAGGCTTTCCCCGCTTGGCTGGGAGGCGCGGATCCCTTCACCACGCCCCGGTCCGTTGTGAAGGCCTCCGCCGTGACATCCTGAGTATCGGTCTGAAGAAACTCAAGATCATGGAGGAAGACCTCCAGAGCCTGGCCGCAAAGGACATTCACGAGTTGCT
>JANNNO010000080.1:0-11059 GCA_031398585.1 Myxococcales bacterium | reverse complement strand
GGGGACGCCGGGGGGGGGGGGGTGTTGGGGGGGGTGGGGGGGGGGTTTCTTTTGGGGGGGGGGGGGGGGGGGTGTTTGGGTGGGGGGGTGGTGGGGGGGGTTTTGAACCAGCAGGGTTATCCGCCGGACTGGTCGGCGCGGATGGGCTTGGGGCTCCGGGTGGGAATGGTGGGGCCTTCGCAGTTGGCGTTGAGCTTGGGGCCGTACCTTGGGTTCTTGCGGCGGGATACGGCGGTCGGGTTCGAGGGTGGGGTGGGGTATCGGTTGCTGGATGACAGGGGACGGTTTCTGCACGGTGGGCTGGCCGGGGAGCTGGCGCGGGTGCAGTTGCGGGCTGGATATGCGTCGGGGGCGGATTACAGCTTGGGGGCGGGGGCTGTAATACGGACGGCGGGGTGGATACCCGAAAGGCCCATTGTCGGAACGGTGATCGAAGGAGGGCCTGGTGGCGCGCCGATGTCGGTCCCGGGGCGACCGGTGCGCGACGCCAATGGCTTTGCGGTGCTGCCTGCCGCGTTCGTCGTCGGCGACGCGCATAGGCCGGCCAACAATCAGGACGACCAGGACGCCCAATACGACCACGATCGCAATCGTGCTCATCGGATTTGGTTGGAGCGGGCGCGCGCCGAGTGGTCATCCGTAGCGGCCTTCTGGGATCTCGCCGAACAGCTACGCACCTGCGGAGCCCCCGCGCCCTTCATCGCGCGCGCCTACGCGGCCGCCGACGACGAAGTCGCGCACGCCGCGATCGCCGCCGCCATCTCAGCAAGCCTCATTGGCTGCCCCGTCGAGCTCGCGCCGCCGCTGCCTTCACCGCGCTCAACCCTGAAAGGCGCAGCAGCCTTGCGGCGCCTCGCCGTCGAAAGCTGGGTCGATGGTTGTCTCAACGAAGGAATCGCCGCCGCCCTCGCCAACGCCGAGTCAAACGTGGCCGACGACGATCGGCTGGTGGCAGGGCTGCGCCAAATCGCCTGCGATGAGCAACGACATGCCGACCTCGCCTGGGACGTGCTCGCCTGGGCCTCGCATGCAAACCCCGCCGACACCACCAAGACTCTGCTCGATCTCATTCGCGGCACGCCCCCCACGCCCCCCACGCTTCCCACATCCACCTCCGCTCAAGACGGCCTCGCCCGTTTCGGCTGCCTCTCCACCGCCGCCGCAGCCCCCATCATCGCCACCACCCACCAGACCGCCCGCGCCCGCCTCACCTCGCTCTTGCACTCCTGAGCCCCCACCCCCAAACCCCACCCACTCACCTTCGCCCCAACGCCTCCCTCACCCGCATCGCCAGATTCGATCCCGTAAATGGCTTGTGAATGAAGTCCGCCTCCGACGATGGGATCTGCAGCTCGCTCGGCCCCTCCTCCGCATACCCTGACGTGTACAGCGCCCGCAGCTCCGGCCGTATCTTGCGCAACCGCTCCACCAGCTCGCGACCGCCCATCCTCGGCATGATCAGATCCGTCACCACCAGGTCGAGCGGCCCCGGGTGCGATTCCGCCACGCCCAGCGCGTGCAAGCCGTTCTCCGCCTCCAGCACCTTGTAGCCGCCGTCTTCCAGCGCGCGCACGGCGATGGCGCGCACGGATGGCTCGTCTTCGACGATCAGCACGGTCTCTGTCCCGCCCACCACGACCTCCGCCTCGGTCGCGCCTGTCACCTCCAGCTCGCCTTCGCTCCTTGGCAGGTAGATCGTGAAGACGGTGCCTAGGCCGGGCTCGCTCCAGCAGAAGATGTCGCCGCCGCTCTGTTTGACGATGCCGTGGCAGGTGGCGAGGCCGAGGCCGGTTCCTTTGCCGCGTTCCTTTGTGGTGAAGAAGGGTTCGAAGAGGTGGGCTTTGGTGTTTTCGTTCATGCCCGTGCCGGTGTCGCTGATGGTCAGGCGGACGTAGTCGCCGGGGGGCAGGGCGATTCGGCGGACGCGTACGTAGGCTTCGTCGACGCTCACGTTCGACGTTTCGATGGTCAGGCGGCCGCCGTGGGGCATGGCGTCCCTTGCGTTCACCGCCAGGTTCACCAAGACCTGTTCGAACTGGCCGGCGTCTCCCATCACCGGCCAGAGCTCGCGACCCGGGTTCACCGCCAGCTCGATGTTCTCGCCGATCAGCCGCCGCAGCAGTTGCGACACCTGCTGGGTCAATTCGTTGAGGTTGATGAGCGTCACCTCGACGACGCCTCGGCGCGCGAAGATCAACAGCTGCCTGGTCAGGCGCGCGGCCCTCTCGGCAGCGCGCTGGATCTGTTCCACATCGGCCCCCACCGGGTTGCCGCGCGGGACACGATGCGCGACCAGCTCGGCGTAGCCGATGATCGCAGTCAAAATGTTGTTGAAGTCGTGGGCGACGCCACCAGCCAGCTGGCCGATGCTGTTGAGCTTTTGCACCTCGAGCAGCTTCGTCTCGAGCTGCTTGCGTTCCGTGATGTCGGTCGACATTCCGCAGGTCGCGAAGACGCGTCCCTCGGCGTCGCGTAGCGGGAACTTCAGCGACAGGTACGTATGCGGGCCGTCGTCGTGTTCGGACGCCTCTTCCCATTGCAGCGGCATTTCGCTCTCGACCACGCGCGCGTCGTGGGCGCGGAAGATGCGGGCTTGGTCCGCCGGGAACAGCTCGAAGTCGGTCCGCCCCAGCGCCTCGTCCTTCACCACCTGATAAAGCTCGGTGAACCGCTGGTTGACCAGCAGGTAGCGCCCTTCGATGTCCTTGACCGCCACCACGGCGCCGGAATTGTCGATGATGCCCTGGAGCAGCCGCTGGTTCGCGCGCAAAGCGGCTTCCGTCTGCTTGCGCTCCCCCACCTCGGCCTCGAGCGCAGCCACCGCGCGACCCAGCTCGGCGGTTCGCTCTGCGACCCGCAGCTCGAGATCCGCGCGCGCCCTCCGCAGAGCCTCTTCCGTGCGCGCGCGTTCGACCGCGTACCTCAGCGAGCGCGCCAGCACGGTCGGCTCGAAGAGGCCTTTGATCAGATAGTCCTGCGCGCCGAGCTGCACCGCCTGAACCGCGATCTCCTCGTCGGCCAACATGCTGAGCACGACGATCGCGGGCAGGTTCACGCCACTCGCGGTGAGCTGTCGGATGGTCTCGAGCCCCTTGCTGTCAGGCAGACCGAGATCCAGCAGCACCAGATCGATGCCCCCCAGCGCCAGGCGCCCTTGACCCTCGGCCAGCGTCTCGACGCGTTCGACTTCGAAGGACATGCCGCGCGCTTCGGAGAGCAGCTCCTGAATCAGGCGCGCCTCGGCGGGGCCGTCCTCGACCAGCAGGACCTTCATCCGATCGGAAGCCATCCGCTTGTCACCTGATCGTCTCTGAGCCCGGTCATGGGCATCCCCCGACGCTTCCGTCGCCGCGCCTCCGCCTGCATCGTGGTTCATGCCAGGGCCCTCTGGTCGGGGATGGTGAAGGTGAACGTCGTGCCGTGACCCGTTTGGGATTCTACCCAGATTCGCCCGCCGTGCCTTTCCACGATCTTCTTGCAGAGCGAAAGTCCGATGCCGTTGCCGGGGTAGGCGGCGCGCGTATGTAGGCGGTGGAACAGTCGGAAAATCTGCTCGAAGTAGCGGCGTTCGATGCCAATGCCGTTGTCGGTCACCGAGAATCGCCATTCGCCGTCTTGCCGTTCGGCGTTGATCCGAACGTCAGGCGGGGACGCGCCCCGGAACTTGAGGGCGTTGCCGACGAGGTTGGCGAAGAGCTGTCGCAGCTGCAGGTCATCCCCGAGCACGGTCGGCAGGGGCCCGATGGTCAAACGCGCGCCGCTGTCGGCGATGGCGATACGGAGGTCCAGCTGAATGGTTTCCAATAGCTTTGCGCAGTCGGTGTTCACGAACGCTTTGCCGCGGGTGCCGATGCGAGCGAACAGCAGGAGATCGCTGATCAGGCTCTGCATGCGTTTGGCGCCGTCCACGGCAAAGCCGATGAAGTCGTTGCCGTCGCTGTCGAGTTTGTCTTTGTAGCGACGCTCGATGAGTTGCAGGTAGCTGGCCACCATGCGCAGCGGCTCCTGCAAGTCGTGTGAGGCGACGTAGGCAAACTGCTCCAGCTCGGCGTTCGAGCGCGACAGCTCTTGTTGCGCGCGTTGTCGCTCGTGCACCTCCCCTTGCAGCTTGGCGTTGCTCTCTTTGAGCTCGGCGGTTCGCGCCTCGACGCTCGCTTCGAGCTGGGCCGCCTGCGCCTCGAGGAAGGCCGCGCGCTCCTGGTAGTAATCGACGCGGCGTTTGAGATCGCCGGGCGAGACTTTCAGGTTCGCCAGGATGCGGCCGTAGACCCGTGGCAGCTCGCTCGCCTCTTCGGGCGTATAGACCAGCTGCTGTCGCACCGCCTGGTGAGCGGCGGCCGCGCCGATCGATCCGGCCAGCACGCGTTCGATCTCGCCGTAGAGCGCGGCCAGGGCGCCGACCGAGATCTTGTCCTCGCGCCCCAGCGCCAAGGTGGCTTCACAGCGCAGGCGAATCTCGGCGGCGTGCTCGCTGTCGAAGTACCGGCGCAAAAGGCCGTCGATCATCGTGCTCTTGGTGGCGAGGCTGACCGAGGCTTCGTCCTCGACCCAGACGGGTCTGCGCGCCGGGCTGATCTTCAGGATGTCGACGAAGCCCGTGGCGATCCGCTCCTCGGCTTCGCTCGGCGTGCTGAGCAGGGAGCCCAACACGTAGGCGATCCCGTTGAAGAGCAGGCTCCAGATGACCGCGTGAGAAACCGGGTGCAGGCCGTCCAAGCCGAAGAGCGCCCACGGCCGTAGCGACGCGAGACCAAAGAGGCCTTCGCGCAGGAACGCGGGCGGAGTCGGCAGACTTCCGAGCAACGCCGGCAACAGCAACGTGTAGAGCCAGATCGCTCCGCCGACCGCGAGCCCTGCGGCGGCGCCAGTCCCACTGCCACGCCGCCAGTAGAGCCCCCCCACGATGGCGGGTGCGAACTGCGCGACGGCGGCGAACGATATGAGGCCCATGCTGGCCAGCGAGTGGGCATGCCCGAGCGCCAGATCGAAGAGATAGCCGGCGCAAAGCACCAGGCCAATGGCGGCCCAGCGCACCCGCAGCAGCGAGCGCCGCAAGAAGTTCAGACGCCGTGTCGCCTCGAAGATCGGCAGCAACAGGTGGTTCGTGATCATGGTCGAGACCGCGAGTGCCTCGACAATGATCATGCCGGTCGCGGCCGAAAAGCCCCCGATGAAGACCAGCAGCGACAACCAGGGCACGCCCGCCGCCAGGGGGAAGTGCAGCACCACGGTGTCGAGCTGGCTACCCGTGACACCCGCCAGCACGGCGGCGGCTCCCATCGGAATGACGAAGAGGCTGCTGAGGAAAAGGTACAGAGGGAGCAGCCACGCAGCCGTATGTACGTGCCGTTCGTCGGAGTTCTCGACCACGGCGATGTGGAACTGGCGCGGGAGAAATTGAATCGCCGACATCGAGAGCAGCAGCAGGCTGCAAAAGCCGATGGCGCCCGCCAGCTCGGGCGTGCGGGGTTGCAGAAAGTCGCGGCCCGCTCCCTCGGCGAGGCGGGAGAAGATCGCGCCGGGGCCGTCGTGCATGACGAACGTGACGAAGATGCCGACGGCGAGGAAGGCGAAGAGCTTGACCAGGCACTCGGCGGCCAGCGCGAGCATGAGTCCCTCGTGCCGCTCGGTGGGGTCGAGGCGGCGCGCGCCGAACAGGATCGTGAAGAGGATCATGAGCCCCACGACCACGCCGCCCACCCGCGGCGCCAACCAGGAACTTTCGGCCGCGATGCCGCTGGCCATCACCCTGAAGGTCGAGGTCACCGAGCGCAGCTGAAGCGCGATGTAGGGCGTGGTTCCCACCACCGCGACGACCGTGGCAAGGGCGGCGAGGCGTTGCGACTTGCCGTAGCGAGCGGAGATCAGGTCGGCGATGCTGGTGATGCGAAAGACGTTCTTGATCCTGACCATCTTGCGCAGGAACGCGCCCCAGAGAATCACGGCCAGGGTCGGGCCCAAGTAGATGGTCAGGAAGGCTGAGCCTTCGGTCGCGGCGCTGCCGACGCTGCCGTAGAAGGTCCACGACGTGCAGTAGACGCCAAGCGCGAGCGCGTAGGTGTAGGGGCTGCGTGCCCAGCGTCGGGCGCGAGCACTGCCGCGTTCCACCCACAACGCCACGGCGAAGAGCGCTGAGACATAGGCGCAGATCGCGAGGAGCAGCGTGATCGGCTGGAAGCCCCCCATGCCATCACCCGGGGTCGACAGGTGGCAGATCGTCGCGGCTGGCCTCGCCGACGTCGCGGCTGTCTCGTTGCGCGCGCCCGATCAGAAACAGAATCGCGATCACCACGGCCCACGGTGCGTAGTAGGCGACCATCATGTCGGCGGGCGCTGCCACGCCTGCTGGCAAGAGCCGCGGGCGGACGAACACGAAAGAGGCGACCACCGCCAGCAGCAGGTGGAATTCGAACCGCCGCAACAGCTGAACCAGCCTCTTCATGAACGAGCGACCTCGGGGGCGCGAGCGCGGAGTCCGAGGATCGCATGCGGGCGGCGGCGGCGTCCAACGTCCAACGAGACGTTCCGTCCTCAGGTCAAAGAGGTGTAAGCCCGACAAGTAGGCGCCCCGGTGCGAGTCCGGGGCGCCTCGGGCGTGGCACCGGCGATCAGGTGGTGGCGCCGATCGGCCGACCCGCCGACACCGATGCGCGATCGACGTTCGCGGCGGCCGTTCGGGCGCGCAGCATCGGGGAGAAAGCCGCCCTGTGGTGCCAGGCGACCGCCAGCTCCAGGGCCAACACGACGACAGCGATGGCCATGCCTCCGGGGGCGAGGAAAAGATGGAAGGCGAAGATGTTCACCACGATCGGCGCCAGCACCGCCAGCGTGAGCGGCACGAAGAGATTGGCGATGAGCAGGACGCCGGCGATGACCTCGATGCCCTTCATCATCGGGAAGAGGTAGCCGCTGGCCGCGAGGCCGCCTACGAAGCTGGCCGCTGGGCCGGGCTCCATGGGCGGTTGTGGCAGGAAGTGAAAGAAGCCGTTGAGCCCAAAGACGAGAAAGATGGCGCCGAGCATGAGGCGCGAAGCGATGCGGGCGATGGCGGAGGGCGAGAGCGAGGTCCTGGTTTCCATGGCGTGGTCCTTTCGTGACGACCAATCCAGGGTAGGACCGCGGCTCGCTCTTGATTAGACTGCAACAACCGAACACTTTGTTGCCATGAAAGCAACAGCGCCACCGCCGGCGCCATGGTTCGCTTGATCAAAGATTCATCATGAAGAGAGCCACCACCACTGCGGATCCCGAGATGGATCTGAATCTCGTCGCCCTCTTTGCCAAGGTCGTCGAGACCGGCAGCTTCACGGCCGCAGGCCTTGCGCGCGGGCTTCCCAAGTCGTCCGTCAGCCGCGCCAACGCGCGGCTGGAAGAGCGGCTGGGGGTGCGCCTGCTCACCCGAACGACCCGCAAGCTGTCGCTCACCACCGCGGGCACTTCGTATCTACAAGGCATCCGCGAGCCGCTGGCCCAGCTCGGCCTCGTGTCGGGTTGCGTGGCCGAGAGCGGTCAGATCCCCCGCGGTCTCGTGCGCATCACCATTCCGCCCGAGCTCGACGAGCCCGGCTTCGCGCCGTTCTTGGCGTCGTTCCTGCAGCGGTATCCCGAGGTGCACGTCGAGGTGATCGTGACCAACCGGCGCGTCGATCTCGTCGCCGAGAACGTCGATCTCGCCTTGCGCGCGGGCAAGCTCGAGGACTCGTCGCTGATCTCGCGCCGACTGCTGCAGACGCAGATGGGGCTCTTCGCGACGCCGCGCTATCTCGACAAGCGCGGAAAGCCCAAGCGCCTCGCCGATCTGAAAGAGCACGCCTGCGTGATCTTTCGCGGCGTCGGTGGCCGCATCATCTGGCAGCTGGTCGGCCCGCGCGGCACCGAAGCGGTCGAGGTGAAGGGCCCCGTCAATGTCGACGATCTCGGGGTGGCACGTAGCCTCGCGCTCTGTCACGTGGGCATCGGCCTGTTTCCCACCATGGCGGTTTCGTCGATGGTCAGCCAGGGGCGCCTTGTGCGCGTGCTGCCGGCCTACTCGATGTCGGGCGGCTGGTTGCAGATCGTTTCGGCGTCACTGCGCCACATGCCGCTGCGGGTGTCGCTGCTGCGCGATCACCTGGTGAAGTCGGCCGGGGAGTTCGTGCCCAAGGCGTGAGCGCTACGAACAGCTACGGCGGTGGGGCGCCCGCGTCGACGCCAACGCCGCCGTCGGTGCAGGTGCCCATGCCGGCGTCCATCGGGATGTACTCGCAGCGATCGTAGATCTGCGCGCCGCGGTTCCAGTGGCAACGCTCGACGATCTTGTCACCGCATTTGCGCTCGCGGACCACGTCTTCCGTCTTGCAGCCAGCCGGCAGCGATGCCAGGCCAGCGAAAGCGACCAGGAGCGTGACGGGGAGCCGCAAGCGAGCGCGAGAGCACGGCATGACTGGCATCACGTTAAACCCGCGCGTGGGCCCCGCGCCAGGGGCAGGTGCCCTCGCGGGCGAAAATGCCTCGGGAAACCGGCAGCTCGGGGGTCTTGCCGGGGCTGTCAGGCGCTAGGAGGCGGCCCGCGCGATGTGTCCCAGCTTCGCCTCGAGCGGGAGCCGGTAAAACGTGCGGAGCTCGGCCAGCATGGCGGGCACGTCGCGGCCGCGCAGGTAGCGGCGTTCGAGGGCGCCGGCGTACTTGCGCGCTTGGCCGTTGGCGGTTTGGTAGCGGGCGCGTTCATCCGCGTCGAGATCGTTGGCGAAGCTGACCCGATCGAAGAGCCAAGCGCGCAACTCGTCGGCCCCGCGGCCAGCGCCCGGGTCGAGCAGGACGCAGCTCACGAACTTGTCGACCTCGGCCTGAAGCTCGAGCTCGAGGGCGGTGACCGAGCGATCCGCGGCGGCACAGAGGGCGACATAGAGGAAATGGCTGACGCCTTCCACCGCGAGGCAGAAGTCGCCGAAGTTGCGCTCCGACAGGCCGAGGCGCGGGTCGTGCCGCTCGAGGTTCGCGATGGCCTGCGCGTCGAGGTAAAGGCCGACCGACAGCTCGTCGCCCGCGTGCGAGATCAGCAGCTGTTCGCGCGGTCGTCGCTGGGCGCCGCTGCCCTGGGCGGGGGCCAATGTGTGCGTGCGCTCGTGATCGCTGACCATGTATTGCCGCACGTCGAGGTTGGTCTCGATGCGATAGAGCGTCTCCAACCCCCGCTGCAGACGGGTGAGCACGCAGAGGCCCGCGGGCGCGGTGACGGCCGCGCGGGCCTCGATGGTTTCGGGGATCTCGCGACCGCCGCTCACTGATTCTTGCCCGTCGGCGCGGGAATGAAGACCCCCATCGCCGCCAGCCGTGAGCGCGCCCAGCTGGACCCCGTGTTCCGGTACTTGTCGTACAGCTTCACCATGTCTTGCGGGGTCGAGGGCGGCCGCACCCAAGACGACAGCGTGCCCAGCACGTGCACGAAGCTGCGGAACTTCTCGGCCAGCTCGGCGAAGACACCGGTGCAAGGATCCCGCGACCAGCCGTCGCCCACCCGCGCGAGCCGCCCGTAGGCCGACCCGCCAAGGCCGATGTAGTAGTCGACGTCGACGATCCGGCGCGCGAAGCTGTCCGACCAGAAGCCCGATACGAACAGGGACGTGTCACCGATTTCACGAAGCTGTCGCCGGCGTTCCACTGGTGGCGCCCCCTCCGCGGCCATCAGCTTGAGGGCGAGCGGCTGCTCGTCCACGGGGTGGGTTGCGTAGTCCGACAGCAGTCGAACCAGGTAGTGCTCGGTCTCGGCCGCGGTTTCGACGCGGTGTTCCCGAAGCGCGGCTCCCAGCTTTTCGAAGAAGAACGAAGCCAAGGTTTCGTTGCTTTCCATCAGGCCCTCCCAATCGGCGCTGCTCCCTTAAGTATCGTCACGCCTGAGAGAAAATCTAAGTAAATTCAAAGGGTTACGCAACGTAACGGCAGCAGTTACATGCGGCGACTGCTAAGCCGAGCCTGAAAGTGATTGACGGTGCTTGGGTTGTGCTTAGAACTGCGGCCTAGCAGCCGACAGAGCCGAGTGCCAATCCGGGTCGCCCACGACGAGGGGCGCCCAGCGCTGGCAGGGCTGCAAAGGCCCATCAAAGGAGATCACGATGAAAGTTCGACCGCTTTACGACCGGATTTTGGTCCGTCGCGTTGCCGAGGAAGAGAAGACCAAGGGCGGCATCATCATTCCTGATAGCGCCAAGGAAAAGCCGAGCGAGGCCGAGGTCGTCGCGGTCGGCTCGGGCAAGTTGAACGAGAAGGGCGAGCTTCGTCCCCTGGAAGTGAAGAAGGGTGACCGCATCCTCTTCGGCAAGTACAGCGGCAACGAGATCAAGGTCGACGGCGACGAGTTGATCATCCTGCGCGAGGACGAAGTCCTCGGCGTGCTCGAGAACTCGTCGACCTTTCGGAGGAAAAACCACATGGGTGCCAAAGAAATTCTGTTCGACGAAAAGGGCCGCGAGAAGATCCTCGAAGGCGTCAATGTCCTGGCCGACGCCGTGAAGGCGACGCTGGGGCCGCGCGGGCGTAACGTCGTCATCGAGAAGTCGTGGGGCTCGCCCACGGTCACCAAGGACGGCGTCACCGTCGCCAAGGAGATCGAGCTCGAGTCGAAGATGCAGACCATGGGCGCCCAGATGATGAAGGAGGTCGCCTCCAAGACCTCCGACAACGCCGGCGACGGCACCACGACCGCGACCCTGCTCGCCCAGGCCATCTTCCGGGAAGGCGTCCGCAACGTCGCCGCCGGCGCCAGCCCCGACGACCTCAAGCGCGGCATCGACAAGGCGATCGCCGCCATCGTCGCCTCGCTCCAGGCCCAGTCGAAGCCGGTCAGCGGTGACATGATCCGGCAGGTCGGCAGCATCTCCGCCAACCACGACGACACCATCGGCGGGATCATCGCCGAGGCGATGGCCAAGGTCGGCAAGGACGGCGTCATCACCGTCGAGGAAGCCAAGGGCATCGAGACCACGCTCGAGGTCGTCGACGGCATGCAGTTCGACCGCGGCTACCTCTCGCCGTACTTCGTGACCGATCAGGACCGCATGGAGGTGGTGCTCGAGGACCCCGC
>JANNNO010000076.1:0-13397 GCA_031398585.1 Myxococcales bacterium | reverse complement strand
GCGACACCATCGCGCGCATGGGCGGTGACGGCTACGCGCGAACGACGGATCTCTTTTCGCTGCCGCGGCCCCTGTCGCGACGTTGAGTCAGGGCCGTCAGGTCAACGTGGGATCCGCGTCGGCGCACGCAGCGAAACCCAGCACGCGGCCGTAAAAGTCGAGCTCGGCGGCGATGACCGTGGCGATGGTCTCGGCGCGCCGAAACCCGTGCTGCTCGCCCGCGAAGGTGAAGAGCTCGCACGGCAGTCCCTTTTCGCGCAGCACCTCGACGAAGCGCTCGGCCTGTGACGGCGGGACCACCTTATCGTCGAGGCCCTGAAAGAAGATCACCGGACAGGCGAGCCGGTCGGCGTTGTGAATCGGCGATCGGTCGCGGTAAAGGTCGCTCCGTTCCGGCCACGGCCCGACGAGCCCGTCGAGGTAGTGAGCTTCGAATTTGTGGGTATCACTCGCCAGCGCCGCAAGATCGCTGACTCCGTAGAGGCTGGCGCCGGCGGCAAAGAGATCGCTGCTCACCAGCGCCGCCAGCGTCGTGAAACCACCGGCGCTCGAGCCGCGGATGGCGATTCGCCGAGCATCGACCCGTCCCTCGTTCGCCAGCGCGCGGGCGCCTGCCACGCAGTCGTCGACATCGAAGACGCCCCACTGGCCGAGCAGACGATCGCGGTAAGCGCGTCCATAGCCAGTCGAGCCGCGGTAGTTCACGTCGAGGACAGAGATTCCCCGCGTGGTCCAGAACTGCACCAGCGGGTTGAAAGCCTGACTGGTCGCCGCCGTTGGTCCGCCGTGGCTCATCACGATGAGTGGCGGCCGTGTTCCCGAGGGGGCCTGCGCAGAGGGACTGTGGGGGGGATAGAAAAAGCCGTGGGCTTCGTCGCCCGCGCTGGTGGCGAAGCGGATGGGCTCGGCCAGCGACACGAAGGCGCGCGGCAGGATCTCGGGCAGGATCGTACGCAGCCAGGAGACCTGCACCGCCGAGGACTCGATTGGCGAAAGCGCGACGACGCCAGCGGGAGCGGCTGCGCGGCCGGCGAGCAAGACGGCGTGCCCGCGGTGGGCGGCGACGTGTGCGATGGAGGCCAGCTCGATCGGCAGCGGCGTGGCATGTCCCCGCTCGAGATCGATCTGGACGAGGGCCGTGCTCCCTTCTGTAATCGCAGCGGCCAGCGCGGTCCTTTGGTCGAGCAGCGCCCAGCTGCGCATGCCGAGTTGCCAGGGCGGTAGCCCCAGCTCGGCGTCGACGCGGCCGAGGATTGGCTGAGGACCTTGGGCGCCATCGCGATGAAGTGTCCAGCGGCCCTCTTTTTCCAGGAGGAAGTAGAGAGTGCCGTCGTCCGCGAAGCTCGGCTGCTGCGCGGACGCCGTGGCATCTCCCGCCACGTGGCGCAGGCCCGTCACCTCACCGTTGGCATCCAGGGTGGCGACCGACAACGCGCTGGCATCCCAGGGCATGCGCGGGTGATCCCAGGCGAGGTAAGCCAGTTGGCGACCGTCAGGAGACAGCGTCGGCGACAGGAAGAAGTCGTGGCCCGTGATCAGCGGCGTCACTTGGCCCCGGTCGTCGATGGCGACGACGAGCGTCTCCGGCTCATGCGCCGAGGTGGTTCGTTCCGCGACGGCGATGATGCGCTCTCGCTCTTCGTCGGCCACCAGATCGCCGAATCGCCAAACACCACCTGCGACGATCTCTCTCGCCGGACCCCCTGGTGGTTGCCTCCAGAGTCCACCGGCGCCGTGGGCGTAGACCACCTCGCCGCGCAAGAAGGTGTAGGCGCCGCCGCCGTATTCGTTCACGCGGCTGCGCACGTCCGCGGGGGGCGGCGTCAAGTCGACGGTGCCCCCGCTCCCGTCGCCGGCCACCAGCACCGTGCGGCCGCCTTCCCCGGGACGACCTTCCAGCCAGACGTGGCGTCCGGCCGGATCGAAGCCTGGGTGCGAGAGGCGGAGCTGCGCAGAAGCGAGGGCGCTGGCTGCGAGCGGCGACGGCCACAGTCCGAAAGGAAGGGTAGGTGGGGCGGTGGTCGGCGCGGGCATGGCGGCATGATAGGCGCGGGAACTCAGCCCCGCCTGACATCGCGCGTCCGTACGACAGCGAAAGGCACAATCCAACCTCGTCGGGCCACTGACCGATCGCAACACCGCGTTCGCTGTTGGCAGGCCGAGGGCAGCGGATGCATCTTCTCTCTGCGTTTTCGCAGCCTTACGGCCTGCGTTCCCCGGACGATTTCGGCTCCTTTTTGGCTCCTTGATGCAGTGAGGAGCCTCACTTCTGGGTTGTATGAAAATGCTCGCGAGCCGAGGCGCTCGTGGCAGACTGTGCGCCCATCCGAACCGACCAGGCATGGCTGGGATCGGAACGTTGCTCGCACCGAGGCGACAGTCATCGGCGGGCTCTCTCATGACTTCCTTCGCTTCATCATCGACATCGGCCGCGACGGCCGGCTGGGCGCGCTGGCCCCGCCGAGGGCGAGCTGCAACCTGGGCGCTCGCGCTGGGACTGGTCGTCGCGTCGGCTTGCGGACCATCCGGTCGCGCTGACCGGGTCTCGTCGAGCCCAGCGCCTGGGCGGGCCACCGGCGGCGTTAGCGGCAGCGGCGGCCGCGGTGGCACGGGCGGGGCGGGCGGGGCGGGCGGCTCGGGCGGGGCGGTAGCCGGTGGAATGAACGGCGATCCGTCGTCCGCCGGGAGCGGCGGCACCATCGGGGGCCAGGGCGGAAGCGTGGGTGGTGCAGGTGGTGCTGGCGGTGAGACGCCCGCTGCACCCGACGTCGCGGATCCCGTCGATGCGGCACCGATCGTGGAAGTCGCCATGCCTGACCTCGCACCCGTTGTGCCGCCGCCTCCTGACCTCAACCGAGGTCGGGTGGGGCGATGGCGCTTCGAAGATGGAATGGGCAACGTGGCCGTAGATTCTTCGGTGGTGGGGAACCACGGCGGGACCGTTGCGATCCTCAATCCCGACTGGAAGCCGGGAAAGATCGGGATGTTCGCGCTGGCGTTCACGGCGGCTCGCCGCACGTTCTTGCAGATCGCCGATCACGAGACGATCAACCCGGTCGACGGTCTCGCCATCTCTGTGTGGCTGAACCTCGGCGCGCGCACGGGTGCGCCGCGTATCGCGCAAAAGGGCGAAACCGACGAGCAGTACAGCCTCCGGATCGAGGAGCAGCAGATCGTCTTCGTGATCAAGCTCGCCAATGGCGTGCTCGGTCGGGTCGCGGCGGCGGCACCGCCCAACAATCGTTGGACTCACGTCGTGGGCAGCTACGACGGTCGCGACCTCAAGCTCTACCTCGACGCCAAGGAGGTCGCGAGCATGCCGACCTCGGGGCCGATGAGCATCACCAACGCGAATCTCCTTGTCGGCGGTCGGGCATTGCAGAGCGCGCCCGAAACCGAATTTCTCACCGGGCAGCTCGACGAGCTTTCGATCTACGACCGCGGCGTCTCGGCTGCGGAAGCCAAGCTGCTGCACGCCGCGCAGTAGGCTCTGCGAAGCTTGGGTACTGAGCCGATCGATCAGGAAGCGGCAGAGCGTTCGGCCACGGGGAACCAGACCACGAACGCTGCCCCACCATCGGGCGGGGTTTCGAGAGTGACGCCGCCGCCGTGAGCGTTTGCCAGCGTGCGCACCACCGCCAGGCCGAGCCCGAGCCCTCCGGCGCCCCTGTCGTCACGGGCCGAACGCGAGAAAGGCTGGAAGATCCGTTCGTGATCATCGAGGTCCACCCCGGGGCCCCGATCGCGCACGGTCAAGGTGACGACTTCTCCGCCGCGAAAGCCGGCCTTGACGTCGATCTGGATGGTGCGATCGCTCGCGTTGCGCGCGTACTTCTCGGCATTGTCGACCAGATTCCGCACCATCTGATGGACGGCGTCCGCGTCGAGCCTGACGGTGGGCAGAGGCTCGGCGATTGTCACACGCAACGAAGCGCCAGCGCGTTCGATGATCGGCTCGACCAGCGTGAGCGCGTGCCGCACGACCTCGCCGAGATCGCCTTGTCGCAGCGCCAGGCGCAGACGTTTTTGATCGACCTGGGTGTAGTTGAAGACGTTGGCGACGAGGCGCGTGAGCCGTTCGGCTTCGTCGGTGATCCGATCGGCATATTCGGTGACGCGCCGGGGATTGCCGAGCGAGAGCCCCAACATCTCGCCGTGCAGACGGATGCCGGCCAGCGGAGTGCGCAGCTCATGGGCGGCGGCCGCAGCAAAACGGGAGCGATCCGCGGCGAGCTGTTCGGAGCGACGAATGAGCACCACCAGGAAGATGCCGGCCAGCGCGGCACCCAGCGCCCCCGCGAAAAACGAGTTGTGAAACTGCCCCCAGAGCATCGATGCGCGCGCGGTGGCACGGTCGAGCCGCGGTCCCGGGTCAACGAAGACGTGCCAGGTCGCGCCCAGGATGGGGATGCGCGCCTCGGTCTCGCCACGCCCGTCGCCAGGGCGCAAGGTCGTGGGCAGGCCGCGTTCGTGCGGTAGGTGCAAAAGGGCGATTTTGTCGACCACGAAGCCCTGCGCGAACGCTTCACCGCCGGTGATCACCTGGCGGACCGCGAGCAACGCCGGCTCGCCACGCCAGGCCCCTGTCTGCCAGCGGAATTGCAGGACCTGCGCAGGCTGATCGGCGCACGGCACGACGAGGGGCTTGTCAGGTGACTCTGCCGGTCGAACCGAAGCGGGGCGGGGCGCGACCGCTGCTGTCGCGGGTGGAGGAGAAGTGGCGACCAGATCGCGATCGCGAAATTCGCGCCGCCGATCTTCGCCGTCGGCGTGATCGAAGGTGAGCGCACTCACGTCGATGGCGCTGTCGGGACTCGAGACGCGTCCGCGTGGATCGATCTGGAAGTAGGCGGCGACCAGCTTGTGACGTTTGCCGCGCGCCAAAGGGGAACGTCGCGGTTTCGGCGTCGAGCAGCTTTGCGCGTACGCGAGGTAGTCGGGCCAGTAGTGAACGAAAGGGCGATTGCTCTCGTGGTCGTCGAGCTCTTCCAGGCGCACCGCCAGGTGCGAAGCCGTGCGGTGCGCGGCCGAGGTCGCATCACGGCGCGCGTTCTCGAGCAGCTGATGGGTTTCGCGTTCGAGCTGACGGGTCCCAAGCAGATACCAGGCTCCGCAGGGAACCAGAACTGCAACGCCAGCGAGGAGGACTGCCCAGCGAGAGTGCGGCCGTCTCACCTCGGGCCCCAGGCGTAGCCAACGCCTTTGACCGTCGTGATGATCCGTGGGACCGCAGGATCGCGTTCGATCTTCTGGCGGAGGTTCGCAATCGTCATGTCGACGGTGCGGGTCTGCAGGCTGGATGACGCCTCCCAGACCTTTTCCAGCAGCTCGCCGCGGGTCATCGCGCGCGCCCGGTTCTGATAGAGCAGGCGCAAGAGTCGCGCTTCGCGGGCGGTAAGGCCTACGGTGTCGCCGCCGCGGTTGGCGGTGCAGCGACCAAGGTCGATCTGACAGCCGTCGATCTCGATCTGTTCGGGCGCCGCGCTTTCGCGTTTGGCACGGCGAGCGAGAGCTTCCAGCCTGGCCAGCAGCTCGCGCACCGCAAACGGCTTGGTGACGTAGTCGTCAGCACCGCTGCCAAGGCCGAGCACCTTGTCGTCCTCCTGCACCCGGGCGGTCAGCATCAAGATGCCCAGCCCCGGGCGCGTGCTGCGCAATCGCCGGCAGACTTCGAGACCGTCGAGACCCGGTAGGGTCAGGTCGAGCACGACGAGATCCACGTCCGCTTCACTGCCCCGCGCCGCCGCCTGTGCGCCATCGGCGAGCGCGACGACACCATAGCCGGCCCCTTCCAGGAGGTCCGTGAGCCCGTGACGCAGTGTCGGCTCGTCTTCTACGAGGAGTATCTTCACGCGTTTCCCCCGGTAGGGATCCGTAGGCTAGCAGCTCTCGAGGCGCCTGCTCACAAGCGCCGCGTGGCGAGCCGGTAAAAGGTTCGTAAACGGGACCGCTACGGATCCCGAGGGCAGGACGTACGGCGTCAACGCCCGCAGGCCGAGCCTGGGCCCCGCCGCGCCTGCGGTTGACGGAAGCGCCGGCAAGAGAGGAATGACCCGGATGCAGTCGAGACCGTCTGAGCACCGTCCGACCGTCCCCTCGTAGCGACCGTCGCACTGGCGGAAGGGCCGCGGATGTGGCGATTGCCCGGCGATTGGGCGGGGTTTCAGCGTGGCACGTCCGCTGCAAATGGTGCCGTCACACGCAGCGAGACGCTCTCGCTGATGCAAGACCACCCGCCTCGCTGGGAGCTGCCATGAACTCGTTCGCTTCGACCGCCCGCTCTGTTTTGATCACGTCTCTCGCGGTCTCGCTGCCGGGAATCTCGTTCGCGCAGTACGCGCCCCCCGCGCCGCATCCGATGCCGGCCTACTACCCGACGGCTCCCGTCTATGCGCAGGCGCCTCCCCCAGCGACCTACCCCAACGCGCCGGCCCCGCGTCCGTCGCAGCCTTACGCCTATCCGCCGGCCGGCTACCCGCCTGCGCCGCCTCCCCCAGCGCCCGCGACGTACGGCGCGCCCGCGCCGGCTTACCCCGCTCAGCCCGGGTACCCGAATGGCTATCCGGCGCCGTCCCCCCAGCCGCAGGCCGGTTATCCCAACGCCTATGCCCCCGCGCCCGCGTACCCCGCGCCTCTTCCTGGATATCCGGCGCGCACAGCCGCCCCCGGCTATCCGCAGACCCCGGCGCCCTATCCGCAGCAGGCCCCCGGCTACCAGCAGGCCCCCGGCTATCCCCCGGCGTACCCCGACTATGCGACCGCGCCTTACGGCTATCCGGACGGGTCCATGGCCGCATCGGCCGAGCGGCCTCGCAGTGGTTTTTACGGCCGCCTCAGCCTTGGGTTGGGCGTGGCAGCGGTGGAAGGTTCGGGCGGTGGTGATACCCGCTCGGGAACAGGTAGGGCGGCAACCATCTCGCTGACCGGCGGTGCTTTCCTCGGCGATCGTCTCGCGATTCACGGTGACCTGCTCGTCAGCGCCTATGCGGTCGGGGCTGGTGCTGGAATCACCTACGTCCTTCCCTCGGATCTGTTCATCAGTACCTCGGGCTTCGCCTTTACCTACGAGGGGGCCGAAGACCCCGGCCCAGGCGCGTCGTTGTCGTTCGGCAAGCAATGGCGCAACACCGGGGCGGTGAGTTTTGCCGCCTCTATCTCGCTATTCGCCGGACGTTGGACCGGGGGCAGAGGTGACTTCAGCTTCGCGGTCGGCACAGCCAACGTCTCGCTGATCATCGACTGAGACCTGGCGTGTTAGAACGTTGCCGACATGAGAACCGCGCCGTCAATTAGAGTCGCGTTGCGTCTCTGCTCTGTGAGCCCCGCCCACCTGACCCTCACCGTGTTCTGTTTGGTGGGCGCTCACGGATGCCTGAATCTCAACGACCACGTGCCTTCGGATGCGGGCACCTCCAGCGCGCGCGAGGGTGGCGCCATAGGACAGGGTCAAGGTGGCGCCGGCGGTGGCGGTAGCAACACCACGCCAGGAGCCGGTGGCAGTCAGGCCGGTCGCGATGCCCCGGCGCCAATGACGCCGGATCCGAGTTCTCCCGCTTGCGCAGTCGGCGGAACGCGGTGCTCGATCAAAGGCGACAGCGTTGAAGTCTGCACCACTTCGGGGACGTGGGAGTTGAAGGACCCATGCCCCTCAGTTTGCGAGATGGGGACTTGCGTGGGCGCCTGTAAGCCCGCCGAGCGACACTGTGGCCGCGACCAAACCCCAGAAATCTGCAGCGACGCGGGAGAATGGACCAGCCAGACTCGTTGCCAGTTCGTCTGCATGGGGGCCGGCATTTGTGCCGGCGAATGCGTGCCGGGGGCAAAGCGATGCGGTGGATCGCCCTCCCGACAGCCGGAAATCTGTGATCAGAACGGCAAGTGGATCGCTCAAGGTGACCCTTGTCCGAACATCTGCTCGAGCGGATCGTGCGGCGGCTCCTGCTCTCCGGCCGCCCAACGCTGCGGCGCCAATCGAACACCCGAGCTGTGTAGTGCGGAAGGAACCTGGGAACCTCAGACTCAATGCCAGTACGCGTGCACAGGCGATGGAACTTGTTCGGGTGAATGCAAGCCTGCTGATCGGCGTTGCGGCGGTGAAACCAAGTTGCAGCCTGAACTGTGTGGCGACGACGGACGATGGAAGCTCAACGGCGAGTCATGTCCTTTCGTGTGTAGCGCTACCGGTTCATGCGCGGGAGTGTGCAAGCCAGGTGCGAAGCGCTGCTCTGGCGACGGCAACCTGACGGCGCAGACCTGCTCTGGCACTGGTCAGTGGGGCAGTGGGCGGAACTGCGATTTCGTGTGCCGGGATGGGGACTGCGCGGGCGTATGCAAACCCGGGGCAAAACGCTGCGCCCCGAATGGGTCGGCCGTTCAGACTTGTGATGGAGACGCTTCCGGTTGGAGCGATACCCAGGGGTGTCCAGCAGGATGCGCGAACTCGACATGCAACACCTGCCAGGGGGGAGGGACGTGCGGCAACAACCCCTGTCGTCCAGGCACTTGGGAATGCGTCGGCGGTCAGAGAACCTGTGTTGAACGCAATCGGAACGGGGGCGAGTGTGGCGCGAAGGCTCGTTGCGAAGGCAACGGTATCCGACGGGCGGCCACCTGTCAGAATGGGTCATGTGAGCAAGGGGACTTCTCCCCATGTCCTCAACCCGCGAATAGCCGAGCAAGCTGCTCGGGCGATCGCTGCTTCTTCGAGTGCAACAATGGGTTCACCAAGCAGGGGAACAACTGTGTTCCGACCTGCGGTCAACTGGGACAGGAGTGCTGCGGGGGCTCGTCTTGCAGCCAAGGCCGGTGCGATGTGAACCGCAAATGTGTCAGTGCATGCGGCGGGTACGGAAAAACCTGCTGCTTGTCTCAGCCGCAATGCACGACCGATGGATACGTCTGCAACTTTGCTGTCGACCCGCCGGTCTGCGAACCACCGCAGTAGCCTTCGCCGTTGAGTCGGGGCGCGTACCCGCCCCGACTCTCCTGTCGTCATCAACCGTCAGCTGAGAACGAATACCAAACGCTCAGTCCGACGGCTTGAGAGCCCATGGACGGGGAGCGCCCGCGTACCTTCGGATCGGATCACGGGCGGCCACTCTTTCCGGTACGAGAGAAGTCGCTCACTTCATCATCGTGGGACCGAAGCTGAGGAACTTGCTTCCCTCTTTCTGACTCTCGAAGTCCAGCTTGATCCAGTCGGCGCCCTTCTCGGTCGAAAAGACGCGGGCCTCGTCGACGATGCCATCCCAATGGCGCTTTTCGTTGTATTGCGATTGCTGCCCGATCCCGAGGGCGTGGGGCGACGCCGTCCCGGTGCTTCCGCTGCTTGCGACCTGCTTGCCGTTGAGGAAGAAAGAAAGGCGGCTCTTGTTCTGCATGATGGCCAGGTGAACCCAGACCTTGGGTTCTGCGCGCGGTCCGATCGCGCAAGAATCCGAAGGTGCCTTGGTGCAGCTCTCCCAACGACCCTGGTAGTCGCGCTGAATCGTCCACGATCGGTCGCCCTTCGAGAAGGGCGTTTCATAGTTACCAATGCGTGATTGAGCGGGGTAGGTGTTCGCGAACACCCAGATGGAGGCGGTGATGGGATGGTCGGTGGCACTGAAACCAGTGACGGCTTTCATCTCCTCGACCTTGATCCACTGCCCCTTGAAGTCGGCTTTGGCATTCAGGAGCAGGGTTCCTTTGCCGATGCGAGCGTCGACCAGCGAGCCCTTCGCCATCGCAACGCCAGTACCGTTGATGGGGTCATCGCTAGCGTCCTTGTAGCCACCCGGGTCGTTGTTCCCGTCCTCGTTCAGGTGATACACGGCCATCACACCGTCTGCGGAAGCGAAGACTTTGGTGGAATCGCTGGCGTCGCCGGCGGCTGGGTTGCCCCAGTACATGTTGAAGGACTGGGCGTTGTCGTTGCCCTTGATGCTGTCGATCTTGACCCAGATGGCGGCGGTCTTTGCCCCAGCGTCGAAATGTTCGACGGAGTAGGGGATGGGGGTGCCGTCGGTCTTGCCGAAGCGGAGGTCCTCGCCTTGCGCCTTGGCCTGCGCGAAGTCGAAGTTGGTGGCGTTGAGGATCACCGCCACGGGGTAGTTGGCGACGGCGCCCGTGATGCCAGCGCCGGCCGGCGTGGTGTCCATCTTGATGGCCTTCGAATACTTCCACTCGGGGAAGCCGGGCTTGCCGACCTCGCCGGTCATGGGAGGAGGCAAGGTGCCCGAAGATTCCGTCGCGACGTCGACGGGGGCGCTGCCGCCTTCTCCACCCATGGCGCCGCCGGTTCCCGGGCTGCTGGTCCCACCCGAACCCGCGGTCGAGCCGCCGGTGGCGGTTCCGCCTCCGCCTCCCGTTGCCGGCGAGGCGCCGCCGCTGCCGCCCGAACCTGTCGAGCCACCGGAAGCCGTGGAGCCGCCGCCCGAGCCGCCGCTCGCCTTCGTACCACCCGAGCCGCCGCTGCGAGCGCCTCCGGTTCCTGGTGTTTCACCGCTGCCGCCCTCCTCCGGAGCCTTGCAGGCGGTGGTCGACGCGAGGGCCAGGCTCAGGGCGAAAACGATTTCATTTTTCACGTAGGCTCGTCCTTGTCTTTGGGGTCGATGGCGACGCTCTTCTGCCAGTGGCCTTTCACAGGTCGCACATGCCGCCGGAAGTTTGGGCCCGACCTTACCCGTTGGGAGGGGGCCGAGACAATGCGGGCTCGAACCGGTTTTTGAAGCGGCGCATTGCTGGACCTCAAAACGGCCGCCAGCCGGCGCAACATACCTCCGCCGCACGCTGCGGCCATGATGGGCTGTACCCCTGGCGGTGCTATCGTGACGAGCGATGAATCCGGACCGGCCAGCGGATCGTGCACCCGACCCGGGTGTGGGTCCTGCCGACAGGGCCAGCGACGAAGACTGCGTAGCCAAGGTTGCGCGCGGTGATCGCGAGGCCCTCGGCCAGCTTTACGATCGACACGCAGGGCTCTTGCTCGCGCTGGCGAGCCGGATGCTGGGCGGCGATGCGGCGTTGGCCGAGTTGGTGGTTCACGACCTCTTCGTGGACGTCTGGCACCGAGCCGCCGACTTCGAGGTGGCACGCGTGACCGTGCGAGCTTGGCTCGTTGGCAAGCTGCGAGCGCATGCGCTTGATCGTCGAGGCGCGACCATGCCCTCGGCACCGCCGCGTCCGTCTGCTTCGCGGTCTCGCGCGGACGCTTCCTTGCTCGCCCTGCCGTCGCACCTCGGTGCCGTCATCGAGCTCGCCTATTTCGATGCCCTCCCTCTCGACGAGGTCGCGGTTCGGCTCGCCATCACCACGGCCGAAGTGCGCCTGCGGCTTGGCCGGGCGTTGGCGCTGTTGCGCGGGCAGGTCGCGCTTGTGGACCCCTACGAGCACGACAACCGGGGCCGACGCGAGGTAGGGATCGATGCGACCGAACGAGTGGAAGGGGACCCGTCATGAACGCCGATCTGGCTTTGATCCCGGACTATCTGCTCGGTGCGCTGCCCGAGCATGAGCAACGTCGCCTCGACGCGATGGTTGCTGAGTCGCCCGCGTTTCGGCGCGAGGTCGATGCCGCCGCGCAAGCCCTCGCGGACGCGACGACCACCTTGGCACCGCTACCGGCCCCCGCGGCTGCGCGCGCCAGACTGCTTGCGACCTTGGGATCGGTGGATCGTTTCGCGGCCTTCCTTCCCGCGCTGACAGAGCTCTTCGAGCTGCCGGTGGCGACGATTCGTCGTCTCTTGGGGCGCATCGACGAGTCCTCGGCGATGGTCTGGGAGACCAGCCTCATGGGCGTCGAGCTTACCGGGTCCGAGCTTTTTCATTTTCCTGTCGGCCCACGCTTGGCCGCGGCGGGAGCCGCTGGGGGCGTGGTCCGGATCCGTCCGCGCACGACCTTCCCTTTGCACAGCCACAACGGCAACGAGGTCACGTTCGTGCTGGAGGGACAGTATCTCGCCGACGGTCGTGTGTACGGACCGGGCGCCCGTGTGGAGGTGAGCGCTGACTGCGTTCACGACTATCGCTCGGGTCCTCATCGTGATCTCGTGATCATGGTCCTGCATCGCGGGGTCAACCTCCTGCCCGCGCGCTGACTCGCGCTGCGTGTCCGGGCCGGGCCCCCATCCCCGCACTTGGGGTAATCTGCCGGCCATGACGAGCCTGAAAGAGCCGAGCTTGCGTTTCGATCGGACGTGGCCCCGTGTGCAGCGGAGTCTGCTTGCTTTCGGCCTGTTTGCCTTTGGCTCGTCTGGCGGTGCCGCCGCGCTGGCGGCGCCCGATGCAGCGCCAGCGGCGGCTCCTTCAGCGAGCAAGCCTGCCGCGGCCAAGGTCGACGAGGATCTGAGCAAGTGGCGGCACTTCATCACCATCAAGCTCGACACCACCGCCGCTGGTGCGGGCATCAAGGGCGACGTGAAGAACTTCCCCGTGCCCGTCGCTCTGAATGCGGTGAACTTCGACTTCACGCAGGTCAAGGCCGATGGCTCGGACCTGCGCTTTAGCAAGACCAACAAGGGCGGGGCGCTGCCGCACGCGATCGAGACCTGGGATCAAGCGGGCAAGTCGGCGGTGGTCTGGGTCAAGCTCGACGTGGTCAAGGGCCGCAACAAGTCGCAGTCGTTCGTCATGCACTGGGGCAACGCGGAGGCCAGCGACGTCGGGGACAGCAAGGCCGTCTTCGACACGAAGGACGGCTTCGTCGGCGTCTATCACCTCAACGAAGAGGGCAACGCCGAGGAAGGTGGCTACAAGGACGCCACCGCCACCGAAGCGCACATGACCGGCGTCAACATGAAGCCCGGCACGCGCACCGACGCTCGCATCGGCAAAGGGTCCTCGTTCACCTATGCCCAGGCGCAGTGGATCAAGCTCGATCATCCGCGCAAGAAGCGGCACTTCGACCTGACCACGAGAGGGACGTTTTCTATCTGGGCCAAGGCGCGCGGCTACAACAACAAGGGCAACAAGGAGCTCAAATCTCTGCCCGGGTACGAAACCATGTTCGCCAAGGGCGACAATTCATGGCGCTTGCAGAAGTTCGGCGTGCGCGACTGGCACAAGCCCCCCGCGGAGCTCCTCGAGATGTGCGTCGAGCAGCCGCCGAACGCCGATCTCTGCGTCGTCGGCAAGACCGACATGGTGCTCGACAAGTGGTTCCTCGTCGCCGCCGTACACGACTTTCCCAAGGCGAAGTTCTACGTCAACGGCGTGCTCGAGAAGGCCGAGACGTTCGACGTCAACTGGATCTCCGGCGATCACCCGGTCGCCATCGGGAACCAGTCGCAGTTCCCGGAGAAGGGTCGGCAGTGGGACGGCTGGCTCGACGAGGCGCGCGTGCTCAACGTGGCCAAAAACGACGACTGGATGAAGCTCGACTACGAGAGTCAGAAGGAAGGCTCGAAGCTGCTGGTCTT
>JANNNO010000059.1:0-25065 GCA_031398585.1 Myxococcales bacterium | reverse complement strand
CCCCGTGGGTGGGGGGGGGGTGGGGTGTTTGGGTGGTTTGGGGTTGGGCCTGGAGCTCCCCACGCCGACCCAGCGCAACCGCGCGCCACTACCCGCCCGGTCGAGCCGAGATTAGCCCGGCGCGCGGAGCGCAAGTGATCGCTCCGCGACGCCTCTCACCCCGGCTTACCGCCCGCCGCGCCTGTACCGCCCGACCCGGACCCGCCTCCCGACCCGCCACCACCGCCCGCACCGGTACCCCCGCCTTCACCCCCACCCCCACCGCTACCCCCCGTGCCCCCGCCGCAGCGTGGTCCCGCCACAGCGCTCGCCTTCGTCATGCAAACCTTGTCGAGTTTGGTCGGGTCCGGATTCCCGCGGTCGTGAATGAAAAACCGACTGAGAAAGGCGTCCTCCGCGACGTCGGCGTGCGACCAGAGCCCCGCGCCGGGCGCTTCCGATCGGCGCAGGTCAGTCTTCTCTCGGTCCACCACCCGCCACGTCGTGACCCGGTAGGGGATCGCCGTCGGGGCATCCAGGCCGTGGGCCGAGACCGCCCTCACCGCGCACCACGCGGCTTCCGAGATCGGCACCCGCACGTGGCACTTGCCCGGCGGCATCGGGCCCGTCGCCGCCGAATGCCACTGGCCGGCGACCTGCACCTCGACCTCGTAGTGATCGTTGCACTGAACCGTCTCGGTCAGGACAGGGCCGTCGTTGGCCGCCGGCTGAAATCCGAAAGCCGGGCCCGACCAGATGCGGAAGCTGGGACCGGCACCGCAAGGATCGACGAAGTCGTTCTCGACCTGCGTGACGCCGTTGATCACGACGTCGTCTTCCGGGCCGTCGTCGTTGTCTTCCACATCGATGATCGCGTCGCCACCCCAGTCGTACGACTGGACGCAGTAGTTGCCTTGGGTCTGGCTCTCGCTGTCGTTGCTGGACGCGTCCACGCAGTGAAGCGGAGTGAGAAAAATCCCGGTCCGAGCAAATCCGCTGAGCAGTTTGTTGATGCTCTTGCTGGCGGGAGAGGTCGCCCAGGACTGACCGAGATGCAGCAGCAGCTCGCGCGCAGGCCGATAGACGTCGGCATCGCACGCGGTCTCGTCGACGACACCGAAGAGGCTGTGCCCCGACGATTCGCAGATCGGTTCGGACAATCCGATGCGCGCCGAAGCCTCATTGAGCCAGCGATAGAGAGGGACCGTGCCCCCGATGCCTGCAAGGCTGACGAGGCCCTGCCGCGTGTGCCAGATAGCAGCGCCGATGATCTGCCCGTCGCCGTAATCGCCAGCTCCGTTGCGGCGGTGAGTGGGGAAGGTGTCCCTCACCGGTCGCGCCATCTGATCGGCGGCGTAGTCCTCGGGAAGCGCGGTTGCATCGGCGAAGCCCTTCAGCGGCTCGGCCAGCAGCAGCCGCGGCAGCCCTCCGCCTTCTTGCGGATCGGCACACGTCACGTCGTCCTTGTGCCAGCCGCCGATGCACGGGGTCTCGGTCAGCAGGGCTGCGTAGCCGTCGGCGAGATCGTGAAAGCGGCTGCGGGCGGCCGGATCGCTGCCGTCACAGATCGCGCCTTCGGCACAGTCGTCGTCGAGGTCGGCCTGCAAGCGTGCGATGGTGAGGTGAGCCAGCTCGTGCGCCACCAGGGTGCCATCCAGGATCGGCGTGCGCTGCTTGGACGGCTCCGTGCACGTGTTGGCCGCCTCGATCTCGGGAAGAGCGATGCCGACGCCACTGCCAAAGTGGAGGCTGCGGTTGCGAGGCTCGGCGTACAGAGCGGTCTCGGTCGCATCCAGATTGACCTGAATTCGCGGCGTCGACAGGGTGAGGCCGCCAGCGCTGTAAATCACCTCGTGCGCGTAAGTGAGGAAGGAAAATCCGCCCAGCGCCCTTCGTTTGCCGTCGACGCACATGTCGTTGACGTTCGTCGTGTCGGCGTAGGCGAGATCGGCGTCGCTCGGCTTCAACGAGACCATCCTGCCGGCGGCGTTCGGCCGCTGCAGCCGCACAAAGACGTCGTTGGTCAACGAGAACGCGGTATCCGACGAAGGCGGCGTCGTGACCACGATGTTGGTCGAGGTCAGCGAGCCGAGATGCGGATCGCGGACGAAGCGTTTGGCCGGCCGCGATTCGAGGGCGCCGTTGGTCAGGGCCGTGGTCTTGAGCAGATCACCGTTCTCGGCATCCACCCAGACGATGAAGTGCCGCGCCGGAATCCCTTCCGGGCCGGGATCCCGGGCCAGCCCGCCCAGCACCGTTCGGTAGGCGCGGCGAAGGGCCGTGCGACCGGGCGCCGAGGGAACTGCACCGAAGGGCAGCAGGACCAGTCGCGCCTCGGGTGGCGCCTCGCCCTCGGGATCGACCGAGAGGCCTTCGATGCGGAAGAGCGCCTGCTCGCCCCGACGGATCGCTTCGGCTGCCGACAGCTCCTGCCGATTGACGATGCCATAACGATTGAGCACGGCGCCGTAGACGGTCGTCACCGACTCGCGAGGGTTGCGAACCGCATAGACCTTCTTCGCCTCGATCGGCAGCTTGGTCTCGATATCGCGCTGCTGGAAGATCCAGGTCTCCGGCTGGCGATGAATCTCGTTAGCAAGCTGCCCCACGGTCATCCCGAGGCCTTGCTCGATCGAGACGTAGTAGGGCTCCGTCGGCTCGCCTGCGACCCGTTCCGTGCCGAGCTCCAGCAACTTGCACTGCATCTCGCGCAGGGGCGACTCACGCGGATCTCCGGCGTTGTCGCAGATCTGGGCCGCGAGGTTCTTGTAGTTGCCAGACGCAAACAATTTTCGCGTCGGCTCCGTGCTGATGAGCCGCGCTGGATTCTCGAAGCGGATCGACCTCAGCGCCGGCATCACGAAGGCGTTGAAGATCTGGCGTCCGTCGAGAGCGCCAGCGGGCCGACGCGGATAGGTGATGTGGAAGTAGTCGCCGTCGTGGCCCGGCGGCGCCGCATGCCCGCCCGGTTCGGCGAGCGGCGTCGGATCGAAATCGATGGGCGGCTCGGGCCCCGTTCCGGGCGTGTTGGCTCTGCAGATCCCGAGCGAGCCGTTTGCGTTTGCGGGCGTCGCTGCGCCGGGAACCTTCACACACTGCTGCGAGCAACAGTCGCCGCTCGCCTTGCAGGTCGTGCCGGCCAGCAAACAGATCGGATCCGGGTCGGTGGGAAAATCGATCGAGACGTCGACGCCGGTATGGGGGCGCATCGGGATGTGCACGGTGCCGTTGTGACCGCGCACCAGGATCACCTCGACCGGGCCACCCACCCAGGTAGCGGTTGGCGACGCCCGCTTCACGTCCGCACAGATCTCGCGGTGAGCTTCCGCGGAGAACGCTGTCCGACCCGTGGCCAAGCCACCCAGCGTCCAGAGAGACGGCTCCGCAGTCGTCACGTCGAAGCTGCGCCGCTCGGCGCGGGTGCCCGCGATGATCACCGTGATGCAGCGGACATCAGCCGGAGTCTTGCCGACCGAAAGAGAGATCTGTGCCGTCTCGACGACCGGTTCGGGCGGCTTGCCGCCGATGGGTGTGCCGTCGGCGTCGTCATCGCGACATCCGGAGATTGTAGTCAACAACGATAGCGCGACGCCGATGGCCGGGAGTCCGTGGATCCTGGTGTCGCGCAAAGCTAGATGGGTCATTCACCGCTCCTCGTTGACAGGCGAGCGCGAAACTAGGCCCGAATCGGTGTGCCACACAAGCATCTCGCATCGCCTTGAACGAAAGAGGGATCGTCTCTTCCCGGTCGAGTGGCGAGCTTTTCGTTTCCGCTTCGTTGCTAACTCCTGACAAGGGAGGTTGCTCTCAACAGTTTTGGTTGGGGAGAACACCGCCGCCAATCGCTGTTCCGCACTCCTTCGCCGGTGGTACTTTGCCCCGGTGACCACGCCCGCACCGCCGATGTTCGCTGCTCCGACGACGGCGAAGGTGCTCGCGGCGACGTCGCGGGCGTACCCCGTGCTGACTCTTGCACTCGTTCTCGGCGCGGTCGTCTCGGCAGGGTGCCGGCGCCCCGTCGACGAGTGCCAGACCACCGACTCAGGCGACGCTCTGGCCAAGGGCAACGCTTGCCAAAAGCAGTACGAAGCGACCAAGGATCCGGAAACTGGTCTGGCCGCCGTGGAAGCCTTTGCTCGCGGCAAGAATCCTGCCGCAGCCCTCGCCCTTGCGGAAAGGTTGCGCGGAACAAGCGCCGAGCCGCGCGTTCTTCACACCATGGCGGCCCTGCAGGAGGCGGCAGGCGACAAGGCTGCGCCCGACACGTTTCGACGGGCGGCGGTGGCGCTTTCGGCCGCCGGCGACTTCGGCCGGGCTTCGCAAGCGGCCCGCAGTGCCAGTCGGCTGCTCTGGAACGGCGCTCGCTACCACGAGGCGCTCGTCGCTGCCGACGAGGCTTTGGTTGCTGCCGACAAGGGCAAGGACCCCGCGTTGCAGGCGGCGGCCTACCTTGGCCTTGGGCTCATCCTCTACGATCTCGGGGATTTAACCGGAGCGGAGGGCGCGCTGGGTGAGGCCGAGGCCCGCCGGCAGCATCTCGAGCCGCGCGTGCTGGCGATGCTCGCTTTCAACCGGGGGCTGCTGGAACACGCTGCGGGCCATGTCAAGACGGCGCGCGCGGCGTTCGAGGAGTTCTTACGGCTGCCGGGCATGGCGGACAGCCCGCCGCGTGCGTGGCCGGCGCGCACGAATCTGCTCAAGCTCGCGATCGCCCAAGGAGACAGAGTCTGGGCCGACAGCGAGCACGCCGAGGCGCAAAAACTCTTCGCAGCGAGTCCCGTCATCAACGGGCGGCGCGAGTCCCAGGTGATCTGGGCGCTGCGTTCCGCGCAGGTCGAACGATTGCGCCAGCACCCGGCCGCCGCCCTGGTCTGGTTGGAAAAGGCGCAAGCGGCCCAGCCGACGCCCGAGCACGCCTGGGAGATCCACCACGAACGTGGCCTCGCCGAGCGTGCGCTGGGAAACCACCAGCCGGCCGTTCTCGCGTTCGAGCAGGCCATCGCGTCTATCGAAGGCCTGCGTGGCGAGCAATACGACGACTTCAAATCCTGGGTCGTCGAACAGCGGCGGGCGCCTTACGAGGCCCTGTTCGCCCTGCACGCGCAACGCGGGACCACCGGCGCTGCGATCGAGGTGCTCGAGCGCCTGCAAGGGCGCACCTTCATCGAGGCGTTCGCCGCGGCTGCCAGCGGCGGTTCCCCGCAGACCAAAAGCAAAGAGGCTGGCGCGCGCGATCTCACCTTGCGGCGCCTCTATCCCGCTCTGCGCCGATCACCGCTCCTTGCGACGCCGCCGCTCGGATCTGCGCAGCTGCTGCAACGCCTCGCCGGCGACAACGTGGTGGCCTACTTCCAGCGCGACGATCAGCTGCACATCGTTGCGTTGCGCAACGGAAAGGCGAAGCTCCTCTCCTCCCGCACGACGCTGGGGGCGTTGCAAACGCTGGTTACGAAGGTCCGCCAGGACGTCACTGACGTGGTCGCTGCCGAGCAGCTGGGGGCGGCGCTCTTTCCCCCCGGCTCCTTGCCGAGCAAAGGGCGGCTGGTCGTGATTCCAAGCTCGAGCCTGGGCGCCGTGCCGTTAGCGGCGCTGCGGGTGGGCGGCAAGTTCTTGGTCAGCGCGCACGAGCTGGTACTGGCGCCCAGCCTCAATGCCCTGGTGGCCATGCGGCAGGCCCGTACGCCGCCCACCACCGGCGCCACGGTCTTTGCGAATGCACAGGGCGATCTGCCCGAAGCGGAGCGGGAGGCGGCGGACGTGGCGGCTCACCTCGGTCCAGAGACGCGGGTTTTTTCGGGCAAGCAGGTCACGACGGCGCAGCTGCGGCAGGCCCAGCGCGCGCGCGTCCTGCATCTCGCTGTCCATTCCGGCATTGGGGCCGAGGGTGCATGGCTCGGCCTGGCTGACGGGCGGGTCGTCGCAGGACAGCTGCTGGAATGGGGAGTCGGCGCGAACCTCGTCGTGCTCGCCAGCTGCGCATCAGCGGTCACGCGCGATCCGGGACAGTGGGGCTCACTCGCGGCAGCCTTTCTCGCCGCCGGATCCCCGATGGTGCTCGGATCCCTCTGGTCCACCGAGGACGGGCTCAACCGACGTTTCGTTCGGGCCTTTTATGCCGAGGGCGGTGCCGACGATCCGGTCGGCGCGCTGGCGCGCGTGCAGCGGGCCTTCATTGCCGCCAAAGAACCCGTGAATGCCTGGGCGCCCTTCGTGGCGTTCGGCGCCGCACCGACCAAGGAGATGCGATGACGTTCCCCGATTCCCTCAAAGTTATGGCCCTGCTGGGCGCTCTGGCTTCCCGCTGCCCGAGCGGTGGCGTGGATCCCAATCCCCGACCCGATGCTGGCGCAGACGCCGCTGCCGACGTGCCGACTCCCGTCGAGGTCGCCGAGGCAAGCGCTGCCGAGGTACCGCCCGGCGAGACCAACGATTTGCGCGAGGCCGCGGCGCCCGAGACGTTGCCCGAGCTGCCCACCGAGGTTGGTGAAGTCGCGCCCGAAAGTCCGTCCGACGGCGGCGCCACCGACGCTCGCAGCACGGCGGTTCGTTTTCGCGGCAGGAGCGATAGGGCCTATCTGCTGTTTGCCACCGGGAGCGGCCCCGGCTGTCATCCCGAATCGGGGCCGCCCTACTTCATCGATACGCAGGCGGGCCCGGTCTGCGTGCCCAAGGACGACGTCGAGCCCGAGTCCGAGCCGAGCGAGGAAGAGGAAGAGGAAGAAGAGGAAGCCCCGTCCGGCGACGAGCCCTTCACCGAGCCCAAGAATCCTTTCGTGGTGACCCGGGTGACGAGCTTGCTGGTCTGCGAGGCCGGCCAGGCCTGCCGGCCGTGTCAGGGTGACGAATGCCAGCTGGGGACCTGCTTTGCGCCCTGGCCGTCGCCCCCTCCTGGGGAGTGCGGTCTGATGCTGCCCAAAGGCTCGGGAACCTTCATGGTTACCCGCCGCGAGGGCGACCGAGCGAGCAATGCGGGCACGGGCCTTCCCATGTTGATGATGTTCCCGTCGACCTGGGACACCGAGCTCGTTCCGCCTCCCGAACACCAGACGTTTCGCATGGCCGAGATGGCTCGACCGGTGAACACCAACGTCATCCCAGGCGGCTCGTGCGGTGGCGACGGCACCCTTTGCGGCCTCTTCCCTTTCACGAACGGCGCCCAGCACGGCCACTGGTTCCTCTTCGGGCAGAGCAGCTTCTGGGTGCACAGCCTCCCGTAAGGCAGCGCGTGCGCAGGGCCTCCCGGTGAGGCGACGGTCACGGCGGAATCCAACACACGATTTCGCGCCAAAACCGTAAGCCACCGATTCTCAACGGGAAAAAACTCCCGCCGCCTGGGAGCCCGCCTGGGCGAGGCGGGTCAGTCGCCTTCTGGTCGAACGCAACACGCGCTCACCGAGGAGGACATTCATGACGTCGCTCGCCACCGTCACCCACGCTCCCGCCGCTCACCCCTTCGCTTCCGGCTCGACCACACTGGCGAGCCTCGACGCCGCCCAGCTCGCTTCGCTGGAGCGCCTGGCCCGCAACCTCGCCGGCTCGCCGGCCGAGGCCGACGACCTGCTTCAGGACGCGATCGAGCGGGCGCTCCGCACCGAACGCTTCTCCGAGGGCTCGAACCTGCACGCCTGGATGCACACCGTGATGTATCGGCTGACCATCGATCGGTCGCGGCGGGCACGTCGGCTGCGCTGGGACGTGGATTTCGACCTCCTGCCCGCAGGCGAAGCGGAGATGGACGCCGAGCCGGCGCCCTGGGCGGGTCTCGACCTTGGTGCCGTTCGCGGGGCCGCCACGAAGCTTCCCGCCAAGCTCCGCCGGGCCTTCGAGATGTTCACCTTCGAGGCTCGCAGCTACGCCGACATTGCGAGCGAGCTGGAGATCCCGATGCGCACAGTGGGCACGCGGATCTCGCGCGCGCGCCTCAAGCTGCGCACGCTCCTGCAAGAAGGACGCGTCATTGCCTTCCCGACGACAGATCCCGACCGCCAGCCCGCGCGAGCATCCGTTCGAGCACGGATGCGGCGAGAGGCGCGGGCGTGAACGAAGAAGCGATCCTTTTGCCGCCGGAGGGCTACGGGGGGCCGCCCGCTCGGCAATGGTTCGCCCCGACAAAGGTTCTGGTACACCTGAGAGCGTGGGTGAACCGGAGTCGTACCCTGCCGCAGCGCAATCGGCCTCTGCTGCCGCGCCGGCCGATGCCGCCCTTGCCGACGCTCTCGCGCGCGGGGATCGGCGATCGGCGCTCGATACCCTCATGCGCCGCCACGGCGCCGAGATTCTCCGCTTCTGCCTCTCGGTGCTCGGGGATCGTGCGGCCGCCGACGATGTCCACCAGACGGTCTTCGTCGAGGCCTGGCAGGGACTCGAGGGGTGCAAGCCGATCGAAAAGCCGCGCGCCTGGCTCTTCGGCATCGCCCGCCACCGCTGCCTCGACGCGGTCAAAGCGCGACGCCGCTGGTTCGGCCGCTTTTCCCCCACGGATGACGTCAGCAAGCTGGACGTACCCGCGTCTTTCGAGGTCTCGGAGACCTTCGAGATCTCGGAGACCGTCGAGATCAGTCACCGCACGACGGCGCTCGCCGCCTGCGTGCAGCAGCTTGCCCCTCACGCGCGTGTGGCCGTCCTGCTCCGCTACGAAGAGGGGCTGCCTTACGCGGAGATTGCACGGATGAGCCGCGAGACGGCCGCGGCCCTGCAGACGCGGGTCGCCCGAGCGCTCATCGCCCTTCGCGCCTGCCTCAAGAAGAAGATCGAGGTGCTGCGATGAGCGCGGCGACTCCGACCTGCGACTGGCTGGTGACCCTCGGCATCGCCGAGCAAGAGGCAGGGCAACCGATCGAATTTGCGCCTCATCTGGCGACCTGCCCCAGCTGCCGCGAAACCTTCGCCGAGATCGCGGCCATCCGTCGCGAGCTGGCCGAGGCGCCCTTGCCCATGCCACGCGCGCACTGGGAGCAGAAGGTCTGGGCCGCGGTGGAAAGGCACGGCGCCACGGTCTCGCGCAAATCGATCTGGACGCTGGTGCCGATCCTGGCAACCGCGTTCGCCGCCGGCGCCCTGGCGCTCTTTTTCTGGCGCTCGCCACCGGCCATCGACGGTCCGGCCGAGATGGCTCTTGCCTTCCACTTCGAAAAGCCAGCCCAGCGCCTGACCACGCGGGGTGATGTCACCGTGGGCGACACGCTGGTGCTGCGCGCCCAGCACGTGAAAGCACCGGTCGCGCAATGGCGGGTCTATCAAGAAGGCATCGGCCTCGTGTCGTCGTGTCCGGACGCGGGCTCGTGCCGAAGAGACGGGGAGAGCTTCGAGCTGCGCTACCCGATCCCGGCGCTGGGAAAGTTTCGCGTGGTTTTGATCACGGCGGGCGAGGCGCTGCCGGCCAGCCGGGGCAGCTACGACGACGACGTCGGTGCGCTGACCGGACAGCCGGGCGTCACCGTCACGCCGGCGAGCTCGTTTCAGGTCTGGTGATCGTCGCTCACTCGACCTGCTGCTGAGTAGGAGCGCGGCGGCGCCTCCAGACGAGCACCGCTGCTGTCCCCGCCAGGGCCAGACTCACCGCTTGCGAGGTCGAGAGGAAGAGGGGCTGCCACTGCGGAACGCCGATGGCCCGCGCCAGTGCGCCACCGCCGCTCTCGAAGACGAAGCGACGATGTTCGTCGCCGCGCCAGAGCTCGACCACGAACCGGATGCTTGCGTAGCCGATCACGTAGAGCAGGAACGTTTCGCCGGAGGCGCGCTGTCGCTGGCGCCACGCGAGCAGAATGAAGAACAGCAAGAGCGTGGCCGCTGCTTCGTAGAGCTGCGAGGCATGCACGGGGAGCGTTCGGCCATCGGTCTGCCCCTTCAGGTGGGCAAACGCGACCGATCCGATCGCGTAGGTGGCGCAGAGCGGGCCGTCGGCGAGACAGTACTTGCCGTAGCAACACCCGACCATGAAGCAACCGATGCGGCCGAGGCCCTGGCCGAGGGCCAGCGAGGGGGCGAAGAGATCGCCGAGCGGCGCAAATCGCCAGCGCTGCCGTCGAGCGATGATGGCTGCCCCCGCCGCGGCCGCGAGCCCGCCGCCGTAGAAGACCAGCCCTCCGTCCCAGAGCCGAAGCGCTGCCAGGCAATCGCCGCCCCCGCAGAGCTCGAGGAAGTGGCCGGCGTTGAGCACGACGAAGGCGAGCCGCGATCCGACCAGGCCGAGAACCAGCAGCCACCAGGAGAGATCCAGCAGCGCATCGGTGGAGAAGCCCTCGCGTTTGCCCTGGCGAACCACGATGAAGATGCCAGCGGCGAAGGCCAGCGCCACCGCGAACCCATAACTGGGCAGCGCCAGCTGGCGGCCGCCCCATTCGAAAACGTAGAGGCTCGGCCTCATGGCGAGGCGGGCGCCGGATCTCCCGCATCGGGTGGAAGGTCGCGCCCGATGCGGCCCCGCCGCACGAGCAGAAAGACCCCGAGCGCGATGAGTGGCACCGAGAGGATCTGCGAGGTCGACAGCCAGCCGAAGAGCACGCCCCGCTCGTCGTCACGCCAGATCTCGACCACGGAGCGAAAGACGCCCTTGAGGATGAGAAGCCACGCGAAGACCTCACCGTGGAAGCGTTTGCGGCCGCGGATCGCCAGGTAGAGGATGAAGAAGGTCAGCAGGTTGAGGGCGGCCAGGTAGATCTGAGTCGGGTGCACCGGCAAGGTGCCCATTCCCTCGGTGATGTAGCCCGCCTTGACCTGGGTCTCCGACAGCGCGCGGTTGTGCGGGAAGTGAGCCGCCCACGGCAGCTCCGACGGCTTGCCGAAGCAGCAGCCGTTGAGAAAGCAGCCGAGCCGCGTGAGCGCCAGGCCCATCGCGATCCAGGGAGCCGCCACGTCGGCCATGCGCCACATGCCAAGGCGGTGCTTGCGCGCGTAGTAAAGGCCGAAGGCGCTCGCGAAGATGAAGCCGCCGTAATAGGCGAGCCCCCCACGCCAGACCTTGATCACCGCGAGGCAATCGCGCGGCGGATGGCAACGCGCGCTGACCGTGTTGCAGACGTAGTCGAAGCCGCATTCGGCGCTGGTGCGACAGACAGCGACCTTGGCGTCGGTGGCAGGCACCAAGGTCGGATCCGTGCACATGTGCACGTAGTCCCAGAAGTGGCCGTCCGCGATCACGTGCAGCACGCGTGATCCGATGATCGCCCAGACCACCACCCACAACGTCAGGTCGAGCGCCCGCTCTCGATCCACACCCAGCCGCGGCGCCTCTCGCCAGACCATCCACATGCCGAGCCCGAACGAGACGGCCAGCATGGTGAAGTAGGCCGGGAAGTTGAGCGGCCCGAGCAGGGGAATGTCGATGCCGAAGTCAAAGAGGATGGGGCGCATGGCTAGGGTATCGGGAACACTAGCGGACTTCCGGCCGCCAGGCGATCACGGGCCTGGGGCCGGGTCACGCGGGTAGGCGCGCACGAGCCCCACCAGGCAGAGCACGAGTCCGATGGCCAAATAAAGGTCCGCCAGGTTGAAGGCAGGCCATGCGAGACCGAAAGGCAGGTCGAGGGTGAGAAAGTCGATCACCGCTCCCCGTTCGATGCGATCGCGCAGGTTGCCGAGCGATCCGGTGAGCAGAGCCAACACGCCAAACGTGGTGCCGAGGTGTTTGCCCGCCTGAGCAAGACGCGCGGCGAGTACAGCCGCCAGGCCGACCGACACCGCGCTCGCGTAGACGATGAGCGCGGTTCGCTTCCAGTGCACGATCGGCGCGCGGAAGATGCCGAAGGCGACGCCGCTGTTGGTCTGGTATCGGAAAGTCAGCAGATCGCCGACCGCGCTGCGAGCGCCTTGTCGCCGCAGATCCTCTTCCGCCCAGATCTTCGTGGCGATGTCTGCTGCCAGTAGCACCGCCAGGACCGACAGCGCGAGCGCGAAGCGGACCCACGCCGGTGACGTGGCGAAGCGACCGGCGAGCGAGCTCACGCAGTCGGCGCTTCGCCCTCGGCTCCCGCGGTGTGGGGGCGGGGCGGACGAATCATGTCGATTGCCATCAGCCCCACGCCGACGACCAACGCGGCGTCCGCGATGTTGAACGCGGGCCAGGGATTGAGCGGCCAGAAGCCGAGGTCGAAGACGAGGAAGTCGGTCACCGCGCCGTGAAGGATGCGATCGATGAGGTTTCCGATCGCACCGCCACCGACGAGACCAAGCGCGACCTGCATGCGCACCTGGTCGGCTTCGGTCTTGCGAAGCAGCGAGATCACGAGACCGAAGGCGGCCAGCGCGACGATGGTGAGGATGATGCGTCCGCCGGTCAGATCCTGCAGCAGCCCGAACGCCACACCCGGGTTCTCCGAGTAGCGAAGCACGAACTTGCGATCGATGACCGACTTGCCGATATGCCCGAGTTGTTTGAGGTTGGCGCGCGCCAGGACCTTCGTCCATTGGTCGAGCGCGACGGTCACGAGCGCGAAGGCGCCGAAGATGAGGTACTTGCGTCGATCCAGGCTCATGGTGGCTCCCTTTTGGCTAACTCTCGCCGCCTGCGGCTGATTCCCGTTACGCGCTGGGAAGTGACGCGTCGACGACATCGGCGCATCGGTCGCACAGCTGCACATCGGGCGCTGACTGCGCGGCACGGTAGACGCCGCCCGTGCGACGCCAACAACGCGGACATTCGCTCCCCTCGGCCTCGGTCACGGTGACGACGGTCTCGGCGGCATCCTCTTCCGCGATCTCGATCTGCGAGACCACGCAGAGCTCCTCGAGGTGGTTGCGGTTCCAGATCCAGTGCGGCCGCTCGGCGGGGCTCGGCACGACCTTGATCTTGGCTTCGAGGGACTTGTGCCCCCCGGCGCGGAATGCTTCGAGCGGTCGCAAGATCGCCTGTCGCCGCGGGCGGATCTCGTCGGTCCAGCGCTTGTTGGGGTTCTTGAGCTCTTTGCCCATCGGGGCGATCTCGCCGCGCACATGGCCATGCACGTCGAAAGGATCACCGGTCACACGGGTGAGCTCGTCGGCCACGTCCTGCGCCGTGAAGCAGAGCACGGGAGCCATCCAGACCGTCATCGTGCGCAGCATCTCGTGCAGGGCGGTCTGCACGCTGCGCCGCTCGCGCGAGTTCGTACCCGCGCAGTAGAGCGTGTCCTTGATCGGATCGGGGTATTCGGCCGAGATGGTGACCATGTAGTCGACCAACAGGCGCACGACCTCGTGGAACGAGAACCGCCTGTACGCCTCGAAGATCTGGTGGTCACGCTCGCGCAGAAGTCCGAGCGCCAGCAGATCCAGCTCGCGCAGCCGATCGTCGGGCAGGCCGTCACGCGCGGGCTGAAAGTCGTACAGGTTCGAAAGCAGGTAGCGGCAGGTGTTGCGGATCTTGCGATACGACTCACCCAGCTGGTCGAGGATGGTCTTCGAGAAGACGACATCGGCCTGGTAATCGGCAGCCGCTGTCCAGAGGCGCAAGAGCTCGGCGCCGTTCTTTTCCATCCAGACGATCGGATCGACGTAGTCGATCTTGGCGCCGGAAGCCTTGGCCGCCGCGATCTCGGATTTCGAATAGACCTTGCCGCGTTCGTCGAGAACCCAGCCGTGGGTGAGCACGGCCTTGTAAGGAGCGCTGTCGCGAGTGGCCGTTGCGGCGAGCAACGAAGAGTGGAACCAGCCGCGGTGCTGATCCGCGCCCTCGAGGTAGAGGTCGACCTTCTCCCCGGCGGGCACGAGCTTGCCGTCGGCGACCGCAGCCCACGAGACGCCCGACTCGAACCAGACGTCCACGATGTCGTGGGTCTTTTCCAGCGCGGTGCCGCCGCAGTCGGGGCATTTCGTTCCGGGCGGCAGAATCTCGGCCAGCGGCAACGTGTACCAGGCGTTGGACCCGGCTTCGGCAAAGAGCTTGGCGACGCGATCCATCGCTTCGGGCACGAGGTGCGCGTTGTCGGGATCCGGGCAGCTCGTGCAGCGGAACGCCGGGATCGGCACACCCCAGACGCGCTGGCGCGACAGGCACCAGTCGGGGCGGACTTCGATCATGCCGCGGATGCGATCGCGGCCCCAGGTCGGGATCCAGTTGGTGGCGTCGATCTCGCGCAGCGCTCGCGCGCGCAAGCTGGTGGCGTCGTCGATGTCGCCGAGGCGCGCGAACCACTGCGTGGTGGCGCGAAACAGAACGGGCTTCTTGCAGCGCCAGCAGTGCGGATAGCTGTGGCGCAGGTTCTCCCCCGGCTTGTTGAGGAGAAAGCCGGTGGCGTGCAGGTGCTCGACGACCTTCGGATTGGCTTCGAAGACGCCGAGGCCAGCCCACATCGGAACCTCGGGCGTGTACTTGCCAGCCGCGTTCACCGGGGCGTAGATGGCGAGCCCCTCGTTGCGACCGACGACGTAGTCATCGGCGCCGTGGCCGGGGGCGGTGTGCACGAGCCCCGTGCCGGCTTCCAGCGTGGCGTGCGAGGCGAAGGTCAAGCGGAAGTCCTTGTCGGACTTCGGCGGCGCGATGAAGGGATGCTGGTAACGGACGCCGCGGAGGCTCGCAAGGCGCTCGCCCGCGATCTCGATCCATTCGGACTCGGGCGGCGCGGTGATGCCGGTGGCCGCGAGGAACGCTTCGGAGCGGCCCTTGGCCACCACCAGGTATTCACGTTGTCCCGAGGCACCCGTCACCGGGATGCCGACGTAGACCAGCTCCGGGTTGGCAACGACCGCCAGGTTGGCGGCGAGGGTCCAGGGCGTCGTGGTCCAGATGACCAGCGCGGCGGGGGCGCCGGCGAAGATGGCGTCGGCGGCGGCCTGCCCCGGCACGAGAGGAAAGCGCACGTAGATCGAGGGGCTCGCGTGCTCGGCGTATTCGACCTCGGCCTCGGCCAGCGCCGTGCGATGGGTGACGCACCAGTGGACGGGGCGCTTGGCCCGGTAGAGCAGGCCGCCGCGGGCAAACCCCGCGAGTTGCTTGACGATGGTCGATTCGTATTCGCGAGACAGCGTCAGGTAGGGCGTGTCCCAGAGGCCGAAACAGCCCAGTCGTTTGAACTCGCCGCGCATGACGTCGACGAACTTGAGCGCGTGGGTCTCGCAGTGCTGGCGGAACTCCGGCGCCGACAGCTTGTCCTTGGCACCGATCTGCTTTTCCACCTGCTGCTCGATGGGCAGGCCATGGCAGTCCCAGCCCGGTACGAAGGTCGCGGCGCGCCCCATGATGAGCTGCGAGCGGACGACGATGTCCTTGAGGACCTTGTTCAGCAGGGTGCCGTAGTGGATGCCGCCGGTGGGGTAGGGCGGTCCGTCGTGAAGCACGAAGCGGGGCGCACCCGCGGCCTCCCGCTCGGCGAGGATTCGCTCGTAGCTGCGCTCCTTTTGCCAGCGGTCGAGCCATTGAGGCTCGCGCTTGGCAAGGTCTGCGCGCATCGAGAATTCGGTTTTCGGGAGATTGAGCGTTGCCTTCCAGTCCACGGGAGGGGGCGGATACTAGCAGCCCATGACCGACCGTGGGCCCGGGAAGTCTTGGGCCGGCATCGACGGGGCTGGGCCCTCCCCGGCGCTGCCGAGAAGCCGTCGAGCCTCCCTGGGGGAGCATGGGCCGCTCGGGCTTGCGTCATGCGGCATCTCCGCGCTTCCGATCCTCACTGCCCCCCAAAAAAGACGAGGCGCCTTCACACGCGGTGAAAGCGCCTCGGCGCAGCCCTACCCCAGGCCGCGGCTCACGGAATCGGCAACCTCACTTGCAGAGGTTTTGCATCTTGTAGACGTTGAGGACCTGGCCGCAGGCGAAATCGCCCGCGCCCTTGAGGGTGTTGTACTGGGCGTCGCACGCCATCTTGACGCCGGCGTTGGTGACGCTGGCACAGCACCTGGCCAGATCCGCACAGGTTCCACCGGCACCGCCGCCCGCGCCGCCGGCACCGCCGCCCGCGCCGCCCGCACCGCCGCCGCCCGCGCATGTGGGGATCTGGCAGCCGGAGTTGAGCACGCAGCTCGACAGGCTCTGAATGCAGGTCGAACAGGCAGCGGGAGGCTGACCACAGGCGGTCACGCACGCGCTGTCGTTGCAGCCGCACTTGGACTGGCAGGTCATCCAGGTGCCGCACGGGCCTCCGAAAGTCCCGGTCTTGTAGCCGCTGCCGAGGCACATGGAGTACTGGCTGTCGCACTTGGTGATGATGCAGTCACCGTAGGCCTTGCTCTCGGCCGCCGTGCAGCTGCCCTGCTGCGATCCCGAGGGACAGGCCATGCCGCCCATCATAGAGGAGGGGACGCCAGAGCCCGGGATGGTACCGCCAGGGGTCGTGCCGCCGGGGGTCGTGCCGGCGTCGACACCTGGTTTGTTGTCGTCATCGCCACCCGGACATGCACCCACACACACTCCCAGGGACAAAGACAGCGCGAAGGCCTTCATCACTCGCCCGATGTTCATGTTCTGGCTCCTCTAACGATGGTCGGTTCGCGAGCGCATGCTTTACCCACGCGGCAAAGCGGCTTGCGGCCCCTCACATCGGTTGGCGGGACCAATCATTGAGGCAAGAACGACAAAGGCGCCTTTCGGGGACCGGGGCGGCCAAAAGGGTACAGCCCCCTGCGTGTCGGCCAGGGCGGTGTGCCGGATCAGGCGCGGCAGTCCCGCAGGACACAGCTCAGGCTGTGCGTTTGTTGGCGACGCTCGGCTGCCCGAAGGGCGCCGGCGATCGGCCGGGAGGACGGCGCTCGGCGGAAGCCACGCAGTCGAGCGCGACCTCTTCGAGCAGCCTTTGCGCCTGCGCGTGCGTGTAGACGAAAGCGGTGCCTTCTTCGTAGATCGCGGTGAGGCCCCGCCTTTCCAGGGCCTCACGCAGATCGCGGAAATCGGCCTTACCCGCCGCTACCTGATCCCCCGGCTCCAGCGTTCGTGCGGCCTCGTCGACGTCGTCGTGTTCGAGCCACCAGCGAGCGCATTCGGACCGGCTCCACCCCTCGCCCTGCCCGTGCATGGTCCCTTCAAAATAGAACCATCCACGAGCCTTTGCCAGGGAAGAAAGGCGTCGATTTGCGTGCGTCACGCTCGCACCTCGCTGCGCGCTGCCACACCGACCAGTGCGGTGGCCGCATCGCTGATCGGCGCCGTCCCGAAAGTGCGCTCGAGGTCGGCTTTCACCCCGCGGGCCAGGTCTTCCCACGCCGCCTCCCCCAGCTTGCGACGCAGCAGAACGATGGGCGCGGTGGTTCGCTGCATGCTCGCCCAGAATTCCGCCACCGGCCCCGACGGAAACGATCGGGTGACAGGATGTACCGCGATCTCGGTGAACCCCGCCGCGCGCAGCTCCTCGGCGAATTCGTCGGCGTCTCCCAGCGGCGCCTTGTTCTTTCCGAAGGGCAGGCCCGGCATGTGGCCGCGGATGCTTTCGAGCACAGCGGCGAAGGCGCCCGTGAACGGCGTCCAGCTACTCACGGCAGCGCGCCCGCCCGGTCGCAGCACCCGGTGCAGCTCGCGGAACCCCGCGGCTCGATCGGGAAAGAACATGAGCCCGAACATCGAGAACGCGCGGTCGAAGCTCGCATCGGGAAAGGGAAGCGCCTGGCCATCGCCCTGGCGAATTTCGATGGCCAGCGACTGGGCGGTGGCGCGGGTTCGCAGCTGCGCCAGCATCGTCTCGGAAAAGTCGAGCGCGGTCACGGCCGCGCCGCGCCCCGCTGCCAGCAGCGCCATCGTCCCCGGACCAGCGGCGACGTCGAGCACGCGAGCGCCTCGCTGCAGGCCCACGAGATCGAGCGCGGCCTCCGAGAAGCTCTGAAACGTCGGCAAGAGCTCGGCGGTGTAATCGACGGCGACGAGATCCCACGGCTCTGGGGTCGCAAGCGGGCTGGGCGCAAGCGGGCTGGGCGCAAGCGGGCTGGGCGCAAGCGGACCGGACGGCGCGGCGGACATGGCCACAGCCTAACGCGTCCCCGGCGGGCGGGGGAATCACCGAAAACGGGCGGAGGTCAGTCGTCGGTTGCCGGGACGCCGCTGCCGGCCCATGTTGCGGCGTCGCCGGCGCATGGTAGCCGGCGAAACGGCAGCCCATCACGTCGAGGGCCCGGCCCATCAAGAGCGCGGCGCCCGCCGGCCGCGCCATCCAAGGAAGAGGGAGTCAGCATGCGCGCCGTTGTCTTGTCCAAGTATGGGGGGCCTGAAGTGCTCGAGGTCCGGGACGTGCCACGACCGGAGCCGGGGCCGGGCGAGCTACTGGTGCGCGTGATGGCGTCATCGGCGAACCCGGTCGAGGCCAAGATCAGGGCCGCCGGCAGCTGGTCGGGCATCCCCCTGCCGGCGGTGCTCGGCTACGACGCCGCTGGCATCGTCGAGAGCAAGGGCGCTGGGGTGACGGAGTTTTCGCCGGGCGATCCGGTCTATTTCACGCCGGAGATCTTCGGCAATGCTCACGGCACGCACGCCGAGTTCACGGTGGTACCTGCCGCCATCGTGGCGCCGCATCCGGCGACCACCGGTTACATCGAGGCGGCGGCCATTCCGTTGGCGGGCGGCTCGGCGTACGAAGCGATCGTGCGGCGCCTCGCCGTGACGGCGGGTGAGAGCGTGCTCATCCACGGCGGCGCTGGCGGCGTCGGCTCTTACGCCGTGCAGATCGCGCGCGCCATCGGGGCTCGCGTCTTTGCCACCGCGGGGCCCGACAACCAGGGGCTCTTGCGCGAGCTGGGCGCCGACGTCGCGATCGATTACCGCAAGGACGACTTCGCCGAGATCATCAAGCAGCAGACCGGGGGCAAGGGCGTCGATGCCGCCTTCGATACCGTGGGCGGTGATCTCATCAGCAAGAGCGTACCGGCGGTGCGACCGTTCGGCCGGCTTGCGACCATCCTCGGAAGCAAGCTGGATTTGTCAGGGCTCTACGTCCGCAACCAGACCTTGCACGGCATTTTCCTGACGCGAGAACGGGCCCGCCTGGTGGCGCTCTCGGCGCTGGTCGAACAGGGCAAACTCCGTTCGGTCATCGATCGCGTGCTGCCCCTCGAAGAGGTCGTCGAGGCTCATCGTCGTCTCGATGGCGGCCACGGCCGCGGCAAGATCGTCTTTCAGATCTCGTCGCCCGGCTGAGCCGCAGCGGGCGGGGGGCGGTCACGCGATGGGTCCGCCGCCCCGTCCGGCTGTTTTTGCGCGCTTTGCGTGCTTTGCGTGCCTTGCGTGATGACGGCGACGCTGCCGAGAATGATGGCAGCGCTGACCACGATGCGGGCGGTGAGCGGCTCGTTGCCGAGTGCCCATCCCAGGAACACGGCGATCACGGGGTTGACGTAGGCATAGGTCGCGACCTGCGCCGGCGGCGCCGCATGCACCAGCCAGGCGAACGCGGTGTAGCCGAGCAGCGACCCGAAAAAGACCAGGTAGGCGAGCGCTGCCAGCGAGCGAGCCGTGAAGGTCGCCGGATCAATCCTGGTGAATTCGCCGGTGACGAGCGCCAGCCCGAGTAGAAGAAGCCCGCCGCAGACCATCTGCATGCCGATGACCAGGAAGGGCGAGCCGGGTGGCGGCGGCATCTTGCGCGATCGGAGTGAACCGGCCGCCCAGCAGAGCGAGGCTGCCAGCAGCACCAAGGCCGGTCCCGGGGGAATGGCGGCCTGGTCCGACAGCTGCGACAGCAAGGTCGGGCCAAGCAGGGCGGCGATGCCGACGAGCCCCCCGCCAAGGCCGAGCAACACGAGCGTCGGCGGGCGCCGTCGATCCAGCAGCCACTGCAAGACGACGATCCAGACCGGCAGCGTCGCCACCATCAAGGCGGCAAGGCCCGAGGGGACGAACTGCACCGACCAGACCACGGCGCCGTTGCCCCCGAGCAGCAAGAGCGCGCCAGTCAACAAAGCCTCCCGCCAATGCACCAAGGTCATGGGCAGCTGTCCCCGCCGTGCTGACCACGCGAGCAGCAGCAGACCCGCCAGGGAGAAGCGCACGCCGGCCAGCGCAAAGGGCGGCAGTGATTCGACGGCGATGCGCATCGCGAGGTAGGTCGATCCCCAGACCACATAAACGATGGCAAAGGCGACGATGAGCGCGCTGCGGGGGGGGACGGGGCGGTTCATCGCGGCTGCTTCACACTACCTTGGGTGCGATAGGCTCTTCGAAGATGAATTCCGACCAGCGCATGAAAGAGCTCATAGCGACACTCGGCATGCAGCCGCATCCCGAGCGCGGTCACTACGCGGTCACCTACCGCGCGCCTCTCGTGGTCGCTGCGGGCTTGCCTCACGCGGGGCCGCGACCGGTCAGCACCGCGATCTACTTTCTGTTGGGTGGCGAGCATCGCGCGACGTACCTGCATCGGTTGAAGTCCGACGAGCTTTTCCACCTCTACGAAGGAGGTCCGCTCGACGTACTGATTCTGGCTCCCGATGGCAGCGGACAGACCTTGCGTCTCGGCCGCGACGTCGCCGCGGGTGAGCGGCCTCAGATCGTGATCCCTGCAGGCAGCTGGTTCGCAGCCGAGCTGGCGAGCGGCGCGGGACACTGCTGGTTCGGCTGTACGGTGGCGCCCGGGTTCGACTTCGCCGACTTCGAGCTCGCCGAGGGCCCCGAGCTGGCGGCGCGCTATCCGGCCTTCGCCGCTCGCATGCGCAACCTCATGCGTCCCGCCTCGCCTTGACCGGGCAGCGACCGCCGCCTGAACGAAAAAAGCGCGACCAGGGCGCCCTCACTGAAGGAGCGCCCCGGGTCGCGGCGGCAGTCAGTTCGTAACTTCGTCAGTTCGTGACTTCGTCAGTCTGCAATCTTGAGCACACCGTTGCAGGATTCCGGCAGCTCGACCGGGCAGACCGCCGCGCCGATGTCGGCGATGCACTTGTCGAAGTTGGGACTGACCGCATTGGCCTTGGCGCAGTCGATGGCCGCCTTGGCCTCGGTCACGCAAGCTGCCGCGGTCCCGTCGCCACACGATTCGAAGCGCTTGCAGACCGCCTCGACGAGGGCGTCGCACTTCTTGGGGGCGGTGGGGTCTAGCACGGCCGGCGGCGGAGGCGCGGTCGGCGTCTGGCCGTGGTCGAGGACGCGGTTGCAGATCTCGGGAATGGTCACCGGGCAAGCGAGCTTGGGCAGGGCGGCGACGCAAGCATCGAAGTTCGACGAGACGCTGACGACCTTCTCGCACTCCAAGGCCTGCACGAGTTCCGAGGTGCAGGCGGCCTGCGAGGGCATGTCGCCGCAGCTGACGAAACGATCGCAGACGGTCTTGGCGAGGGTCTGGCACTTGGCGGCCGCTTCAGTCGCCGGGGGCGGCGGGGGCGGCGGCGTCGTCGGCGTCGTCGGCGTCGAGCCGGGATTGCCGCTCAGCACGCCGTTGCAGTCAGCGGGCAGGTTGGTGATCGGGCAGGCGTTGGCGCTGATGGCCGAGAGGCAGCGGTCGTAGGTCGGAGCGACGGCGGTGACACTCGCGCAGTCGACCTCCTTGGAGAGCTCCGCCAGGCACTGCGCATCGGTCACAGCGATGTCGCCGCAGGAGACGAGCTTCGTGCAGACCGCCTTCAAGAGACCTTCGCATTTGGCCGGGCCATCTCCCGAAGGGGGCGGTGGGGGCTGATCGCTGCCGAGCTTGATGACGTTGTCGCAGCTAGGAGGCAGGTCGTCGGCTTCGCAAGCCATCTTGCCGATGTCGGAAAGACAGCTCTGGAAGGTCGTCGAGACGCTCGTGGCGAGCTTGCAGTCGAGCTCCTTGGCGACGATGGCCACACATTCGTCCTTGCTGGTGAAGCCGCAGGTGATGGCCTTGTCGCAGAAGGTGGCGATAAATTGATTGCACTTGCCGGGAGCGTCGATCGCCTCGTCGGGGCGGTTGCCCCCAGGCGGTGGCGAGACTGGGGTCACGCTGGGTGACAGCGGGGCGCCGCCGATGAGGCCGCCCGGACGCGCGCCGGGAGCGAGGCCGTCGGCACGCAGCTGCGTCGAGGCGTGGTTGGTCATGCTGGCGAGTCCGCTGACGGCGGCGGTGGCGCGCGAGGCGGCCCGGGTGACGTCGGGGATGTTTTCGCAAGCAACGAGGGACAGGGAGAGGGCTGTGGTGATCCAGATGGTCGTTGGTGTTCGCATGGTGAACCCCAGCAATTGCTGAAACCGTGCCAAGCCCGCAGCCGCGGCGCCGACCCAAGTCCGCCGCGGGGTTAGCGCCCGTGGGTGTGCGTTCGTCCCCGAATCCCAGCCTGGGGAGACCAGGATCGTGCCGGCGGTTCACAGGGTGTGGTGGGCGAGGCGCGCCACGACCCGCTCCGATCTTTGCCTGGAATCGGCACCCAGGTAGGGTACGGCGGATGAGCGGGCAGAAGCGGTTGCGAGGCGGCGTTCTCGGATGCGGGATGATCTCGGAGTTCCATCTGCGCGGCTGGCAGCGCATCGCCGACGTCGAGATCGTGGCGCTGGCGGATCCCAACCCGACGGCCTCCGAGGCGCGAAGGCAAGCCTATGCGCCCGCAGCTCGCTGCTTTCCCGATCTCGCGAGCATGCTAGCCGGCGCCGAGCTCGACTTCATCGACATCATCACGCCGCCCGTGATGCACGCCGAACACTGCCTGGCCGCAAAGGCCGCCAGTCTGCACGTGATCTGTCAGAAGCCGCTCTGCCTCGACCTCGACGAAGCCGCGCGCCTGGTCGATGCCATGTCGAAGCCGGGGCCAGCGCCGCGTCTGTTCGCGGTGCACGAGAATCATCGATTTCGTCCCTGGTTCGAGGAGGTGCGGCGGCGCCACGCCGAGGGCTTCTTCGGTCGGCTGCGCTATCTGCGCATCGATCAGCTGGATCCGTTCGAGCCGAAAGAGGCGTTCAAGTGTGAAGCGGAACGCGGCGTCTTGCTCGAGTACGGCACCCACCTCATCGACATGGTTCGCGTGCTGCTGGGCGAGCCCCGGTCGGCCTTCGCGCGCGGCCACCGACAGAATCCGCGCGTGCGCGGCGAAAGCATGGCCCACGTCGTGTTCGAGCACGACGACGCCACCTCGATCGTCGATGTCGCCTGGAAGGCCGCGGGCCTACACCAAGGCGGCTTCGTGTTGATCGGTGACAAAGGCGAGGCGGTCTACGAGGGGCGCTTGACCCGCGACGCCGCCGCACGCTTCCGCCTGGTCTCGGGCAACGAAGTCATCGTCGAACAGATCCGATCGCCGACCGACGACTACGTCGAGAGCTTCTACAAGTTCGAACGCGACGTCACCGAAGCCATGCTGACCGGCCGCTCACCCCAGCAGACCGGCCTCGAAAACCTCCGGACCCTCGAAGCTACCTTCGCCAGCTACCGCTCGATGGCCGAGGGTCGCGTGGTCCGCATCCCCTAACGCTCGCAACCCGCCGCGCGCCGGACTGCGATCGGGCGGCGCCGTCGCGGACACCGCGTTGCGAAAGGCACCTCCGTCAGTTGCGATGCGGATTATCCGCAGTTGAATTGCAAACCGCCCGGAGTGCTCACCCGCGACGACGCTTGAGCGCTTTCGACTGGGCGGCGCCCGGGGGGCTTCGGATCAGCCGAGGTTGTGGAAGACGTGCTGGACGTCTTCGTCTTGTTCGAGGGCGTCGACCAGTTCGAGGACCTGGGTCGCCTTTTCTTCGGGGAGTGAGATGAGATTTTGAGCGACGTATTCGGATTCGGCCGAGAGCACGGCTAGCCCCTGCGCCTCGATGGCGGCTTGTAGCCGGCCGAAGTCGGAGAAGGCGCCGCGGATGATCATCTGCGCCTCACCCTTGTCGTTGGTCCCTTCACCCATCTCTTCGAGGCCGTGATCGATCAGCTCCAGTTCGAGCGACTCGATGTCCTTGCCGGCGAATGCTTCGGGGGCCAGGCGAAAGACGCCCATGCGCTTGAACTGGAACGCGACGCTGCCCTCGGTGCCAAGAGCGCCCTCGTGGGTCTTGAACGCCGAACGGACGTTGGCGACGGTGCGCACGCCGTTGTTGGTCGCCGTCTCGACGATGATGGCGATGCCGTGCGGACCGTAGCCTTCGTAAAGGATGATGTCGTAGTTCTCGGCGCCTTGGCCCGACGCCTTCTTGATGGCGTTGTCGATCCTGTCCTTGGGCATGTTGGCGGCGCGCGCGTTCTGCAGCACGCGACGCAACGTCGGGTTGCTATCCGGGCTGGGACCGCCGGATTTGACCGCGATGGCGATGTCCTTGCCGATGCGGGTGAAGGCCTTGGCCATGCGGTCCCATCGCTTGAACATGGTCGCTTTGCGCGTCTCGAAAATCCGGCCCATGCCCTGGGATTTACCAGGACAGGGCCGCGAGCGGGAGCCCCCCGTGGCGGCGGGATGCAAAATTTCGAGGTCTCGGCATCGGCGCTTGCGCGCGGGCGACGCAAGCGCCAGCCTACCTGCGCGAATGAGATTCCGACGGCGCGCTGACCATCTGTCCCGGTCCTGGTCTCTCTGCTGGGCTCGACCGTTCTGCGGGGCTTGGCAAGTCAGTGCATGGGCGCTGTGGCTCGCAGGTGGTCTCGGGGCATGCGCGACGAGCGGGCCGAGTTCGCCGTCACCGACGCCGCCTGCCTTCGTGGCGGATGACGACGAGGAGGGCGATGACGGGCCCGAAGGTCAAATCGTTCGCGCACCCGATCCCGAACCAGAGCCAAAGCCCGCCGCGCCTCTGGCTGGCAGTGCGTCCGAGCCATTGATGCGACTGCCGACCGCGCTCGAGCTGGCCACCGCTCAGGCGCCCGATCCGCAAGCGCCCGAGGATCTGAAGCAGCCGCCAGCTGATGCCAAGAAGGCCCCCAGCGGTCTTGTCTGGAAGGTCCTGGCTGCGGGCAAGGGGCAAGAGAGGCCGAGCGCGGAGGACACCATCACGGTTCGCCACTCGGGCTGGATGGCCTCGAGCGGCGTCAAGTTCGAGAGCTCGGTCGACAGCCCCCAGGGGATCGACTACGTGCTTGGCCGTTCCATCCCCGGGTGGATCGAGGGGCTGTCGAGCATGGTGCCGGGCGAGAAGCGTCGCTTCTGGATCCCCGGCAAGCTTGCCCACGGTGATCAACCGCGACCCTACGGTCTGCCTTACGGAGATCTCGTCTACGACATCGAGCTGGTCGCCATCAAGCGCCCCGCAAAGCCACCCGAGGTGCCGAGCGATCTGACGTCACCACCGGCGGACGCCAAACGCACGGCCTCTGGCCTGGTCTACCGCAAGCTCACCGAGGG
>JANNNO010000484.1:0-14519 GCA_031398585.1 Myxococcales bacterium | reverse complement strand
CGACCACGACCGGCACGCCCGCGGACGGAGCGTCTTTCGCCGTCGGCGATCTCGGCGCCACCGCGACGACGCTGGGGGGCCTGTTCGGGCTCGCGCGTGATCCGGTGGAGACCGTCGCCGACCAGAAGACCGACGTGCTCTTCCTCCACGCCGGCGAAGGTTCGACCGCGATCGAGCTCATCTGTCCGAACGGAAACGCAGGGCTCCAGCGCTTCCTCGACAAACGCGGACCCGGCCTTCACCACATCTGCTTCGAAGTCGACGATCTGACGTCTGCCCTCGCGAGCCTGCGGGCGAGCAACGTCCCGGTCATCGATGAAACGCCTCGTCCGGGGGCCCGTGGCCACCTGGTTGCCTTCATTCATCCCCGCGCCACCGGCGGCGTGCTTTTCGAGTTGTGCCAAAAGGTCGAAGGAGATCCCGCTTGAGACACCCCGCTTCGATGGTCGCGTCCGCGACGTTTGCGCTGCTCTTTCCTACCGCGGCGTTTGCCCAGTTCGGCGGCCAACCGGGCGGCGGCATGTCCCCCGGTATGGGCGGCCCGCCCGGCGACGACGCCAAGACCGAAGGTCCGGCCGAGGAGGCGCCCGAGGAAGAACAGGAACCTTCCGACCTCACGCCTCTCGGCGGCTACCCCGGTCAGAACCGGCGCAGCGCCCAGGTCTTCGAGCTCGACGGCTATTTCCGCATGCGAATGGATTTCTTCCACAAGCTGCACCTCGATCAGACGTACGTCGGCACGCCCAACACGCTCGGTCGCCGCACGCCGCCGTTCCCTCTCGCGCTCGACTGCTCGGACGCTGACGGCGCACGCTGCGAATCCCGCGATCTCGCCAACGCGAACCTGCGCCTCCGCCTCGATCCGACCATCAACATCACCGACCAGGTACGCGTCGTCTCGCAGATCGACGTGCTCGACAACACGGTGATGGGCTCGACGCCGGATTCGCTCTTCGATGGCCGTCGCCCCGGAGATCGCAACGGCCTTGCCCCCGCCGGCGTGCTGGCGACGACGCAGACGCCGCCCGAAGTTGGCAAAGGTGGCCTCCTCTCGAGCATCCGCGCCAAGCGCGCTTGGGGCGAGATCGAGAGCGAGTTCGGCACCGTCAGCTTCGGTCGGATGCCGTGGCACTTCGGCCGCGGGCTCACCTACAACAACGGCAACTGCCTCGATTGCGACGGCGGCACCACCGTCGACCGCATCATGGGCATCACACAGCTGTACGGCCACAAGCTGGCGCTGGCGTGGGACTTCGGTTCGCAGGGCTACCACACCGGCATGACCGACATCGGCGCGCGGGATCGGGAAGGCCCCGTGTTCGACCTCGGTCAGGAAGACGATGTCCTGCAGCTGATGCTGTCGGTGCTTCGTATCGACGACGATCGGCACTTCGAAGATCGCGCGAGCATGGGCGAGCTCATGTTCAATTACGGCGCGCAGGTGGTCTACCGCGGCCAGGGCAAGGCCGCGTTCCACGACTACGACGAGAACTACATGAATCGGGTCCGCCGGGATCCCAACGACACCAGCGCGCCGACGCGAGACGAGATCGCGGCCTCTTACACGCACGACGTCGACGCCCGGATGTTGCTGCCCAGCCTCTGGCTCAAGCTCGGGTGGAAGGCGCTGACCATCGAGGCCGAAGCCTCGGGCGTGGTCGGCAAGATCAACAATGGCGGTCGTCTGCTGGGCGACATGGGCACCAAGGATCGCAGCCTGGATCTTCGTCAGCTCGGCTGGGTCCTCTCGACCGAGCTGCGCCTCGCGCGCAACGCCCTGTCGCTCGGGTTCGAGACCGGTGGCGCCACAGGCGATCAGGCCGAGGATCGCAGCACCTACCTGAACGTCCGCTGGAAGTCCGTAGCGCAGCCGCCGGGCGACACCGCCATCACCGACTTCAAGTTCTCGCCCGACTACCACGTCGACGAGATCCTCTTTCGCCGCATCATCGGCACCGTCACCAACGCCGCCTACGTGAAGCCGAAGATGACCTACTGGCTCGATCTCGCCGATCGCCGTCAGCTGGGGATCTCGGGCGCCGGCATCTACAGCATGGCCTTGAAGCCTGTCTCGACCCCCGGCAATGCCTCGCCCTACGGCGTCGAGATGAACGTCGGCCTCAACTACCGCAATCCCGCCGACGGCATCTACGCAGGCTTCACCTGGGCCGTGCTCTGGCCGATGGGTGCGCTCGACCGCAAACGCGGCAGCTCGACCCAGGAGCTCTGGCCGTCGGACCAGGACGCGACGTCTGCACAGGCCTTGCGCGCCTACCTGGGACTCCGCTTCTAGTTTCGGGGGGCCGACTGGGCTGAGGCCCCCGCTCTACGGCTTCTTGTTTCGCTTCGGTGCGGGCGTGGCACCGACGGCGTCTTCGAGTGACTTGACCCGCTCCTCGACGTCCTTGCGCTCGGCCGGGTCCAGGTTGCCGGCGTACTGCAGATACTTGCGGTACGCCGTCAGGGCCTCCGCCGCGCGCTTTTCCTGCGCATGGAGCACGGCGAGGTCGTAGTGCGCCTTGGCCAGCTTGGGGTTGTGCTCGAGGGCGGCCTGGTACGACGCGATGGCCTCGTCGGTGCGTCGCTGGCGGCGGTAGGTGGTGCCAAGGCCGAAGTGGTATTCGGCGTTGCTCGGGTCGATCTCGAGCGCGCGTTTCATCGCTGCGATGGCGCCCTCTTTGTCGTCGGTGCGCGCCTTGACGATGCCGAGGTTGTTCCAGGCCGTGGCGTCGTCCGGCTTCACCTTGGTCGCCTTTTCCAGCGCAGCCACGGCCTTCGGGAAGTCACCCTTCTGGCGGTAGGCGTAACCGAGGCCAATCAAAGTCTCGTAGTCGTCGGGCTTCTGAGCAGCCGCCGCTTCCAGGTGGCGCAGGCCCTCCTCGATGCGCTTTTGCCGCAGGTAGAGTGCCCCCAGGTTCGACCGCGTCGCCACGTCCTGCGGCTGCAGCTCGACCGCCTTCTCTAGTGCGGCAGCGGCTCGCTCGAGGTTGCCCTGCTGCCGGTAGAGGTTCCCGAGCGTGAAGTGGGCCGCGCCGTAGTCCGACCGCAGCGCGATGGCCTTTTCCACCTCGGCGATCGCCTCGGGCAGCTTGTTTTGCCGCTTGAGCTGCAGGCCGAGGTTGTAGTGGTTGGCCGCCTCGTCCGCCCAGGCGACGCCGCCCGAAGCTGTGGAAACCGCGAGGAACGAGAGACTGCCTGCCAGGGCCCAGCGCCGGATGGTCGAGAACATCGTCCCGACAGTTTAGCGCCGTCCGGGACGGGCGGCGAAAAGCCGCTCCAGACGAGGATCGGAGGCGCTCGGCTCAGGCCAGCAAGAGCCCAAGCCGGAGCAGCGCTAGACGGCGAGGGGCGGAAATGATCAGTGGCCGCCGCCGGCGGGGGCGTGCAGTGCGGGGGACGAACCAATCGGGATCGGTCCACCGTTGGGAAGTACCGACGGGGCGCGGGTCATGAGATCCCCGAAGATGCCGAGGAACATGACCAAGACGAAGACAATGGACGTCACGAAGATCAGCCGATTGACGGGCCCTTCATCCCACAGGTGCATGAAGAAGAGCACGACCAGGCTGGCCTTGGTCGAGGCGATCGCCATCGCGATGTAGATGTTGGCGGCGCCGAGATCCATCTTGCCGGTGACGACGGTCAAGATGGTGAAGAGGATCAGCAGGCCGTAGACCGTGAAGTAACGGCCCATCCCGCCCGCATGGCTGCCCTCGGCACCATGCCCACCCGCAGGTCCGTGCCCGGCGGCATGTCCACTCTGATTCTTGTGCTGGGCCACGTTGGACTCCGTCGAAATCGGTCAGACGAGATAGAGCAGAGGGAAGAGGAAGATCCAGACCAAGTCGACCAAGTGCCAGTACAACGCACCGAGCTCGACCGGGACGTAGTGATGCGAGCCGTACTTACCGTTCTTCACCCGCCAGAGCACCCAGACGAGCACGCTCATACCGACGATGACGTGGAACGCGTGCAGGCCGGTCGCGAGGAAGTAGACCGCATAGAAGATATTGCTGCCCGCCGGACTTGGGATGCCGTTCTCGAAGGCGTAGGTGTAATGCTGCCCGGGCAGCATGCCGACGTGGAACTTGTGGCGGTACTCGAAGTACTTGATGACGAGGAAGCCGCAGGCACAGAGGATCGTGAAGACGAGAAGGCGGATGCACTTCTTGACCTCGTCGTGCTTGATCGCGTGATAGGCCCAGGCGACCGTCAAACTGGACGTGATCAGCACCACCGTGTTGATCGTGCCGAGTCGCAGGTCGAGCATCGTGGAATGCACCTTCCACGCGTCGTGATAAAGCCAACGGTAGACGGCATAGCCGACGAAGAGGCCGGCAAAGAGCAGCACTTCGGTGGCGAGGAAGAGCCACATCCCCAGCCGAACCGCATGGTTCTGGATCTGGAGGTTGTCGAAGTGGTGGGCCAGGTACCAAGGCTGCTGGTGATGGCCGGGGGCGGTTTCGTTAGCGGCGCTCATGACGTCCTTGTTCCTCAGACCACCACGTGCTCAACGGGTTCGCCCTTCTTCTGATACGTGTAGGGCTCTTCGTCGACGATCGGGGTCTCGTGGAAGTTTTCCTTCGGCGGCGGTGACGAGGTCTTCCACTCGAGCCCGGTGGCGCCCCAGGGGTTGTCGCCAGCGATGGCGCCGTACTTGAGGGCATACGCGAGGTTGAGGAAGATGATGACGAAGCCGATCGCCTGCAGCGTCGCACCCGCGGTCGAAGCGACGTTGAGCCCCCAGAAGTGAGGGTCATAGAGGTAATAACGGCGTGGCTGACCCGCGTTGCCGAGGAGGAACTGCGGGATGAAGGTCGCCGAGAAACCGAAGATGATGAAGCAGGCGGCCGTGATGCCCCAGCCTTCGTGGTACATGCGCCCGAACATCTTGGGCAGCCAGTAGTGCAGCGCCGCCAGATAACCGGTGACGACGGCGGCGACCATGATGAAGTGGAAGTGCGCGACGACGAAGTAGGTGTCGTGCCAGTGGATGTCGAGCGACGCGGTGGCCACCGCGATGCCGGTCATGCCGCCGAAAACGACGAAATAAAGAAAGCCGCAAAAGTAGATGAACGGCGTCTTCACCATGACCGACCCGCGGTAGATGGTGCCGACCCAGTTGAAGACCTTGATCGCGGTGAACACGCCAACCAGCATCGAGATGATCGCGAACGCACCCGAGTCGAAGGTCGACTGGCCCGACGTGAACATGTGGTGGCCCCAGGCGAAGAAGCCGACGAAGGCGATGCCCAGCGAGGAGTACGCGACCATGTGGTAGCCGAAGACGTTCTTGCGCGAGAACGACGCGACGATTTCGGACATCACGGCGAACGACGGCAGCACCATGATGTAAACGGCCGGGTGCGAGTAGAACCAAAACAGGTGCTGAAAGAGCACCGGATCGCCACCCTTGGCCGGGTCGAAGAAGCCGAATCCGAAGACGCGTTCGATACCGACCAGCAACGTGGTCAGACCGATGACCGGCGTGGCCAGCACCTGGATGATGCTGGTCGCGTAGGTGCCCCAGACGAAGAGCGGCATGCGCATCCACGTCATGCCCGGCGCGCGCAACGTGTGCACCGTGACGATGAAGTTCAGGCCCGTGAGGATCGAGGAGAACCCCAGGATGAAGATGCCGAGCAGCGCCGGGAAGAGCGTCGCCGGGGTGCTGAGGCTGTAAGGCGCATAGAAGGTCCAGCCGGCGTCGATGCCACCTGAGGCCATCGCGTAGAGTGCCAGCGCAGCGCCCACGGCGTAGACGTAGACCGACAGCAGGTTCAGCCGTGGGAAGGCGACGTCCTTGGCGCCCACCGCCAGTGGCAGGAAGAAGTTGCCGAAGATGCCGGGAATGGCCGGAATCATGAAGAGGAAGATCATGACCACGCCGTGGAGCGTGAACATGCGGTTGTAGGTGTTGGGGCCCATCAAGGTCGGGCCGGGCGAAAGATGCTCGAAGCGGAGGATCATCGCGAAGATGCCGCCCAGGAACAGCGCGATCGTCGTCAGGACGAGGTACATCAGCGCGATCCGCTTGTGATCGAGCGTGAGGAACCACGACTTGATGCCGCGATCGGCGTTCATGTAGTGGATAGCGGGAATCGACGGCGGTGAAATCACCGGCTCGGCGAGACCATCAGCGGGTTGGGACTGGGCCATAAACCGGCTCCTTCGCGGGTGCGTTCTCCAGAGCGTCGCTCCGGAGGGACTTGATGTACTCGACCAGCGCTGCCGCTTCCGGCGCGGCCAGCTTGCCGCGATAACTCGGCATGACCTGCTGGTAGCCCTTCACCATCTTGATGTAGGGATCCATCATCGACTCCGTGAGGTAACCCTCATCGGCGATGATGGCCTCTCCGTTCTGGAGGGTCGTCTTGCGGCGATACAGATCGATCCAGGTCGGGCCGATGTGCGGTTGGCCGTCCACCGAGTGACATTTGAAGCACCCGTGAACCGCGGCGAGGCGCTGCCCGTGGGTCACCAGATCACCGCGGAAGGACTCCGCGCCGAACTCGGCCCCACCGCTGACGTCGACGCGCTCGGTGAGCCCCTGGCGGCGTTGAGCCAGCCAGAGGTCGTAGGCGCCCGGCTCCATGACGACGACTTCGCCGACCATGTTCGAGTGCCAGGTACCGCAGTATTCGGTGCAGTAGATCCGGAAGCGGCCCGTGCGGTTGGCTTCGAACCAGACCTCGGTATAGCGGCCAGGCAGCACGTCCTTCTTGATCCGGAACTCCGGCACGAAGAACGAGTGGATGACGTCGCGGCTGGTCATCAGCAGGCGAACCGGGCGGCCGGCTGGAACTGTCAGCGTCGCGTTCGCGTTGGGCCCATCAGGCAGCGCGAAGTGCCACATCCACTTCTTTGCCGTAACGTAGACGTCCATCGCGTTCTTGGGCGCGTTCTGCGACCAGATGAAGTCCTTGAAGCCGATGAAGACCCAGAGGAGGAAGAGCAGCAGCGGGATCGCGATGACCACCGCTTCGAAGCGCCCGCCCGGGTTCACGATCGGAGTCGATGCGTTCTTCACCCGCTCGCGGTAGCGGAACATGAAGTAGACCGCCGCCAGGCCCACGCCCAGCGAGGACAACATCGTCACGATGAAGACGAAGTAGTGAAGGCGGTCGATTCGGATCGCCAGCGTCGATGCTTGTTCCGGGAGGAACAGCATCCGCCGCATGGCTTCGTTGAGTACTGTCAGCCACTCGTTCATGCCAGCCTCCGACGCCGGGACATCCATTCACGGCGCCACAGCACCGCGAGCAAAACGGCGAGCGCCGCGAACGACATCCCGGCTCCGATGCGGACGAAACCGAACACGAAGGGCGTATAGCTCTGGATCATCGGGTCGTACTTGAAACAGGTGAGCAGAATGCGGTCGAGCGTGGTTCCCACCCGACCACCGCTCGCCTCGACCAGCGCGAAGCGAAGATCGCGCGGCTTGAAATCGACACCGTAGAGGTAACGAGAGATCTTGCCGTCGGGAGCGAGAATGAACGCCACCGCGGCGTGAGCGAACTGCTTGGACTTGTCGTCGTAGTGGTAGCGAAAGCCGACAGCTTCGGCGAGCTTCGCCTCGGGTCCCGCCTGGCCCGGTGCCGGCATGAGGAACGGCCAAGTCGCGCTGGGCGGCTCGCCGAGCGCACGCAGCAGCCGCGCCTGGTTGGTCACCGCCGAGCGGGGCTCTTCCTTGGGATCGATGCTGACCGACAGACCGGTGAAATCACGACCGGGAATCAGGCCTGCTTCTTTGAGCCCCTTGGCCAGCCCCTGGTGCACGAGGTTGCAGAGCTGCGGGCATTTGTAATAGCCCATCGTCACCAAGAGCGGCTTGCCCTGGTTGAGCAGCGAGTCGATGGCGACCGATTTGCCAAGGCCGTCGTTGAGCACGAGGCCGGGGGGGATCCGCTGGCCGAGGTTCTCGACGATGTCGATGTCGCCGTCGGTGAAGCGCCCCTGCCCGGGCAGCGTGTTCGCGGCCGGACGGTTGCGCATGTACGCCGCAGCGGGGGCGGCCGCGATCATCGACGCCAGTCCGGCGGCGAGAAGCGCGACAGCGGTCGAGTGACCGCGGAGGGGACTCATTTCGAGCCGCCCCCTGCCCCGCTGGCCTGGCGGATGACGTCCTTCACGGCGTCGGCGATGGGAATGTGGATGAGGCCCTTTTTGCGATCCACCCAACCGTAAGAGGCAAGCTTCTGCTCTTTGTCCGCACGCCAGGTGGCGAGGCGGGTGTCGGCATCGAACTGCGTGTAGTCGATGATGCCGATCTCCTCTTTCTTGAGGATGTCCTGCGGGATGGGCGCGATGCCCTTGGCCTGCATGGCGGTCTCGTCCACGTCGAGAATCAACGCGGCGATGACGGCCGAGACGGCGAAGATGACCAGCGAGACGACGCCGATGACGACGATCTTGAGGATGTTCATCCCGTCCCCGTCGGGGGACGGGGATGCGCCGGTGCTGTGCGGGGCGTGGGCTTGGCTCATGTCGGCTGCCTGTAGCGGAGGGAGACGTCGAGGAAGGGATCCTTGACCGGCACCGTGTAATGACCGCGAATCTTCCAGAGTGCGAAGGCCACGGCGAGGCCGCCCATGCCGATCCAGGCAAAGGGCATCGTCCAAGGCAGCGTCGCGTGATCCTTATCGAGCGTCGGCATCACCAGCCAGTAGATGTCGAGCAGGTTCATGAGCAAGGCCCAGCCTGCCACCAGCGAAAGACGCGTCGGGGTCCGCTTGAGCTCACGCGAGAGCAAGAGCGCGAACGGCACCACGAAGTGGCCGACGATGAGAGCGATGCCGACTCCCACCCATTCGCCGTTGAACCGCACCTCGTAGAAGGGAACTTCCTCGGGAAGATTCGCGATCCAGATGAGCAGCAGCTGCGAAAAGGCGATGTATCCCCAGAAGCAGGTGAAGGCAAAGAGCAGCTTGCCGAGGTTGTGCATGTGCTCGATGCTGACGAACTGACCGTACTGGTCCTTGCCGCGCGCGAGCGTGGTGACAATGATCAGAATCGCGATGGTGTTCCAGAAGCTGCCAGCGAAGTAGTAGACGCCGAAGATGGTCGAAAACCAGATCGGGTTGAGGCTCATCATCCAGTCGAACGACGCGAAGGTGATGACCAGCGCCAGGACGGGAAGGCCGCCGATGGCGGTGTTGCGCTGCTTTTGCGTGAGCTGCGGGTCGCCCGAGGCGTCCTGCTTGACCGAAAGGCCGAACAGGCGGAAAGCGAAGAAGCCGGCGAGGAGGAAGTACGCGATGGTGCGTCCGATGAAAAAGCCGACATTCAGGTAGCCGTGCTTGCCGTGCAGGATGTGCAACTCGTGCGCCGTGAAGATCCCGGCGGCTTCCGGGTTCACCCAGGAGTAGATGTCGCCCGCGAACAGCAGAATCGGCACCGACAGCACCAGGAAGAGCGGCACCGTGGTCGCCATCGCCTCGAGGGGACGCCGCAGAACGACCATCCACTTGGCGCGGAAGGTATGGAAGATCATGAGCAGGGTGACGGCCGCGAACGCGATGCCAGCCCAGTAGGAGAAGGCGACCAGATAGCCGAAGAGGGCGGCCTTCTTCGACGACGAGATGGCGATTCCGGCGAGCGCGATGACGAGCCCGATGACCCCGACCGCGCCGGCCTTGGCCATCGTGCCGCCGCCGCCCTGGAACTTCTGCACGTCGATGCTCACGGAGTCTCCTTCATGCTCTCGAGCCGAGCGCGTTCGGCCGCAGGCGCCTCCGCGATGGTGGCGGTCCGGCTCCGCTGCAGGGCCTTGACGTAAGCCACCACTGCCCAGCGCTCCTTGATCGGCAGCTCGGCGGCGTAGCCCGCCATCAGGCCGTGACCCTGGGTGGCGACCTCGAAGAGGTAGCCGATGGGGCGGTCAGCAAAGTTCATCAGCGCCGGCGGGGTCTTGAGCGCCATCTGTCGCGCGACGATCGAATCGCCATCGCCGAGCGGCCCGTGGCAGGTGCCGCAGGTGATGTTGTAGCGGGTCTGGCCAAGGCGCATGAGCGCCTCGTCGACCTTGATCGGGAAGGTCGTGACGTAGGTTTTGCCGACCTTGCCGGAGGTGAGACCGGGATCCCCCACGACGCGCTGGCGCGGCACTGTTCCGGCCGGCACCTGTCGCATGCCGAGCCCGTCGGCATAAAAGTCGCTGCCGGCGTAATAGCCAACCTTGGCCTGGCGCGCGGCCATCGGGTTGAGGGTGTCCTCGTCACAACCAGCGGCCGTGAGGCCGAGACCGAGGCTCAAGCTGAGAGAAAGCAATCGGGAGTTCATCGCTCGGACTCCTCCACGACCTCGACGTTGGTCGCGCCGACGAGGCGAGCATCGTCCATGATGTCTTCGGGTCCCTTGCCCACCGGCACCTCGACCGAAAGGAAGTAGGCGTCGATGCTGGCGCGCTTGAAGTTTTCGGATTCGAACAGCGGATGGTAGGGCCGCGGGAACTTGAACAGGCCGAAAAGCGATCCGACGAAGGCCGAACCGCCGCCCAGCAGGATCGCGAGCTCGAACGTGATCGGGATGAACGCGGGCGCCGAGTGCGGCGGCCGGTTGGCGACGTTGATCGGGAAATCGACGACGTTCATGAAGTACATCATCGAGTAGCCAAGCAGAGCGCCGGTCAGCGCCCCACCCAGGACGATCTTGGGGATCATCGGACGGCCGAGCCCCAGCGCCGCCTCGGTGCCGTGCACCGGATACGGAGTGTGGATGTCGAGTCCCTTCCAGCCCTTCTCGCGCATCTTTCGCGTCCCCTCGAGCAGAGCATCGGGGGTGGGAAACTCGGCGAGAACGTAGCGCTCGGGAACGAAGGCGTCGCCGTGGCTCATGAGTGCGGCCCTCCCGCCGCGATCGGCGCGCCAGCGCCATGGGCGGCGGCGTGAGCCTCGTGTTCAGTCTCGTGGCGCAGCTCTTTGATCTCCTGGATGGCCACCGCCGGGACGAACTTCAGGAACAGCAAGAAGAGCGTCGAGAAGAGACCGATCGTGCCGGTGAAAAGGCCGATGTCGACCCAGGTCGGCGAATAGGTACCCCAGCTGCCTGGGAGGAAGTCGCGGTGAAGCGAGGTCACGATGATGTTGAACCGCTCGCACCACATGCCGATGTTGATCAGCAGCGACGCGACCCAGGTGATGGCGAGGTTGGTGCGGAACTTCTTCCACCAGAAGACCTGCGGCACCAGGACGTTGCAGAAGACCATCAGCCAGAAGACCGGCGCGAAAGGCCCGGTCCAGCGGACCTTGAAGAACATGTCCATCTCGTACCGGTTGCCCGAGTACCAAGCGACGAAGTGCTCCATCAGGTAGCCGTACGAGACCATCATGCCCGTCGCGAGCATGACCTTGTTCATGTTCTCGATGTGCCGGATGGTGACGACGTGCTTGAGGCCGAGGAACTGGCGCGCAGGAATCAGCCAGGTCACGACCATCGCAAAGCCCGAGAAGATGGCGCCAGCGACGAAGTACGGCGGAAAGATCGTCGTGTGCCAACCCGGCATGATCGACGTGGCGAAGTCGAACGACACGATGGTGTGCACCGAGAGCACGAGGGGCGTCGAGAGACCCGCCAGCAGCAGGTACGCCCACTTGTACTCGGCCCAGTGGCGACCCGAGCTGCGCCAGCCGAGGGCGAAGATGCCGTAGACGAAGCGCGCGGTCGGGCTCTTGGACGAATCCCGCAGGGCCGCGAGATCCGGCACGAGGCCGAGGAACCAGAAGAGGAACGAGATGGTTCCGTAGGTCGAAACGGCGAAGACGTCCCAGACCAACGGGCTCTTGAACTGCGGCCAGATGCCCTGGACCGAGGGATACGGCAAGAGCCAGTAGGCCGCGAACCAGGGGCGGCCGGTGTGGAAAATCGGGAAGATCAGCGCGCACATGACGGCGAACAGAGTCATCGCCTCGGCGAAGCGATTGATCGACGTGCGCCACTTCTGCTGAAAGAGCAGCAAGATGGCCGAGATCAGCGTGCCGGCGTGGCCGATACCGATCCACCAGACGAAGTTGATGATATCGAACGCCCAGCCGACCGGAACGTTGTTACCCCAGGCGCCGACGCCCTTGTAGAGGGTGTATCCGAGCGAGAGGCCGAGACAGCCGAGCAGTGCCAGCGCGACCGAAAAGAGCGCCCACCAGCCTTTGGCCGGCGCGCGCCAGACGTGGTCGAGCAGGCTCGCGTTGAGACTTCCGTCGGTCTGCTGTCCTTCGATGAAGGGCCGCGGATCCAGCGGATCGTGGGCCCCTGCCGCCTGTGCGTGAGCGTCGGATGCCACGATTAACCAAGCTCCGGGTTGGGGTTACGCACGCGCGCGAGGTACGCGGTCCGCGGGCGCGTGGAAAGCTCGTGCAGCAGGTCGTAGCGACGATCGTCCTGGTGGAGCTTGGTCACCTTGGCGTTGGGATCGTTGAGCGATCCGAACTCGATGGCGCCAGTCGGGCAGGCCTGCTGGCAAGCCGTCTGAACTTCGCCGTCGGCGATGAGGCGGCCTTCGACGCGCGAATCGATGCGCGCCCTTTCGATCCGCTGCACGCAGTAGGTGCATTTCTCCATGATGCCGCGGCTGCGAACCGTGACGTCGGGGTTGGAGATCATCTTGTCGACCGGCGTGACCACCGGGCGGTAGTCGAGGAAGTTGAAGCGACGGGCTTTGTACGGGCAGTTGTTGCTGCAGTAGCGGGTGCCGACGCAGCGGTTGTAGACCATCTCGTTGAGGCCTTCGTCGCTGTGCACGGTGGCGTTCACCGGGCAGACGTACTCGCACGGCGCCGTCTCGCAGTGCACGCAGCCAACCGGCTGGGTGAGCATCTGCAGAGCGTCTTCGTTCGCCGGGCCGTGGTCGGCCGCCTCGCCATGGCCGCCGTGGGCGTCGGCCTTCTTGGGCTCGTGGTAGTACAGGTCGATCCGCAGCCAGTGCATCTCGCGTCCGATGCGGACGTTCTCGCGTCCGACGACCGGGATGTTGTTCTCGGACTGGCAGGCGATCACGCAGACGCTGCAGCCCGAGCACTTGTTGAGGTCCATCGACATGCCCCACTTGTACTGCTCTTTCGAGTAGTCGACGGGGGCGTGCAGGGTCGGCAAGGCGCCCCGCTGCGTGGCGAGCGTCTTGTTGAAGGCGGACTGCTTGTCGAGCACCTCGGCCAGCGGCGAGACCTGAACCGGGTCGCGCCCTTCCATCGACCAGTGGACCTGGGTGATGCCCAGCTTGCGGCGCTTGCCGGTCTTCGTGATCGAGGCGCCGCCTTCGAACCAAGGCGCGACGCTGGTGCGAATCGAGCCTGCGTTGAACCCGACCCCTTTGGCCACCGAGCCGAACGCTCGTCCGTAGCCGAGAAAGACCGTGGCCGCGTTGTCGGCGTGGCCCAGCTGAACGACGACGGGACCGCTGACTTTGCGATCGCCCACGCCGATCTCGACGACGTCACCGGTGGTGAGGCCAAGCTCGGCGGCTGTCGCTTGCGAGACGATGACGGCGTTGTCCCAGGTCAGCTTGGTGATCGGGTGCGGCAGCTCCTGCAGCCAGGCGTTGTTGGCGAAGCGGCCGTCGAAGACCTTGTAGTCGACGTTGAAGGCGATCTCGAGGCCTGCCTGCTTTGGCAATGTACCGATCGCCTGGGTCAGCTTGCCCGCAAGGGCGGCGGCGTTGAGCGCGGGGGCGTTCTCGGGCTGGCCTGCGGTCTTGTCGATGACGCCCTTGCCCAGCCAGGTCTCCCAGGTCGTCTCGAAGGCAGCCGCGGTGGCGCGACCTTCGGCAACGCCCCGACGCAGCCAGAACTCCTTGACCAGCGCGTGACCGCCCTTTTCACCCTCGCCGAGAAAGCCCGCCAGCAGCTCGGCTTCCGTGTGCGCCATCCAGAGTGGCGTGATGAGCGGCTGCACGATCGAGACGGTGCCGTCGAGGGACTGTGCATCTCCCCACGACTCGAGGACGTGAGCCTTGGGAATGAAGGTCTTGGCCCCAACGGCGGTCTCGTCCTCGTGCGAACCGAGGTAGATGACGTTGGGCACGCGCTCCAGCAGGCGATCGAGCTTGAAGTCGGAAGGCGCGCCGTAGACCGGGTTGTCCGCGGTGATCACCAAGGTCTCGACCTGACCCGCGGCGATCTCCTCGACGAGCGCCCGCAACGCCTGGATGCCAATCACGGGATCCGGGGTCTTGGCGGCCCAGAACGAGACGGTCTTGCCGACGTTGCCAAGCGCGATGTTGATCGCCGCCACGAGCGCGTGCACGGGCGCGGGCTGACGACGACCGGCGATGACGACCGAACGTCCCCGATTTGCCAGGAGGTCATTGGCGAGCGCCGCCACGAAACGTTCATTGGCGCCACCTGCCCCGGAGGCCGCGAGGGGTGCCAGCGTCGCCGCAGCTGCGCCGTCCTTGGCGAGTTCGGCGACCAGTGCCTGGGTCAAGGCGAGAATCTCGGAGCCACGCACGCGCACGCGGTGGTCAGCCATCAAGCCCGTTGGCGTCGGGCAAGGCTCGGCGACATAGAGCCGCGCCATCTCCGGACCAG
>JANNNO010000010.1:0-18893 GCA_031398585.1 Myxococcales bacterium | reverse complement strand
GCTGGCTCTCGTCCGATTCGTCGTCTCTGTGCGGGTCCTCTCGTGATGTTGGTGGGTTGGTGAGGTCGGTAATCGCGGCGGAGCGGGAGACGGGGTTCGAACCCGCGACGTCCAGCTTGGAAGGCTGGAGCTCTACCAACTGAGCTACTCCCGCGTGCGTTGATCTATTTGGTTGTCGTGGTGGGGGAAGGATTCGAACCTTCGAAGTCAGTGACGTCAGATTTACAGTCTGATCCCTTTGGCCACTCGGGAACCCCACCGAGATTCGAAGGGCGCCTCGTTTCGGAAGCGCCCTGCTTGGTCGGCCATTCAATTGTTTTTTCGGAGCTGGCGAAGGGACTTGAACCCGCAACCTGCTGATTACAAATCAGCTGCTCTACCAATTGAGCTACGCCAGCCCTATCCCCCGCCCCCCGTTGTCAGCCCAAACCAGTCGATCAAACCAGTTGCCCGTCCGTTCGGTTCTTGCCGTTGCTTCGGCCGGTTCCGTTGTACCGTGTCGTCGTTTCCGCTTCTCTCGTCCGCTGCGCTAGATGTCTGCAATATCGCTAAGTTAGGTCCCGTCGAACTCCGGATAGAGTGATCCTGTCTTCGGGGAGCGCGAACGTATAGTTCAGGCACAGCGACGTGTCAAGCAAATTACGGGCTTGCGGGACGCGGGGTTGCGCCGCTTTCGCCCGCACTCGACAGGCCCCTGAACGACGTCGCCGACGGCCCCCGAACAGCGTCGCGGTCGACGCGGCTCAGAGGATCTGACGGGTGGGTTCAGGGTCGGCGGGGCGTGTCGGCCGGTCAGGGGCCGTGGGGACGGCCGGCGCCTCGGGGAGCTTCCCGGGAGACGCGGTACCCGGCGAGTTGGGGGGCGTCGCCGAGGCGGGCGGTGCGCTGGGGGCGGCAGGATCGAGCAGGCGAATGAGCTTGTTGTACGAGAGCTTGGTCTTCTCGGCCCAATCGGTGTCGACACCGAGGCGTTCGACCATCAACAAGTTCTCTCGATGCCACCTCAGAGACTTCTCGAGCAGCACGCGGATCTTCTTACGGAGCTCCTCCTGGTAGACCTCGCGGGCCTCACCCTTGAGCTGGGCCGGGATGGGAGCAGCGATGAAGGCGTCGTGCAGCTCCTCGTAGAGCGAGCCGACTTGAAAGCCGGCCGCGGACGCCCAGCGGGCGTTGCCGTACTTGATGGTGTCGATGTAGGAGCGCTGGGCTTTGAGAAGAAGCGTGGCCTTCTCCTCGAGGTCGCGGTCCATCTGTGACTCGGGCAGCCGGATGGGCGCCTTGCGGAAGCGCTCATGGGTGATCTGCGCGAGGTTGTATTGGGTGAAGGCGAGAAAGAAGTCAGTCGCGAGCCGTTCCTGAGTCTCGATCTGCTGGCGGTACTGCATGACCTGCCGGAACGAGCGTTCGGCGACCTCGAGATCGCCCAGCTTGAATTGCGCAAAGGCGCGTCGCGCAAGCGCCTCGATGCGGTCGTCGGCTGTCAGATCTTTGCGGTCGAGCAGACGCACGAAGATCTCACCTGACGTCGGCCAGTTCTCGAGCTCGGCGTAGCAGGCGCCCAGCTGAAAGAGAGCGTCCTTGGCGTCGCCGTGGTCGGCGTGTCTGTCCGCCAGTTCCTTGAACGACTCGATCGCCTTGGTCCAATCCTTCTTGTCACGGTAGGCGAGGCCTCGATTGTAGAGGCCGGGTCGGGCGTAGGGCGAGGCCGGGAACTTGGTGAGAAGCTTGTCGTAGAAACGAACGGCATCGTCGAACCGGCTCTGCGAAAGAGCCGCCCCGCCCTGCTCGAACAGCTCCTCGGCATCGAAGGACTCGATCTCGATGCCAGTCGCCCCACGTTTGGCCTCTATGAGGATGGGCTCCATCTCGTACTGAACCGTGGCGGGGGGCGCCGGGGGCGGTGGTGCCTGGTGACCGCGCAGGGTGCCGCAAGCGCCGGCCAGGCCTGTCACGAGGACGAGGACGCCGCGGACCAGCCCGGCGCCCGCGGTGCGAGCGGGGCTACCAGCGGCGGTTCGGCGACCGGGTTCGAACGAGGGCGTGCGGGTCATGGGCATGGGGCGGCCTTTTGAGGATGACGGACAACGGGCCCCTCGCCCAGGTTCCCGATCACGGACCCTCGGGCCGCAACCGCTTTGGGGCTTGCCTTGGCGAGGCCGGTGGATCGACAACGGGGGACATGCCGATTGTCTCGGACCGCCTGCGCCCCCTGTTCGACGCTGCGGCGCTGTCGGAGCGGATCGCCGCCTTGGGACGCAACATTGCCGAAAGCATTCCCCCGGGCGAGTTGGTTGTCGCGGGCGTGCTGCGGGGCGCCTTCATCTTCATGGCCGATCTGGTCCGCGCCCTGCCGCGCGAGCATATGTGCGACTTCCTCGCGGTGCGCAGCTATGGCGATGCCACGGAGACCTCGGGCGTCGTCGAGATCACGAGCGACCTGTCTTTGCCGATCGAAGGCAAACACGTCCTGCTGGTCGAGGACATCGTCGACACCGGCCTGACGCTCAACTACCTCATGCAGCTGCTGCGCGCGCGCAAGCCGGCCTCGCTCCAGGTGGCGGCGCTGCTGTCGAAGCCCTCGCGCCGCCGTGTGGAAGTGAAGATTGATCACATCGGCTTCGAAGTGCCCGACGTCTTCGTCGTCGGTTACGGCCTGGACGCCGCCCAGCGATGGCGGCACCTGCCCTACGTCGCCGAGTTCCTGGGGTGACGTGACGGCCCTCATGGCTTGGCGCCCAGCCTCTGCTTGAGGCCGCTATAGCTCTTGAGGAAGTCCGCGTGCTGGGAGCGGAAGGCGGCGATCTGGCGACGTTCGCGGACCTTGCGAGTCAAAGCCTCTCTGACGTCCTCGAGCGCGGCGAGCAGCTGGGCGGGGTTGACGAAGGACGGTATGACGGTCGTGACCCGGCTGCCGTCGACCAGACGGATCTCGCCCTCGACGCCGGCCGCTGGGGTCCGGTACATGAGGACAACGAGCTCGGGAGCGGCCGATCGCAGACCGCTCACGAGCATGGAAGGTGGCAGATCCGGCAGGGTCTCCTTTACCACCATCACCTGGGGAACGAACTGCGAGGCAATGTCGAGCGCCCCGCCGCTGCTCTCGGCAGACCGGATCTTCCAATCGTCACCATCGAGCGAACGGATCAGCAACTTCGCTACGGCCGGATCGTCGTCGACGATCAACAGGTTCAAGGCGCCGAGCTTGATCGCTGAAGCCGCGGTGGACTCGCCCTGAGCGTTGGCCAGCCGATCCTCGAGGTCGGAGACCTGGCGGGCCAGCGCAATCATCTGTGAAAGGAAGCGATCGTGGAGCTGGGCAACGTCCTCGAGCAGGCGATCCCGGGCGCGGTCGGCCTGCAGCGCCTTGACCGCTTCGCCGACGCGACGACCGAGATAAGGCAGCTGGTCCTGCGTTTTCGGCACGACGTCGAGCGCCCCGGCGCGAAAGGCCGCCGCCACGTCTTCGAATGTCCGCCGGGGCGTGAGCACGATGATCGATGTGCGCGGTGAGCGCGCGCGCGTCTCGCGGACCAGCTGCAAGCCGGCCTGTGGTGAAGGGCCATCGAGCTCGACCAGCATCACTGAAAAGAAACGATTCACGAGCTGATCCCGGGCGCGCTCATGGTCGGCGACGGCCGTGATCTCGAAGCCGGCGCCTCCCAGGAGCGCCGCCAACCCTGCGCGCACGTGTTCGTCCTGCTCGACGACCAGGACGTCGTCGGCGCTCTGCGATTGATCAGCCATGTCGGCTCCCGATCGGGAGGGCAGATCCATGAATGAGGCGGGCTCGTCGGGGCACGGGAGTGGGCTCCGGTGCTGAATCGGCAGAAATCACCGATTTTTCGAGGCCGCGGCATCCGCAAGGTGGTCGTGAGCCCTACCCTGCCCCTCAAGATCGCGCGGCGAGTCGCCGACAGGGATCGCCATGCACGCTCTGCTCGATCGCGTGTTGCAGGCCGCCCGGCAGCTCGGCGCCTCCGACGTCCATCTGAAGGCGGGGCTGCCCCCCATTTTTCGCATCAAGGGCGACCTGCGCACTGTGCGTGATCTGGCGCCCCTATCGCCGGAAGTCGTGCGCGACTTCGCCTTTTCGATGATGGGCGACAGGCAGAAAGACATCTTCGAGAAGACCTGGGACGTCGACCTCGCCTACTCCACCCAGGACGGCGCGCGGTACCGCGTGAATGCGTTTCAGCAGCGCGGCCACATGGGCATGGTCCTGCGGCTCATCCCCCCGGACGTGCCACCCTTCGAGAAGCTCAACCTTCCCAAGAAGGTGCTGGAGCTGGCCGAGGAGGAGCGCGGGCTGGTGCTGGTAACGGGCATCACCGGGTCGGGCAAGTCGACCACCCTCGCCGCCATGGTCGATTACATCAACGCGCATCGGGCCTGTCACATCGTGACCGTGGAAGATCCGGTCGAGTACGCCTTCCGCGACCGCAAGAGCGTGATCAATCAACGCGAGGTCGGTTTCGACACCATCTCGTTCTCACGGGCGCTGCGCGCGGCCTTGCGGCAGGACCCCGACGTCATCCTGGTGGGCGAGATGCGCGACCTCGAAACGACGGAGATCGCGGTCACCGCCGCGGAGACCGGCCACCTCGTGCTGTCGACTTTGCACACGGTCGATGCGGTCGAGACGATCAACCGGATCGTGTCGCTCTACCCTCCCCATCAACAGATGCAGGCCCGCATGCAGCTGGTCACGGTCTTGAAGGGCGTGGTCTCGCAGCGGCTCTTGACCCGCGCCGACGGCCAGGGAATGGTGCCAGCGACCGAGATCCTCGTCGCCACGGCCCGGGTCAAGGAGCTGATTGCCGATCCCAAACGAACGCGCGAGCTCCACGACGCCATCGCAACGGGACGCGATCCTTACGGCATGGTGAGCTTCGACCAGTGCCTGACGGACCTGGTGCAAAAGAAGCTCGTGACCTACGCGGAAGCGGCCGCGAACGCGACCAACGCCGCCGACTTCGCTCTGCACTTCCGCGGGTTCAGCAAGGGCGGCGCGACCGACATGCCGCCTGCCCAGGGGACCCAGACGGCAGCGCCACGACCGCCCGCTGGGGGCACCCAGGCCGGGGCGACTGGCGGCGGCGACTCTTCGTTTCAGATCGATCGCTTCAAGGAATGAGTCGGCCCCAAGGAGGTCGACCAAATCGCCTGCAACGGCTAGTCTATTCGGCCCGATGTCCCGTTCATTCACGTCCAAGGCCGTCCGCCGTACCTTTCTCGACTATTTCGCCTCTCGTGGTCACGAGGAGGCGGCGAGCTCGTCCCTGGTGCCGGCCAACGATCCGACGTTGCTGTTCGCCAACGCCGGCATGAATCAGTTCAAGGAAGTCTTCACCGGCAAGGCGACGCGCGCCATTCGCCGCGCGACCACCTCGCAGAAGTGCGTGCGTGCCGGTGGCAAGCACAACGATCTCGAGAACGTGGGGCGGACGGCGCGCCACCACACGTTTTTCGAGATGCTCGGCAACTTCTCGTTCGGCGACTACTTCAAAGAGCAGGCGATCGCGTTTGCGCACGAGCTGCTGACCAAGGACTACTCGATCGATCTGAAGCGACTCGTCGTTACCGTCCACCACAGCGACGATGAAGCGCGCGTGCTCTGGAAGAAGATCGCCGGCATCGACGACAGCCGCGTGATCTCGCTCGGCGACAAGGACCACTTCTGGGCGATGGGCGACACGGGGCCGTGTGGCCCGTGCAGCGAAATCCACTATCACCAGGGCGACGACGTCCCGTGCGTCGAGGTGGCAGCGGGTCGCCCGTGCCTCGGCCCGGCCTGCGACTGCGATCGCTGGATCGAGATCTGGAACCTGGTCTTCATGCAGTTCGAGCAGCTGCCTGACAAGACCCGGCGCCCCTTGCCGAAGCCTTCGGTCGATACCGGCATGGGCCTCGAACGGCTCTGTGCGGTCCTGGCCGGCGTGCGATCCAACTACGAGACCGACCTGCTGCGTCCCCTCATCGACGAGGCCGCGGGCCTATCCGGCAAGACATTCGTACCTCACGACTACGCCGCGGGCTCAGTCTCGGTTTCGCTGCGCGCGATCGCGGACCATGCGCGGGCTTCTGCGTTCTTGATCGCCGATGGCGTGTTCCCCGACAAGACAGGTCGCGAATACGTCCTGCGCCGGATCATGCGGCGGGCGATCTATCACGGCTGGCTGCTCGGCATTCGCAAGTCGTTCATGGCCGGCCTCTCTGGTCGCGTCGTCGACATGATGGGGGACGTCTATCCAGAGCTGAAAGAGCGCCGAGGTGTCATCGCTGAGGTCGTCGAGCAGGAAGAGAAGCGCTTCCGCGAGACTCTCGACCGAGGCGTTCGATTGTTCGAGGACGAGGCCAAATCACTTGGTGGCGGGACGGTGCCAGGCGATCTGGCGTTCCGGCTCTACGACACCTATGGATTCCCGCTCGACCTCACGCGCGTCGTCGCGGAGGCGCGCGGCCTCGCTGTCGATGAGGCTGGCTTCGACGCCAAAATGGACGAGCAGCGCAAGCGCGCCGATTTCGGCGGCTCGGGCGAGGTCGCGGTGGACGCCGTCTTTCAGACCATCGCCGACCAGGTGGGAGCGACGACGTTCCTCGGCTACGAAGCGGTCACGGGCGAAAGCGAGATCGTGGCGCTCGTCGCCAATGGCGCTTCGGTCGATCAGATCGCGGGTCCCACAGCCGGCCTCGTCGGTGTGATCACACGGCTGACCCCGTTTTACGGCGAGCAAGGCGGCCAGGTCGGGGACACGGGAACCATCACGGCGGCGGGGGCAAAGTTGACGGTCGTGGACACGCGACGTCCCGTCAGCACGCTCTCGGTGCACTTCGCGAAACTCGAATCGGGCGAGCTGAAGGTCGGCCAGACCGTCAAGCTCGACGTCGACGACGAGCGGCGCGACGCCATTCGACGCAATCACTCGGCGACCCACCTTCTACACTGGGCCTTGCGCACGGTGCTCGGAGAGCATGTGATGCAGAAAGGCTCGCTGGTCAGCGCCGAGCGCCTGCGCTTCGACTTTTCTCACTTTGCCCCGCTGACGGTCGAGGAGCGGCACAGGGTCGAAGATCTGGTGAACGTGCGCGTGCAGCGCAACTTGCCCGCGCAGATCGAAGTGCTACCGATCGCGGAGGCCAAGAGCCGCGGCGCCATGGCGTTCTTCGGCGAGAAGTACGGCGACAACGTGCGCGTGCTGAGCATGGGCGAATCGGTCGAGTTCTGCGGCGGCACCCACGTCTCGCGAACCGGCGACATCGGGTTTTTCAAGCTCACCGAGGAGAGCGGCGTGGCCCAGGGCGTGCGTCGCATCGAAGGCGTGACCGGCCAGAACGCCGCTGGCTACGTGCGACGCCTGGAAGGTGAGCTTTCGCTGGCAGGAGAGCGGCTCAAGGCCGGCATCTTCGACATCGCGCCGCGGATCGAAAGATTGCAGAACGAGCTACGCGAGCGCGATCGCGAGATCGAAAAGCTGCGTGCGAAGCTGGCCTCGGGCGGTGGCAAGGATCTCGTCTCGGAGGCGGTCAAGATCGGTGATCGCGCCGTTCTCGTTGCCGACGTGGGCGTCGGCGATCCGAAAACGTTGCGCGAGACAATCGATCGGCTGCGCGACAAACTGACCCCGGGCGTGATCGTGTTGGCGGGGGTCGAAGGCGACAAGGTCGCGGTGGTCTGTGCGGTCACCGGCGAAGGCAAGGGCCTACACGCCGGCAAGATCGTCGGTGCGCTGACCGAAACGCTTTCAGGCAAAGGCGGCGGTCGGCCCGACCTCGGCCAAGGGGGCGGCACACTGCCGGCGGACTGGCAGGCCACGCTCGCGGCCTGGAAGGATCGCGTGGCGACGCTGGTCCGGGACGCGGGCGCGTGATCGGAACGACTCCGAGCGTACGCGCCGCGCTGGCCGCGGTGATGGAGGCGATGCGATCGCCTTGCCCCGATCTCGACACAAGTCCGGACCGCGGCTTCGATCCAGAGTTCCTCGACCGCGCCGACCCCATCCTCGAGTTTCTCTGGGACAAGTACTTCCGGGTGTCCATGACTGGCATGGAGCACGTGCCGACCGAGGGGCCGGCCCTTGTCGTCGCCAACCATTCCGGCGGCCTGCCCTACGACGGCGCGATGTTGATCCACGCGTTCTTCCGGCTGCACCCGACCCACCGAGCGCTACGACCGCTGGTCGCCAACTTCGCCTTTCGGTCACGCTGGATGGCGGGGGTGGTGGCGCGCATCGGGGGCGTTCGCGCGTCGATGGACAACGCCATGGATCTGCTCAACCGCGGTCAACTGGTGGGGGTCTTTCCCGAAGGCCTCAAGGGCGTGGGCAAGCTCTACCGCGAGCGCTACCGGCTGAGTCACTTCGGTCGCGGCGGGTTCGTCAGGCTCGCGCGACAGGCGAACGTGCCCATCCTGCCGGTCGCGATCGTCGGTGCGGAGGAGATCCACCCGCTGCTGGGGCGTGTGACGTCGCTGGCCAAGCCCCTCGGTCTGCCCTACATCCCGATCACGCCGACGTTCCCGTTGCTCGGGCCTCTCGGGCTGCTGCCGGTACCGAGCAAGTGGAGCATCCAGATCGGCACTCCGGTCGAAGTGCCCAAGGACAACGGCAGCGGAGAAGGCACGCTGGAAGTTGCCGAGGCGGTTCGCCGTCGCATCGATCAGATGATCGCGTCGCTGCTGGTGAAGCGGCGATCCATCCTGTTCGGTTGACGCTCCCTTGCTAACGCGCCCGCACTGAGCGGCAGAGTTTCGCGGTTCCCGGCCCGTTACCGGACGGTGTGTGAACGGCCGCACGTGAGGGAGACCAGGGGAAGGTGCCTACCTTGACCGCATATCTGAAATGGCCGATGTTAATTTCGATTCGCGTGCTTGCGCGATCGCAATCCCACGGCACCGCATGATCGAGGTCGGGCAGACAATCGGTAACTACCGCATCACCGCGAAGCTCGGTGAAGGCGGCATGGGCGTCGTCTTTCTCGCCGAGCACCCGGTGATCGGTCGCAAGGTCGCGCTCAAGGCGATCCATCCGGAGCTCTCTCGCAACCCCGAAGTGGTCTCGCGCTTCATGACCGAGGCGAAGTCGGTCAACCAGATCGGCAACGAGCACATCGTCGAGGTCACCGACTTCGGGAACACGCCCGGAGGCGAGTTCTACTTCATCATGGAGTTCCTGCAGGGCGAGTCACTCTCGGATCGCCTGCGCCGCGAACGGCTGTTCGATCCCATCCGCGCGCTCGGCATCGCGGCCCAGGTGGCCGATGCCCTCGCCGCCTCCCACAGCCACGGGATCGTTCACCGCGATCTCAAGCCCGAGAACATCTTCCTCATCAACCGTGGCAACACCCGCGACTTCGTCAAGGTGCTCGACTTCGGTCTGGCCAAGCTGACCCAAGGCGAAGAGAAGGTCTCGCACAAGACCCGCACCGGATCCGTGATGGGAACGCCGTATTACATGGCGCCCGAGCAGTGTGAAGGCCGCGCCGGCATCGACCACCGGGCCGACATCTATTCGCTCGGCGTGATTCTCTTCGAGATGCTGACGGGCAGCGTGCCCTTCGGCGGCGAGGGCTACGGTGAGATCATCGTCAAGCACCTCACGCAACAGCCGCCGGCCCCGCGCGATCTCAATCCGATGCTGACGACCGTGCACGAGCAGGTCGTCATGAAGGCGCTGGTCAAGACACGCGATACGCGTTTTCAGACCATGGACGAGTTCCGAGCAGCGCTGCTCGATCCCGAGGGCTGGGTGGTCGGTAACCCGCGTCCGCCCCTGCCCACTTCAGGGCCGCCTACCCCGCACAGCGGGGCGATCGCGCTGAACCCGTCGCAGATCAGAAGCCGCGGCCCGATCTCGGAGATTCGCAAAGGCCCGATCCCGTCGACCTTCCGGCATGGTGCGGGCGAACTGATCGACGACGAGCTTCGGCCGCCCCGTTCGAAGCGGTCGCTCGTCATGGGCGGCCTGGCAGGTGCGGCGGTCCTCGCCGCCGTGGCGGCCTTCGCGTTGACCCGCGGCGGACCCGGCGATGCTTCGCAGCCAGCCGCGGCCGTGACCACTGACCCCAAAATCGAAGCGTTACCCGACCCCGTGCCCGCGCGGCTGCCGCCGGTGCCCGAAACCGTGCGCATGACGTTCTCGTCGGAACCTGACGGCGCCGAGGTGGTTTTGAAGAGCTCGGGCAAGAAGCTCGGCGTTACGCCCTTCGAGAGCGACATCACCTTCGGCAAGACAATGGTCACGGTGATCTTCCGCAAAACCGGGCACCAGGAGAAGGAACGCACCTTCACCCCGGAGCGCTCGAGCCTGGTGGGGGCAGTCCTTCTCGAAAACCGCCGCGAACCGCCGCCCGAGGCCAACAAGCCAGCCGCCCAGGCAGCGCCCACGATCACGAAGCCGAAGGCCGCCACGGCGCGCCCGACCACGCCGCGCGTGCGCCGACCCGCACCCGCCGTCGCGCCGCCCCCCGCCTCGAGCGACGAGGACGAAGTCCTGCGGCCGAGCCTCTAGCGGCGTCCGCGGGACGTGGGTATCGAAAGGCCTCTACCGAGGCGACAAGGCAGCGGCCTCAGTGACCTGCAAAGAGGGTTGACCGCCGCCCGCGACGACGCTACTTTCAAACCGATTTCGGGCGTTTAACTCAGCGGAAGAGTGCCACCTTCACACGGTGGAAGTCGCAGGTTCAATCCCTGCAACGCCCACAGAGATTGCGGTGAGAAAGCGGCCGGTTAGCTCGGGAGAGCGGACTGGCCGTTTTACTTTCGAAACGTGCATACCACCTCGAAGAGTGGCACTCGCCCCCCGGCATCACGGTTCTCAGCGCAGGTGGCCGTTCGTGAAGCGACGGGGGCACCCAAAGCAAGTGATCGAGCCGGCCGAGCGCGAGAGCTCATGCTCGCGTTGGTCGTCGCCGGCACGGCAGGGGCGCCCTCGTGGATGCTGGGATTTGGCCAAGAGGCCGGTAGCCTGGAGCTCCGCCCCTCAACCCCGACCTACGCCCACGAGCGGCGAGCCCCTTGTGGGCGCTTCCTTCGTGGGGGCAACGGCCCATCCCTGAGCGCCGGCCCACGCCGACCACCGCCATCGCGGTCGCCGGCGGCTCGACCACGAGCGGCAAACGCGGCAGCGCTCACCAGGAGATTCGGCCCCTGCGAACTTGCGAACTGGACCTCGGCCAGAAAGGCCTGTTGCTCCGTAGAAGCGATGGCCACGATGTGCATGGCCGGCGCCGTCCGAGCGGACTGGCCGTTTTACTTTCGAGAACATGCGGACCGCCTTGCTTTCGAGCGAATAGGGCGGCGTGGACGCGACGAAGCCGAGGGCGTCGGTATGCTCGATCGCTTGAGTGTCAGGAGTTTTCGGGATCGACCTTCCAAGAAGTCGGCGTCAGCGCGATCGGCGGGCGGCTTTGCGCACCTGCGGAGACTCTTCGTCGGCGGCGGGGCCAGTCACGCGCGCGACCCAGTTGTAGGACATGATGCTGGTGGCAGCCGTCGAGGCCTTTTGGGACACGTTTGGGTTCTGCAGCAACCGACTGACGTACGTGCGGATGGTTCCAGAGGACGAGTCGACGTCCGCCCCGTTCATGGACTGCAACATCCAAGACATGTTGATGGGGCTGCCTGAATTCGAGTCGCTGTAATTGCTTTGGCCGTAGGTAGGATCAGTGCTGCTGTCGTCGTGGGTGTCGTAGAGGTCCCAAAGCGCGGCGGCCACCCTGCCCTCGTCCGAGTAGCCGTCGCGACCGAAGACGCTGGACGAGTAGGCCTCCATCGAGTCCCCGTTGAAGATGACGGGGTTGGCGGCGTCGCGGGGGAATCGCGCGTAGATGGCGAAGAAACTGGCCCAGCCTTCGACCCACGCGCAGCTGGGATTCGTCGCCCGCTTCATGCCGTGCGGATTGCATCTTTGGGTGGTGACGATCTGTTTGGCCGCGGCTTGCATCACGGCGTGGCCGTATTCGTGGTTCACGATGTCGGGATAAGTCACGTCGCTGGCGTTGAGGCGAAGGTACCCCTCGCGCGGCAACCACGCATTGCCATCGCCGTCCTTGCTGATGCAAACGTTGACGTGGGTCATCGCAAAGTTCTCGCTCTTCAGCCGCGCAACGGAAGCGTTGAGCGTGCCCCACGCAACAGATTCGGAGATTCGTCCCATGTTGATCATGACCAAACCCGAAGGCGGGCTGACGTACGGCCCCACCTCCGTCTGGTAGTTCGCCAGCTGGGTAGGCGGACAGCTCCAGTAAAGGCCAAGCAGGTCGTTCGTCGGCTGTACAATGACCGTGACCACGCCGGGATTGTCGCCGAACGAAGCCACGCCTCGCCCAGCCTGGTCCGTGTTCACAACCAACCGCTGGCTGCCGTCATGCGAGAGCAGCGTGGCCCGCATGTTCGACATCGGCCACAGGCTTCCGTCGGGGCGCTGCCAGTTAAGTTGAAACGTGATGCTCACCGGGCTTGGACAACCGGTCGACAAAGCCACGACCAGCGCCAACAATGATCGGGCCGCCCAGCGGGCCCGCTGCCCGGCCGACTTCGACTGCGAGTAACGATCGGAGGGATGCCCCATGGCGCGCACGCTACCAGGTGGCTGCCTTCTGCGCAGCAGCACACGCCCCAGCGCCTTCCCCAGCCAGAACGAGGCCGTGTTTGCCACGGTTGAGGCCACCAGCGTCCGGCGCCATGTCAGCTCGCCGAGGCTTGGACGGCTTCGCTCGCCAACGCCCACGCTTCGGAAAAGCAGCAGGCGCGGCCCCTCTTCATTGAGTTCAGCAGGAGTCGGCCCACTTGCCGCCTGGCGCTCCCGCGTCTGGCGGGGCGCCGGAAGACACCGGGCGAACGGCGGCCAGTTGGAACCACGCCTGGCGCTGTGTCCCAAGGGCATACCGCTTCGCATACCACCGTCGCGTAACGGTATGGACGTCCTGGAAACGCTTGGAACGTCTAAGCGGTTGAGTCTTCTCTACTCGTAGCGCTCTGAAACGCCCTGAAACGCCGACTTCCCCACTTCACACGGTGCAAGTCGTAGGTTCAATCCCAGCAAGGCCCACAGAAGAAAAGCCGGTTGGGCCCAGAGCCTACCCGGCTTTTTCGTTTTCGGAGTCGGCGGGCTAGCTAGGGCCCGAGACGCCGTGTGCGGATCACGACATGTTATCGTGCGCGCGATGGCCGAAGTTCTGGTCCTCCCGAATCGCTTTCGCCCCGGTGTTGGCCTGCCACCATCGCGGGTGGCGCAGCGGCCCTGGCTTCCGCAGCATGCGCGCCTCTGCCCGGTGCTCGAAGCGGGGAGCGCGCTCGGGTACCTGGTCTACCCACCACTGCGGCTCGACGAAGCGCTGCAGATTCAGTACGCGAACTCGAAGTATCAGGTCACGTACTACCGCGAGCGTAAGCCAGGCCAGTGGGACGACGCCTTCCAGCTGACGTTCAATCTCGCGATTGGGGGCGGCAGCTACAACCTCGACATTGCGATCAAGGAGGGCGGGGAACCGCCGTCCGAGGCCGAGGTCAACGACCTGTGTACCGCCGTGATCTTGCCCCAACATTTCGGGCAGCCCGCGGGCGGCATCGGCCTGCGCGGGTCGGTCGACTTCCGAACGCCGAAGGGCTGGGACACCGTCTATGGCGCCGTCGTCAACGAGCTCAATCCGCCGGTGCTGTCGTGCCTCTCGGTGCGGATCGAAACCGACTGGTATGCGCACGGCACGGAATTTCGCTACGTCCTGCAGCCGGGCGACACGATCCACGTCACCGCTACCCAGCCCATCGGGCAAGTCTTCTTCGCTCCGCGCGAGGAGATCGCCTTGCGTGACGCCAGCGCGGAAGAGCTGGCGGAATTCAGCCGCGAGCGCGACGCCTTCGATCAGGAAAAGGCCGCCGACCAGCTGACCGCGCCCTACGGCTTGCGCTACAGCCCGCTTTACCAGAAGCGCCGCCAAGGCAAGACGAAGTCTCCGAAGTAGCGACCGGGCGCAAACCGGGCTCGGCGCGACGGTCTTGGTTCCGGCGCGGTCCGCCGCCCGGGCCTCGGCGCCGCCTTTCGGCCGACGTCATCCCGCCACCGCCCCGCAGATCTGTGCCTCTTTCCTGCGGTTCGCGCGGGGGGACCGAAATTTTTCCGTGCGGGCACAACTTCAGCCGGGGGGGTTCGATACCTCATCAACGGTTCGTTCTGCTCACCCCCCCCTCTTCACGGAGATTCCCATGAGCCTTTTCGGAAAGATTGCTGGCGCCGTTTTCAACCCCGCGGGCGCGATCATCGACGGTGTTGGCAAGTCGCTCGGCATGTCGGACGACGTGCTTTCGGTGGGGAAGATCGTGCACGGCTTCGGCACCGGGAACCCCCTGCACATCGCCGACGGCATCGATGGCCTGCGCGACAACTTCGAGGGCGGCTTCAAGTTTCAGTTCTACGGCGACTACGCCGGCCCCAACCACGGGGATCTCAGCAAGCCGCGCCCCAAGGATCCCACGCAGGCCGCGTTTTATGACCACGACAAGGGTTACGGCGACAACGGCTACTTCGACCCCAAGACCGACCTCAAGCTGATGAAGGACCTCGGGCTCCTGCAGCTGGACCCCAGCCTCCCCCTGTCGGACCGGATTCATGGCGCGGGCGCGATGTTCATCTTCGCCCACGTCAGCCCGGTCGCCTGGGCCGGCAACGCCGCCAAGTCGCTCTGGGACAAGATCTTCTAGCAGCGCCTTCATCCTCGACTCGCCTTCGACGAGGGCCCGTGCTCCACTGATGGGCAGGGGCCCTCGAGACATTCCGCATGAAACGACCTCCTGCTTCCAGCCTTGGCCGCTTCGTCTGGCACGAGCTCTTCACTCCGGACGTCGAGACGACCAAGGCGTTCTACGCCGAGCTGCTTGGCTGGACGTTCGACGAGGTCGCGACGGCCCACGGCCCCTACACCACCGTCATCGTCGATGGCATCGCCCGCGCGGGAGTGTGCTCCACGCCGCATCTGCAAGTGCCTGCGCATTTCATGGGCTACGTCGCCGTCGAGGATCTCGAAACCGCCGCGCAAGCGACCGTCCGTGCCGGCGGCAGCGTCCTTGGCGGCCCTCTCGAGACTCCGGTGGTGGGCCCGCAACTCATCGTGAGCGACGCCACGGGTGCCAACCTTTCCCTCGTCCCGGCCGGCCCTCGCTGGCAACTCGACGATCTCGACGCCTCGGCACCTCGAAGCCTGGGCAGCTTGTCCTGGAACCAGCTGAGCAGCAGCGATCCGGAACGCGCCAAGGCCTTCTATGCAGAGGTGCTCGGCTGGGCCCCCCTGCCCTTCGGACGCGGTCTCGACATCGAGGGGCTGGGGAGACCACAGGAACCTCTTGCGGCCGGCCTCCTCGCTGGTAGCGCGCGCGTGCCGAGCCACTGGCTGACCTACCTCGCGGTCGAGGACATGACGGCAGCGCGCTGGCGACTGCGCAAGCTGGGCGGCAAGCTCTTGCTCGACGATGCGCCGGTTCCCGGCCTCGGCATCATCTCCATTTTCCGTGACAAGACCGGCGCGGTGGCAGGTCTGCTCGCGCCCTGGCCGACCAAGGGCGCAGAGCCCCAGATCCAGTAGACGATCCCGTCCCCGTTGCCACGGTTTCAACCGGGCTCCTTGCGTCGGGAGTAGGATGCGCGCTCGGCGGGCACCACTTCCGCTCGCCAAAGGAGTCCGTCCATGTCGCGTATCCTGAAACTCTCGCTGCTCTGTCTTCCGCTCGCTCTGCTGGCATCTCCCGCTGCATCCCGTGCCGCCGAGACCGAAGCGCTGCCTCCTGGTGTAAAGGGCGACGTCCTCGTCTGGATCCTCGACGCCGAGAAGAAGCTGGGCGAGCTCGCATCAGCGATGCCCGAGAACAAATACAGCTGGCGTCCCGGCAAAGGCGCACGCTCGGTGGGCGATGTCTTCATGCACGTCGTGTCCGCCAACTACGGCGTCCCAAGCTTCGTCGGCGTCAAGGCCCCCGAGGGCTTCGACTTTCAGACCCATGAAAAGTCCCTCAAGAAGAAGGCCGACATCGAAAAGGCGCTGAAGGATTCCTTCTCGCACGTCAAGAAGGCGCTCATCGAGACTCCAGACGCGCAGCTCGACAAGCCGGCCGAGTTCTTCGGCATGAAGACCACCGTGCGCGGCGCCTATCTTCTCCTGCTCGCGCACGCCCACGAGCACCTCGGGCAGTCGATCGCTTACGCCCGATCCAACAACGTCGCGCCTCCCTGGACCGCGCGCATGAACGCGAAGTTCGAGGAGATGAAGAAGCTCGAGGCGGAGAAAAAGGGCGCAAAGACCCCCTAAGCTCGCCACCGGCGCCTCCTCCCCCGGCCCTGACGCAACAAAGCATGCAACAGACTTCGCGGCGATCGCGCGACTGCTGCTACGATCCAAGAGGGCACGTTTCGGGGAGGAGGCTTCTTGGGTCCGCGGTCGTCCAATAAGCGTCTGTTGGGGATTCCGGCGGCTGAGGGCGTGGCGGAAGGGCCCGCGCATCTCCTTGCCAATCCCCTGCTGGTCAGTGAGCGACGGATTGCGCCTGCAGAGATCGCGAGTGAGCTCGTGCGACTCGACGAGGCGCTCGACAGCGCCGAATCGCACTTCATCGCACTCGGCGAGGAGCTGGGAAGTCAGGGGCGTCAGGCCGCGCTCGAGATCGTCACCGTCTATCGGATGATGTTGCGCAGCCCGGAGATCGCCGACGTCGCCCGACGCAAGATCAGCGAGGAGGCGGCGGGGGCGGAATGGGGTGTTCGGCAAGCCATCGATGAGATGCGCACGACCTTCGCCGCGATGGAGGATCTCTATCTGCGCGAACGCGGGCGTGACGTCGAAGCCGTCGGCGACCAGGTCCTGCGTGCGTTGCTTGGACTTCCTGCATTTCGGCGGGGGGAAGGCCGTGTGGCCGGCGCCATCGCGGTCGCGTTCGACTTTTCCCCCCTCGAGGTGGCCCGGCTGGTGAACGACGGTGCCATCGGCCTCGTCACCGAGACGGGGGGTCGCAGCTCGCATGCGGCCATTTTGGCTCGCTCGTTCGGGATCCCTTTCGTCGCTGGCGTCATCGACGCGTGCACCGAGGTCGGTTCCGGCGGCGGTCTGGTCATCGACGGGGACAAGGGCGTGGTGGTCTGCAACCCGAGCGCCGAGACGCTGGGGCAGTTCCGTCGCTTTCGGCTGCGTTCGCTTGGCCGCCAGCAGCGGCTCGTCGCTCTGCATGACCTTCCTGCCGTCACTCTCGACGGGGTCACCGTCGCCCTGCACGCCAACATCGCGGCGATCCGGCAGATCGGGGGGGCGCTTGCCGCCGGGGCCGAAGGCATCGGCCTGTTTCGCACCGAGTTCCTCTACCTGGACCGGCCTGACCTGCCCACTGAAGACGAGCAGTTTCGCGACGCCTGTTCGGCACTCACCGCACTCGAAGGCAGGACCGCCACCTTTCGCACGCTCGACCTGGGTGGTGACAAGCTGCCGCTGGCCGTGCGCATCCCCGAGGGACACAACCCGGCGCTGGGCATGCGGTCCATTCGTTTCTCTTTCCGCCGACCGGACATCTTTCGCACCCAGCTCCGGGCGCTCTTCCGCGCGGCGGCTCGCGGGCCGATGCGAATCATGTTCCCCCTGGTTTCGGGATTGACCGAGCTGCGGGAAACCCGCCGCATTGTCGACGAGGTCAAAACCGAGCTGCAGCGCGAGGGTGTCGAGCACAACCCATCGGTGCCACTGGGGCTGATGATCGAGACGCCGAGCGCCGCCATCACGGCCGACCACCTGGCGCGGCACTGCGATTTTCTCAGCATCGGCACCAACGACCTCATGCAGTACGCATTCGCCGCGGACCGGGACAATCGGGACGTGGACAGCCTTTATCACCCTCTGCACCCCGCGATGCTGCGACTGATCAAGCTGACCATCGACGGGGCCGCCAGCGCAGGAAAGCCACTTTCGCTCTGTGGCGACATGGCTGGTCAGCCGCTCTGCTCGCTCGTCCTCCTGGGCCTTGGGCTGCGCGACTATTCGATGAACTCGTCATCGATCGCTGGCGTCAAGGCCATCATGCGCAGTTGCCACGCAGTCGATGCGCAGACGCTCGCAATGCAGGCGCTCGAGCTCGACAGTGAAAAGGACGTCGAGGAGTTGGCCGCTCGGGCTCTCTCTAAGACCCTGCCCCCCGAGAGCTTCGACAACGATCTGCGCTGACGACTCAGGCCTTGAGCTCGGCCAGCGGCGTCTTCATCGGCTTGAAGTCGGCGCCGATGTCACCGAAGCCGGTAAAGTCGTTCACGCCCATCGCTTCGATGAGGTTCAGCAGAACCCGCTCTTGCCGCTTGTTGCCGATGACCTTGATGTAGCGGCCCGTTGGTGCGGTCTTGAGATAGCCGCCTTTACCCTGCGCCAGCACGAACTTCATATCGAACGAGCCGTGCGCGTTGGCCTCACCGAAGTCGCGGGTCCAGACGACCAGCGTGTTGTCGAACAGCGTGCCCGACCCATCGGGCTCGGGGATCGCCTTCAGCTTCGCGATCACGGAGGCAAACTGCCCGGCCAGCCAGGTCTCGATCTTGACCGCCTCGGCTCGTCGGCCGACGTGAATGATGCCCATGTGGTACTCGCTGCGCAGGCCGTTGGGCGTGTCGAACTGCCAGGTGTGGCTGTTGCCCCATTGCAGGCCACCGAGGCGGGTGATATCGCAAGCAAAGGCGTTCACCATCAGATCGATGTGAGCCATGTCGGCCAGCGTCTTCTTGGCGACCGAGCCGAGATCATCGGTCGGCGCCGTGGGCTTGGCGCAGGCGGTGGTCCCCTTCTGCATGGTATCGGCGATGCGCAGCTCGAATTGACGGATCGATTCGAGGTGCAGCTCGAGCTTCTGCTTCTCGCTGCCGCCGAGCGCGCCGTTGAGATCG
>JANNNO010000607.1:0-5410 GCA_031398585.1 Myxococcales bacterium | reverse complement strand
GCCGGGTAGCGGCGGTCAAGCTCGCCGGTGGTGACGAGCTTGCCGCGGACGCGGTCATTCTGGCCGTCGGTCACTCTGCCCGACCGGTGTACGAATGGGTTGCGGCGGCGGGCATCCCGATCGAGCGCAAGGGGTTCGCGATCGGCGTGCGCTTGGAACACCCACAGCCGGTGATCGATCGGCTGCAATACGGAAATGCTGCCGGTCATCCGGCCCTGCCGCCCGCCTTTTACGAGCTGAAGGCCGATGCCAGCGATCGCACCGTCTACAGCTTCTGTATGTGCCCGGGCGGCTGGATCGTCCCTGCGGCCACCGAACCGGACGGTGTGGTGGTCAACGGGATGAGCCTTTCGCGCCGGGATTCGCCCTTCGCGAATTCGGGCCTGGTCGCCGAGATTCGCCCCGCCGACTTCGGGCCCGACGCGGCCGGGCCGCTGGCCGGCATGGCGCTGCAGCGTCAGATCGAGGAGGCGGCGTTCAACCTCGGTGGCGGCGGCTTCCGGGCGCCAGCCCGACGGCTCGAGGATTTCCTCGCGCGCCGAGCGAGCTCGTCGTTGCCACGGGCCAGTTACCGGCCTGGCATCGTCGACGGCCCCCTCGAGGAGGTCTTTCCCGGACCACTGGTCGAAGCGCTGCGCGACGGCCTAGCGGGGCTCACGCGACGGCTGCGCGGTCTTGCGCATCCCGACGCGGTGTTGATCGCGGCCGAGACGCGCACGAGTGCGCCGGTACGACTGCCACGTGATCCCGTCACGCTGGAATCTCCCGGCGTGGCAGGCTTTTATCCGGTAGGCGAGGGGGCGGGCTACGCCGGGGGGATCGTCAGCGCGGCCCTCGACGGTGCGCGCGCAGCGGCCGCGGTCTTTGCCCGGGCCGCGGGCTGATCACGATCGCCAGGGATCGTCGTTCCCGTCGTGATCAGGCGAGAGCGAATCGCCGAGGTACTGCAGGAACATCTCGAGAAAGCCGTCCTGCTGATCGGACACGTCGTCGAACATGGCGCCGACCTGGTAGCTGCCGTTGAGCTCCGTGCACCAGACGATGCGCGCGGTGAGGCCGAGCGGTTCGGAATAAGAATCCTCGCCGAAGGCGAGCACGAGCTCGAGCGGGGCAAGTGTGCCGGGCATGAAGGGCTCGCCCGCGATGAGGCAGATCCCGTTGCGGGAGATGTCACGAGTTCGCGCGCGCACGCGGTTGCCCTCGACCCCAAGGGTCGCCTCCACGTCGACGGCGTAACGCCGGTGGCGACGGGGAATGGTTCCAGCCTGGGTCATGTTCACGGGACCTCCTTGCCGAGAGCGCGCCGGCAACGCATGAATGCACCGCCCGCGAGGGCGTCGAGATCGGCTTCGATCTCCTCGAGGCGGAGCTGCCAGGTCGCTGCCTCCTCCGGCGCGGTGGCACCGGCGGCGACGACGAGGCGGCGACGTTCGAAGTAGAGACGATTCACCTGTGACTCGATCTCTCGTCTCATGTCAGCAATTCTTAAGCTCTGCGAGGCAGCCCCTAGCTCGTCGGGGCTGAAAACCAGGCGCGACAGATCCCAGGTGGCTCGCACCTCGTACCGAACGTCGTGATCCGTATCGAGGCCGAGGGCGTCGCCCGCCGCGCTCGGCTTCACGTCCAGTGACTCGCTGCGACCCGATCGCCGTTCGGCCCGCAGGCGGACCTCGGGCAGCAGGGCCGCGCGGCCGGCGCGACCGAGCAAGCTCTTGGCACGTTCGGGCTCCACCAGCGCTCGCTGTACGGCACGATCACGGGCGAAGGCCAGGCAGCGTGCGTCGGGATCGGGTCCTACCTGGGTCGCGTGGTTCTCCTCCCCACGGCTCGGCGCTCGCGAGTCGTCAGTCCCGACCGCCGGAGCCTCCATCGAGTCTGGGGACGGCGATGGTGGTGGTTCGGCGGCGGCCGCCGCCCGAAGCAGGATCCCACGCGCCGGTGTGCGAGCGCCGAGCCGCCACTCAGCGATGATCCCTGCTCCGACCTGGCGGCGGCGCTGCCAGACGCGCGCGTGGCCGTCGATCGAGACGTGGGGCAGCAGGCCCCGCCACGGCGAGGGGCCGCCGGCTAGCGACCGCCCGGCCGTCGCAGCGCTTCGATCCCGGCCGATGGTCTCGCTGGGCTGCGAAGGGCCAAGCAACCGCACCGGCAGCCCGGTTGCCCCGAGCCACCAGAGCTCACCCCCCGAGGACGCGATGGCGAACGCCCCGGCGGGCACCGCTCGCGATGAAGACAGGCGCGCTCGGCCGCTACCGGCGAGGGCCTCTGGGAGACGATGCAGCCGCTGATCGCTTGCCGCCCAGACGCTGCCGTCCCCAGCGTCGCACCCGATCCTGTTCAGGTCGGGCGCCGTCAATCGGGGCTCGGCATGGCCGCGGGCATGCACCAGGTGAATGCCATCCTCTGCGAGCACGAAGAGACCCGACGCGCAGGCCGCCAGCCCGCGCAGCCTGACGTTCGGGCGAAAGCTCATGCGACGCGCATTCTTCTTTCCGAGTGGATACACGTCGAGGCGGCGCTCGTCGCTCACCGCGATGAATGCACCCGCCGGATCGACCGCCAGGAATCGGGGTGCATAGGCGAGGCGAGACAGAGGTTCGAAGCCCCCGCCTGGCCGTGCCAGCAGGAGATCCGAGGCGCGGGCCGCGACGATAGCCCCTTCGGTAGTCGCCCCGGCGACGAGGATTCCCCGGGGCGCGAACCCGCGCACGACAGGGGCATCTGGCTTCCCGCTGCGAAGCGCGCCTGGGTCCCGGAACTCGAGGATTTGGCTCCGCGCGAAGAGGATCAATGAGCGACCACTCGACATGAGGACGAGAGGACGTGGTCCGTCGGAACCTGCTGCTGAAGGACGCCGTCGGGCGGCCTCCTCGTTGCGCCGCTGGGCGAGGGAGAGTTCGTCGTCGAGCGCATCGACCACGTCGTCCCGGTCATCGCTCGCTTCGGGCAAGTCGAGCCGAAAACGTGCCCGCTCACGCGCTGACGCCAAGTCGTCGTCAGCCAAAATGGGCGATTTGCCATCATCGTCCTGCCCGACACGCAAGAGGAGGCGAGGGGGCTGCCCCGGGCGATCGGCGTCGTGCCGGTGGACGTTCAGCTCGCCTGCGCGCACGAAACCGACGAGGTCGCCGGCAACCACGAGCTGCGCGTCTGCTTCCGGCCGTGCAGCGGTCGCCTCTGCTCGTGCGACGAGGCAGAGCAGACTGGTCATCAAGAAGGCCGACGCTCTGCCCGCGTCGCGCGCTCGTCCTCGTCCTTTTGCACATGAAGTGAGCCTGTTCAGTATCGGCATCGGGGCTTGCGTCCTGCCACCCGTGCTCGGTCGAAGCCGCCGCCGGTTGCGTTCGAACGCGAAGCGAGCCGTCATTCGTAGCGCCGCGCGAGACTGCACGGGGTGACCGTCGGCGTGGCGCTTGCTCAGACGCTCGGGCGTGTACTACACCTACCAGCAGCCATGGCAGCCAGGATCATCGACGGCAAGGCGCTTGCGGCCCGCATTCGCGGCGGTATTGCGACGCGCGCGGGGGAGTTGACGAAGGCGGGAACGACGCCGGGTCTCGCGGTGGTCCTGGTGGGCGCCGATCCGGCCTCCCAGGTCTACGTGCGCAACAAGACGAAGGCCTGTCAGGAGGCGGGGATCAAGACTTTCGATCACCACCTGCCTGCGGACACCAGCGAAGCGGCGCTGCTCGAGCTCGTGGGTCGCCTCAACCGCGATCGCAATGTCGACGGTATCCTGGTGCAGCTGCCACTGCCCCCCCAGATCGACAGCCGCAAGATTCTGCTCAGCGTGGATCCGGCCAAGGACGTCGACGGCTTTCACCCCGACAACCTCGGGCGGCTGCTGGTGGGCGAACCTCGCTTCGTCGCCTGCACCCCCTTCGGCGTGATGAAGCTCCTGGAAGAGGCAGGGACCCGGTTGGCTGGCGCGCGCGCCGTCGTACTCGGACGCTCGAACATCGTCGGCAAGCCAGTCGCGGTGTTGTTGACCGCGGCCGATGCCACCGTCACCGTCTGCCATTCGCGCTCGCAGGATCTCGCCGGTGAAGTTGGCCGTGCCGACATCGTCGTGGCCGCGATCGGCCGCCCGGAGCTGGTCAAGGGCGCCTGGATCAAAGAAGGCGCGGTCGTCATCGACGTCGGAACCAACCGCACCGACGCCGGCAAGCTGGTCGGCGACGTCGAATTCGCCGCCGCCGCCGAACGCGCCGCCGCCATCACTCCGGTCCCAGGAGGGGTTGGCCCCATGACCATCGCCATGCTCCTCTCGAACACCCTCATCTCCGCAGAACGCCGCGCCACCACTCCCTAACGTCGGACTCGCCGGCTCTATCGCGAATCGGGGCGCCGCGCGCTGCGCGCCCGCAGTCTCCGCCGACGACCTTCATTCCTCCGCCCCGACACCGCTGCTACCATCAACCAATGGCCGACCCGCTCGCCGAAGCCGCGCGCGCCGAAGCGGAGCTGCATCGGCAGCTGGCGACGCTGACCTGGGCGGGCGTGCAGGGCACGACGGCCACCGCGCTGGCCGCGGCGGTCTGGTGGAATGGTCTTCTGCGCCTCGGCCTCTCGCCGCCGCTGGTCGCGGTCCACGATCTTGGCCTGCTCCTCTCCCGAGGGCGCGCGGCGCCGCTGGTTCCCCCTCGCAACGACATCGCGGGACGCCCCGAGGCCGTACCTCTGGCTCGCTATCGCGCGCTTCTCGACGCCGTCGTGGCGACACCGGCCGAGACCGAGCTCGACCACGGCATCGGCCTCAGAGACGAGATCGTCGTCGTTCTGCTTGCCCGCCTTTTCGGCGATCTCGAGCGCCGCGCCCGCGCCGCTGGCCGCAACCCGCCGCTGTTGCCGCCGCTACCACTCGCCTCGCCGCTCTACACCCGCCCCGCAGCGGAGCTCGCGCAGACGCAGTCGCCCGGCTGGGCGCTGGACTTTCTCCGCGCCCTCGGCGACGAACGCGCCATGGTTCTCCTGCGTTTGCAGCAGACCGAGCTCGGGGTCTTTCGCCTCTTCGGCGTCCCTGCCACCGGAGCGCCCGATCTGCCCGCGCTCTACCAGCTGGCGCAGACCACCGGCGCCGGACAGATCGCCGACTTCTCCTTGCAGCTCTTGCCCTCCCTGCTCGAGACCAAACGCGCGGCCGCCGTGCAGCGCTTCGCCGTCGATGGCTACGCTTCGGTCGAGCGCCGTGGAAGCGTCGATGCGATCTTGCCGAGCGAGCTGGCCCACGAGGCCGACACCTTCGCGCAGCGGGCGCTCGGCGACGAGTTGCTCTACTACGGGCACGAGCGCCCCCACGAAGGCCAGCGCCGTTCGCACGGCATCCTCATCGACGCTTCGGCGTCCATGCGCGGGCAGCGTGAGGTCATTGCGCGGGGCCTCGCACTTGCCCTGGCCCGCAAGCTGGTCC
>JANNNO010000595.1:0-4680 GCA_031398585.1 Myxococcales bacterium | reverse complement strand
CGAAGGCACCGGCTCCGACTCGGGCGCCGTGCTTCGGGGTGCAGGTGTCCGCGCACCGCTCGGCTGCGCCAGCCGCTGCGAGATGCCACAGCCTGCGAACGACGACGCGACGAGAATCACGGCAAGCAGACGGCCCAGCCGCGCCCGCTCCCGTGACGAAACGTCAGGCCCCACCCCTTCATCATCGAATCAGACAGCCGCCAAGACAACCATCTTGGTGAGGAGCCGCGAACGCGCTGGCGGTCTACCAGGCGTAGCCGAGGCCGAAGCGCATGGTGGCGGCCACGACATTTCCGGCAAGATCCGAGACCTCGGGGCACTCGGTCCGCCGCGAGTACCGGGGATCCGCACACATGTCGTCCAGGTTGGTTGACAGGGGCCACAGCAGCGTCAGCGCGGCCCGAAGGTAGACACCACGGTAGACGAACATGCCGACGCCCACTTCGTTGGCGAAAGCAAGATATCGGAAGGAAGCCTCGCCGGTTGGAAGCATCGTTACGCCACGAGCCGGCCTCCGGATCAAACCGAGGGTTTCGTTCATCAACGACAGGTGGAATCCCGCAGCGATGCTGGCCATGACATCGGGCGCGCGGTCGCTATCGAAATCGAAGCGATAGCGGGGCGAAACGAAATGGCCGAGAGCTCCCTTGCCGACATCGATGTCGAAGGAATGTCGCCGCGCGAACGAGTGGCCGTAGGAGACGGCGAGCGGCCACGACACCGCGCCGATCTCAGCGAAGAGCGAGAGGCGATGGCCCAGCCGATTGCCACCGCCGAAGCTCGCGGCCACGCCCCCGGAGCGTGCGGCCTCCACCCGTGCCTGGCAGAGAGCCGCCAGCACCTCGATTCGCTGCATCGATGCGGGGGCAGATGGCAGGTCCAGAACACGCGGCTGGGCGGCGGGGATCGAGGTTCGGTAGCCCCCGATGCCCGCGGCGGCGCGTCCGTGCGCCGAGTACTCGATGCTGGCGCCCTCGACGGAGGATTCGGGATAGATGTCGGTGAACGCGCTTCGAACCCCACTCGGCGTGGCGGCGCTCCCGACGAGGCCCAGCCAGGCTTTGAACCTCGATGCCGACTCCTGGCCAAAGATGGTCGAATCGAGCAGATACCCGGTCAACGCCCAGGCCGAGGATTTCAACACCAGGGCGGGAAGGTCCTGTTGATCGTGCTCCAGCAGCTCCGCGAGAGGCGCGACGACGATCGATCCACCTATTGGCAGGAGCGTGGAGGGAGGCGCACCAACCCACAGGGTTCCTTCGTTGAGGTGAACGCGGCCGAAAAAACTGACCAGCCCCTCGGTGAGCCAAGCAGGCAAAGAGGGATACTTTTGGCCAAGGATCTGCCGCGCGATGGCTTGTGCGAAAGCCTCTTCGAGGAGCTGCGCGCTTTGATCGCGATGAGTGACGAGTACGACGTGACCGGGCGCCCAGCGAGTGACGGACGCCACGGAGTCACCGAAGCGATGGTGATAGTCGACTGCGTGTCGGTAGAGCACGATCTCCAGCAGGCCAGCTTCGGCACCGAACCATCGCGCCAGAGTTGCCTGGACCTGTTCGCTGGTCCGCAAGAGCGACCGAGCCTCTGCGTCCGAATCATCGGTGTGAAGAACGAAGTGCTCACTCTTCAGCGTCCGCCACACTGGCCGCGCCGCTGTCGGGCGAGGCGGCATGCGCTCCGTCACGTGGCCCGGCGGCTCGACCGCCGATGTCGACGTCGCCGTCTCTCCCGACGGGCGGCTTTCGTGAGCGCGGGAAACCGAGGAAGGGGTCGCGTGGCCGCTTGGTTGCGAGAGGCGCCGGGCAAGCCCTGTGCAAGCCGACGCGCACACGACGGCCAGACAGGCGAGGCCAACGATGCCGCGCACGCCAGCGAAGGTGGCGGGAGCGGTGCCCGACGCATCAGAACGGATCACGCCGCGGGCGACGACCTGTCGCGCGCCCCGTCCCGTTGGTGGCGTTGCCGAAGAAGCGCTCTTCTTGATCGGGCGTCCAAAATGCAATGGCACGTGCGGCATCGGCGATTGACTTGCGCGTCTGGCGGAAACGCAAAGTCGCACAGCCACAATCTCACCGTTGCAACAATTCGATGAGGAGATCGGATCGCCAGCGCAGCGCAGCCCCGTCTTTCCGACGCCGACGAGCGTGACGCCGAAGGGGCCCAACCCGAAGATCGCGGGTGACTTCCCGCGAGGTCTGCGACGCGGGCGAAAAGACCGGTCTCGAGACGGGCTCGTGTCCGGTCTTCTCGGCTTGCGCGGCGCCTACGACGATTGGGGGCGGCGCGGGGAGGATGCCGGGGGGCGCTGTCCGTCGGTGCGGCGTTCGCCGCCTTCTCGGCCGGGCCAGCTGGGGCGGCGACCGCCACCGTGACCGCCAGCGCCGTGGCCGCCGCCGCGATTCTGGTTGTTGCGATGGCCGTGACCATCACGACCACCGCCGCCGCCGAAGCCGCCGCGGGGACCGCTACGATCCGATGCGCTCGTCGACTGCCCGCGGGGAGCGGGATCGTTGGCGCCGACAACGTAAGGATGCGACTCGGAGACGCGCAGCTTGTTGCGGGTCAGCCGTTCGATGTCGCGCAAGTAGGCGCGCTCTTCATGATCGCAGAACGACAGGGCGATGCCGCTGGCGCCAGCGCGACCGGTGCGGCCAATGCGGTGCACGTAGCTCTCGGGCTCATTGGGCAGCTCGTAGTTGACCACGTGGGTGATGCCGTCGATGTCGAGGCCGCGCGCCGCCAGATCGGTCGCAACGAGCACGCGCACGCGCCCATCGCGAAAACCTTGCAGAGCCCGCTGGCGCGCGTTCTGCGACTTGTTGCCGTGGATCGCTTCGGCGTAAACGCCGGCTCGTTCCAGCTGCTGCACCACGCGGTTGGCGCCGTGTTTGGTGCGCGTGAAGACCACCACCCGCTCCATCGACGGATCGTTGAGCACGTCCTGCAGCAGGGCGCGCTTGTTGTCCTTGGCGACGTGGAGCACCCACTGCGTGACCGTCTCGGCCGTGGTCGCCACGGGGGCGACGGCGATCTTCTCCGGGTTCACGAGCAGGCCGCTGGCGAGATCCGCGATGTCGGGCGGCATCGTTGCCGAGAACAACATGTTCTGACGGCGGCGGGGCAACTTGCCCAGGATCTGCTTGATCGGCTTGATGAAGCCCATGTCGAGCATGCGGTCGGCTTCGTCGAGCACGAGGATCTCGATCGCCTCGAAGCGGACGTGGCCTTGATCCATGAGATCGATGAGGCGTCCGGGCGTGGCGACGATGATGTCGGCGCCCCTGCGAATCGCATCGACCTGGGGTCCTTGGCCGACGCCGCCGAAGATGGTGGCGCAGGCGAGGCGCAGATTCCGCCCGTAGGTGCGGAAGCTCTCGCCCACTTGCAGGGCCAGCTCACGCGTCGGCAGCAGGATCAAGGCGCGTGCGCCCTTGAGACCGGGTGGGCGGGGATTGCGCGCCAGACGGTCGAGGATCGGAAGCGCAAAGGCGGCTGTCTTGCCCGTGCCGGTCTGGGCGCAACCGAGTAGGTCGCGGCCGCCGAGCAGAATCGGGATCGCCTGCGCCTGGATCGGCGTCGGCGTCGTGTAGCCCTCGGTGCGGATGTTCTGATGGATGGAGTCGTGGAGCGGGAAGTCGGAAAAGGTCGGTGTAGTCAACGTGTCAGTCCTCGGACGCGGCTGCCTTGGTAACCCCCGACTGGCGCATCGACCGAGATCCTCGGTCGCGGTCTGGGGGTGGCCCCGCTTCGTATCCCGTGGCGACTCCTGCGAAACCGTGCCTGGTCGCCGTACGGATACGAGCCTGACAATCGGTCCTTGCGCGGTCCGGCGTATCCGGCCGCAGGACGAAACCTCGCGAGCCGTGTATTGATGCGGGCCAAAACCCCCCGAGTCAAGCTACAACTGGTAGGCGCGCTGGGCCGGCGGACACCTCGCGGTGATCCAACGCCTCGGCGCTTTGTCCGTGATATCTGCCATCGCCGGCCCTGCGGTCGGCGATAGTCGCGGCCTTTCCCCAAGGGAGAGGCTCCACCTCAACGAAAAGAGACCCATGAACGAGACAAGCTCCCATCACGTCGCCCGCGAGGGCTGCCGCTCATGAATCGCGGCTACGTCGGCGGAAAAAGACAGCGCGAGGCCGAGCGCGATCGAAAGAAGAAGGACAAGCAGGATCGCCTGCAACGCAACCGGGATCTGCGCGCGCGCGGCATCGATCCGGGTGAGCCCGAGCCGGGTGATGTTGACGCGAACAAGTTGCCGGAGATCCCGCTCGAGCAGATCGAGATCGGCGTCGCTGCGCGGCCGCGCCACAACCGGACTGGCCCCACGAAGCTCTTCGTCGGCGGGCTGTCCTGGGACACCACCACCGACGATCTTCGGAACGCTTTCTTGAAGTTTGGGCCCGTGAGCGATGTCGCCGTCGTGCTCGATCGGGCGACCGGCCGCTCCCGCGGATTCGGTTTTGTGACCTTCGAGGCCGCGGTCGACGCGGGCGAAGCCATCAAAGCGATGAACGGCGCCGAGCTCGACGGTCGCACGCTGAAGGTCAACGCCGCCGAAGCGCGCTGACGACGCACCCCGGGTCGGCAGCTCCGCCGTTCGTCTCGCTACTGGGAGGCGACGGCGAGAGCTGCGAACCACCGCGCCGGCCCGACGCCCCGAAGGCGCCGCGGCGCCAC
>JANNNO010000550.1:0-16119 GCA_031398585.1 Myxococcales bacterium | reverse complement strand
AACGACGAGGTGCTGCTGACCGACTACGGCCCCGCGGGCAACAACCTGCGCGATCTGGTCTGTCTGCAATCGATGGTGGTGGACGGCGGAACCGCTCCCGTGCCGGCCGCCAACTGTTCACCGCCCACCGCGGCCGGTTTCACCAACGACAAGACGGTCTTGAAGGCGGCCACCGCGCAGGTCCGCGCTTCGGGCGGAACGCCGCTTTACGAATCGTGCGTGCAGATGGTGCCGCTGGTGGCCAGCCGCGCCGGCAAGCGCCACGCGATCCTGCTGCTCTCCGACGGCCAGCCGTCCAGCATGACCTCGCGGGACAAGTGCCACGCCGACGCGCTCGCGGCCGGCATCCCCGTCTTCACCGTCGGCCTCGGCCCGGCCGCCGAGGTCATGATGGGCAGCGAGACCGCCGCCGTGAAGGTGCTGCGCGAGCTGTCGACGGCGACGGGCGCTGCCTACGCTTCGGCCAACGATCCCGCCCAGCTCGTCGCGCTCTTTTCCAACGTCGGCACCGCGCTGGCGCAGGGCAAGTGTGGGTCCAACGCCGTACTCAACGAATACCTGATGTTGCTGCCGGGAACGCGCATCAGCGGCCAGGTGACGGTGGGCGACAACAACGCGATGGGCGTCTTCGAGTTCGTCGCGCCGAGCAAGTGATCGGATGCGCCGCCCAGCCGGGTGGCGCGCGATTTTTCTCCAGGGCTGATACTCTCGGCCCTCATGGGATCGATGGAGGCGCACCTCCCTGCTCCAATCCGGTGTCTGGTTCTTGCCGGATTTGCCCTCCTCTTGGCTGGCGGCCTTGCGTGCAAGAGCCCCGAGACGGAGGTCAAACCGCCCCGTCGCGAGGCCGGCGTCGACATGCGTCCCGACGGCGAGCCCGCTTGCCTGGTCGGCTTCGATCAGCCCGCGCGCCCGCCCGGACAGCCCTGTGTCTGCGCCGGCGACTGCCTGAGCGCCAACTGCGAAAACGGCGTCTGTTGTTCAGGCAACGAATGCGGCAATCGCCGCCCCTTGGGGGCGCCCTGCGCAGCTGGCGGTCAATGTCAGTCGCGATTCTGCGTCGACGGCCTTTGTTGCAACAACGCCTGCCAGGGCGCCTGCGTCGCCTGCAACCTGCCCAACTCGATCGGAGAATGCTCCTCGGTCGACTTCGAAAAACCCGACCCTCGTGGCATCTGCCGCAAGGAAGCCGCCTCGACCTGCGGCGAAAACGGCCTCTGCGACGGCGACGGCAAATGCCAGAAGCACATCGAAGAGACCGTCTGCACCCCCGCCATCTGCGACTCCGCCGGGCGGTTTCAACCCCAGGGTGGCTGTGACGGCAAAGGGGTCTGCCTCGCCGCCAAGCCGGTGGTCTGCGATCCCTCCCGCTGCGAAAACGGCGCGTGTGTCGAACGCTGCACGAGCGACGCCCAGTGCATCGCCGGCAAGGCCTGTGTCGATGGCACCTGCGGGGAATACGGCCCGGGGCGCACCTGCAAGCTCGGCTCGGAGTGCCTCAGCAACTTCTGTGTCGACGGCGTCTGCTGCGAGGATGCATGTGTGGAAAAGTGCCACGCCTGCAACACCACCGCTGCCCGCGGCAAGTGTGTCGCCGTCGCAGCGGGCACGCCCGATCCGATGTGCGCGGTGACCGCCGCCAGCAGCTGCGGTACCACCGGCAGGTGCGACGCGGAGTCGGATTGCGCCCTGTGGGACGAGACGACCGTTTGCCGAGCCGCCGTTTGCAACGCCAGCGGCAACAGCGCCACGGACGCCGTTCGTTGCGACTTCGGGGTCTGTCCGGCAGCCACCGCCGCGGAGTCCTGCGAGCCCTACCGCGGCTGCAACGGCACCACCTGCCGGGTTTTCTGCGAAAGCGACGCTCATTGCTCGGATGGATATGGCTGTTCGGGCGGCGCCTGCGTGATCGACCAGCCCGCCCCGGTCGACGCCCTTTGAGTCGCGGCTAACCCCGCCGGCACGGGGTTGGGCTAGGATGCGGCGTGAGCTCCGCCGGACGTCGCATCGCCCTCTTCATCGACTTCGAGAACCTGGTCACGAACACCGGCGTCTCGGCGCCGACGTTCGACCTGCAACCCGCCCTCGACCGCCTGCTGGAGATGGGAAAGGTCGTCTTTCGCCGGGCCTACTGCGACTGGACGCGCTTCCGCGAGGCGAAAAAACACCTGCACGAGTTCGGGGTCGAGCTGGTCGACGTTCCCCCGTCGACCCGTGCGGGAAAGAACAGCGCCGACATGCGCCTCGTGATCGACGCTCTCGAGCTCTGTTACGCCCGCGAACACATCAACACGTTCGTCATCGCGTCGGGTGACAGTGACTTTTGCCCGCTCGCTTACAAGCTGCGCGAAAACGACCGCTTCGTCATCGGGCTGGGAGTCAAGGAGGCGACTTCACCGTTTTTCGTGAAGGCGTGCGACGAATTCCTCTACCTGCGCGGGCAAAGCCGGGGCGAGCCGCGCGACGGTTCGCGCTCGGTGCGGGGCGATCGCGACAAGCCGAACCGCAGCGCCGCCGGAGATGCCCCTCCCAGGCGGGCGGTGCCGATCATTGCGCGCGAGGTGGTCGCGAACCTGCTGGCGCGGGCGACCGAGCCGCTGAATCCCTCCCTGATCAAAGAGACGATCGTGCGCAAGGAGCCCGACTTCGACGAGCGCGAGCACGGCTTCGCGACGTTCTCCCGGCTGCTCGAGGCGATGGAGAAAGAGGGGCTCCTGCGCCGTCGACAACAAGGACGTCAGTGGTACGTGGTGCCGGTCGATGGCTCCCCGCCGCGAGCGGGAGCGCCTGACGACGACGATGGCCCTTTCGAGGACGAAGACAGTTCGAGCTGACGGATCGCGACAGCAGCGTGCTGGCCATCCCAGCGCCAAGGCGCATTCGCCACCGCAGCGCCACGCCAGATTCGCCGCAGCCCCTCACGCGGCAAAGCTTGGTAGGGTTCCGGCTTCGGTTCCACCTACCTCGCGCGTGCGCGCACCTCGCGCGTACGCGCACCTCGCGCGTGCGCGGGGTCTCCGGGAAAGCCTAACAAGAGGTGCCTGCATGTCCGCCCACGTCTGGTTCGAGTCCCCCCGTTGCGTCAGTCTCGCGTTGCTAGCCTCGCTGGCACTGGGGGCCGCCGCAGGTTGTGGTGACGACGATCAGCCGATGGCGTCGGGCGCGGGCCCGGCAACCGAGGCCGGCGCCGCGGATGGACCTGGCGTCGACGGAGGCGTGGCGCCGGTGGGGGCGCCTCGCATCGCCATCTCCGAGATCATGTACAACCCCGTGCTGTCGAACGCCGACAGCAACGATCACGAATTCCTCGAGCTGCACAATGCCGGCACCGCCGGGATCGATCTCGGCGGCTGGAAACTCTCGGGGGAGATTCAATTCACCTTCGCCGCAGGCACGGTGGTGGGACCGGGGCAGTTCCTGGTCGTCGCCAAGAAGCGAACCGCTTTGCTGGCGGTGGCCAAGTACAACCTCGCGCCGCTCGCCGGGCAGGTGGTGGGGGATTTCGCCGGTGCTCTCGACGACGGTGGCGGTCGCATCGTGCTGACCGATGCAGTGGGCGCGACCGTGGACCAGGCAGCTTATGACGACAAGTTCCCCTGGCCACTGGCGGCCGACAGCTTCGGCGCGGGCGACGGCTGGTTCAGCGAACCCGAATGGTTCGGCCCCAACGATCCACGCGCGCTGTTCGCTCCCCACCAGAACCTCGGGCATTCACTTGAACGCGTGAACTTCGCGGTGCCCGCGGCCGAGATCGCCAACTGGATTGCCTCGCCGCTCGACGGAGCCAGCCCGGGGCGTGCCAACAGCGCAAGTGGCGCCCCTCCCGTGATCGTCGAGGAGCTCAGCGCCGTCGCCGCGGGCCAAGCGATGCCGGGATTCATCCGTGAAAGCGACAAGGTCGTGATCCGCGCGCGGCTGTCGGCGGGCACAGTCACCAACCTCGCGGTCGAATCCTATCTCGAGTTCGACAAGGGTCGCCGCGTGGTGGGACCGCCGGCGCCGCAGATCGTGCCGATGGTGGCCGACGGCGCCACCTTCATCGCGACACTGCCCGCGCAGCCCGCCCGCACGCTCGTGCGCTACCGCGTGGTCGGTGAACGAACCGCAGGCAAGCGCGAGGTGATCTCGCCGCGCCCGAGCGATCCCATCCCGTTTGGGCACCACGCCTACTACGTGAGCCCCGCGATCGAAGGCAAGCCGTACTACGAGATCCTGGTCTCGCCGCCGAACTGGGGCACGCTCTGGACCAACGTCTCACCCGACGGCCCGGTGATCGGCTGCCCTGCCGACTATCTCGACACCACCTGCACCGAATGCAACGTGAACCCGAAGTGGAACGATCGCGTTCCCGCCGTCCTCGTCTTCGGCGGTGAGCCCTTCGACACGCGCGCACGCTATCAGGGCAGCCTGGAAGGCCGCCTCAACGCCGAGGACATTCAGAGCTGGCCCGCGACGCTGCCGCGCCCGACCGCGGGACCCGTCAAGGCGATGAGCTGGAGCTTTTCGTTCCCGCGCTATCGCCGCTTCGAAGGCCTGAGCCGCGTGCTGCTCAACCGCCTCAATCAGTCGTGCCCCGGCTTCGCCCATCACGTGGCCGCCCGGCTCGACGAAGATCCCTCAGGCGGCGCCATCCCGGCGCCCCGCATCCGGCGCTATGCCCGCGTCTTCGTCAACGGCGGGCCCTACAACTACATGATGGACCTCGAGCCGATCGGCGCTGACTACCTCGAGCGCTTCCACGGCCGCGGCAAGCCGGTCGGCGACGTCTACAAGGTGTTCAGCACCGGCGATGATCTGGGCCCCTGGGCGCCGGGCCTCGGTCAAGTGATCTTGCCTTCGGACCACTGCCCGATGATTCCCGTGCGCACGCGCTACGAATACACCTACAAGCGCGAGAACCACGAGTGGCGCAGCATCGACGACATGGTGTCGTTGATCACCGGCATGTCATCGGCGCGCGACAACGGCCCGGCCATCTGGCGCGAGTTCATGACCCGCAACTTCGACGTCGACGCGACCATGAAGTACTACGCCATCCAGCACTGGGGCGGGGGCTGGGATGACAACGGCAAGAACTACAACGTCTACAAGCTGCCCAAGGAGCTGGTGAAGGCCAACGGCGGCCCCTGGACCATCACCTCCTGGGACGTGGACCGCATGTTCGGCGTGGGATTTTGCAAGTCCGAAACCGACTGCGCGCGCGCCGACATGCCAGTCCGCTGCGATCCCGAGCTGCCCCGTTGCAACCGATGGAAGCGCGGCTTCCTCGAGGCGCTGCTGCCCGAGTACGAAGCCAAGCTCAAACAGTTGAACGAGACGATCCTGCAGCCGACGAACGTCATCAAGATCATCGACGAAGTCGTCGCGCAGTACGACGAGACCGAGGCGAGGCAGATGCTGTCGCCACCGATGTGCGATCCGGCCATGGAAGCCGAAGGCATGCGGACCTTCGCCCGCCTCCGTTACGCCTCGGTCAAGCGCCAGCTCGGCTACTGAGCCGGCTGATTGAACCCACTCACGGCGCGCGAAAGAAGACGTAGTCGCGCGCCGCGGTCACGTGGCACACGGCACATTGGGGCGGCCCCAGGCCATCGGCAAGCGGGCGGGCGGTCGCAGCGCCGATGCGTTCGTACCAGTACCAGGTGTTGGTCCCCTCGCCCTCTTCGACCTTGAGACCGACGGCAAAGCCCGCCGGAGCCTCACCACCGCGGTAAAGCTCCTTCACCGAAGCAGCGCCGACCGGATAGCTGCCGTCCGTCGATGCAAGCAGCCGGTCGTTCTGGCAGATGCGGTGGCGGCCGTGATTGCCGCTGAGGCGCGCGGGCGAAACGACAGTCTCGCAGCGCCACGCGCGGTGGTGCCCAGCGGCCAGCCAGGCTTCGAGGGACGCCTGGCCTCGCGGTGGTCGCTGCGGATCGCCGAGATCGACATCACCAGCCGCAACATCAGCTGCAGGAGGACCCGAATCGACGCGGGTGTGACGGGCGGGCTCCTGATCGCAAGCGGCCGCCGTCATGACGACGACGACCGCGGCGGTCAGAAACCTTCGGGTGCCCGCTCGGCTCACGGCCTCGAACCGACGGTCAACACGGGATCGTTGGCGGCCTCGCGCGATTGGAACGTGGTCTGGCTCTCGTTGGAGATCGGCACGGTCTTGACCGCGAAGCTGACCGCCGTGGCCCCGGCTGATCGCTGTGCCTGAACATACCCCGTAAGATCCCACTCCCAGAACCCGGCCGTCGTGCTGACGATCAAGGAGGCATCGGGCGTCGCGTTCGATGCCGGGGCGTTCGCCCAGGTGATGCCGCCGGTGCCGCTTTCGATCCATGTCGTCACCGCGACCCCGTGAATCGACGTGTCCTTCATGGATGTGACGGCGTTGCCGAAGAGGCGCAAGCGAGCCGATGTCACGTTGGCGCCGACGCCCGTGAGGGCAAAACGCAGGTAGGTCACGCGACTGTTGTCGGGCGCGGTGCTGGGGGCATTCTTCACCTCCAACGTGGCGAGCGTGCCGTAGTTGGTGCTCGCGTTCACGCCGCTCTTCACGAACGCGTCGGCATTGGCCAAGTTGACCGCGGCGGTGGCTTCGTTCGAGGGCGCCGAATCGGGTGTTCCGGTCGCTACCACGCGGTAGATGCTGGTCACTCCCGCCAGCGTCGTGTCGGTGTGGGTGGTGGTGTTGGCGGTTTTGGTTGCGATGGTGGTGAAGGCGCCCGTGCCGACTTTCTTCTCGACCCGGAAGCCGGTCTCGTTGCTGGAACCGTCGCTCCAGGTGAGCGCGGCATTGCCGCCCGTGCCGCTGACCGCCAGATTGCTTGGCGGCAATGGGCCGACCGCCGGGCTGACCGAAGCCGGCGCGACGTTGCTGTAGGCCGAGGGGCCGGCTGAATTGCGTGCGCGCAGCCGGTACTCGTAGTCGTCAGGCGACAGAGGACCATCGATGTGGCTGACGGTGTTCGCCCCCAAGGTAGCTACCAGAGCGAAGCTCGCATCGACCGCACGCTTGCGCTCGAGCTCGTAGCTGCTTTCGTTGCCCGCGTTGTCGGTCCAGCTCAGCGAGACCTGGCCGGGTCCGCCGTTGGCGACGAGGTTACTTGGGGCCGCGGGCGGTGTCGGAGGATCGACGGGTGCGATGGGGCCGTTGCAGATCAGAGATTCGTTGCCGAGGCCACTCGGAACGAAGCTGCTCGATTGGTGGAACACGATCTTGTCGATCTGGGCCGAGGGCTCGCGGACTTTGATCTTCAAGGTGTGCGGCCCGCTCGAGATGGCGATCGCGCTCGGCACGCGCACCCACTGCCAGCCGCTGCCGGCTGCCGGCAAGCTGAGCGTCTGATCCGCGTTGCCGTCGAGGCTGACCCAGAACGATCCCGTGCCGCTCGGCTGACTGACCCGCGCCCAGACGAAGAACTGACCACCATTGGTCACGGTGAGATCGTACCAGAGCACCTTGCCCTCGTCGGGAACGCTGGTGTGCGTGCCCCCGTTGCTTGCGACGGCAACGAATGGCCCCGACGTGTCGCCCGCGGGCGACGTGGAGAAGGGCCCCGCGCGGCGAGACGCGATCTCGGCCTCGACATAGGACGTGCGGGTGCCGTCTACCGCGAAGCGGCAGGCGGACGGCGGAACCACGCGCACGTGCACACCGACCGAAGGGACGCCCGTCGACGAAATGACGAAGAGCACGTAGTCGGTCGGCTGCGCCACCTCGATGCTGGCCGGTGCCTTGACGGTGGTCGAGCCCCCGCCGCTCGACACGACCTCGAGCGGAACGTAGCGTTGGCCGGCGTCGAATGCGTGAGTGACCGAGCCGGGCGCCATGAGGACGACGCCCCTGTCCGTGCGCAAGGTTCCGGTGTGATTGATGGTGAAGTTGTTCCCGCCTGCCGTGATCGTGAAGGTGGAGCCGGTATCGGTCGGGCTGCTGATCACGGGGCGAGTGGGATTGCCCTGCAGGTAGGGCGGCGTCCAGATCCGGATCTCGTTCTTCTCGCAGCCAGTGGCGTGGCTCTGATCCTTGCCACCGCCGATGAGGATGCGGCCATCTTTCATCAGGATCGCGAAGCTGTGATACCCCCGGTGGGTCGACTCGGGCCACTTCGGTTGGGCGAAGATGCCGGGCGGGTTGGTGTACGGGTTCACGATGACCGGCCGGCGTGGATCTCCCACCGGGTCGGTGATCTCCATCTCGTTGCCGGGCTCGATGCCGATGCCGGGATCGCCAGCGGGGGCGCCCACCTCCGACCCCGAACGCGCCGGCCCCTGAAAGCCGTTGACGACGGCGATCTCGCCGTTGGGCAGATGAACCGCGTTTCCGTAGAGCCGCGAGATCGGCGTCGAGGTCTGCGTCCAGCTGTCGCTGTAGGGATTGTAGATGTACATGCGCGACGAGCCGGGGCCGTCGTGACCGCCGTTGGCGTAGAAGATGCGGCCGTCCGACAGCACGACGCCGCTGGCGCCCTCGCCGTCTTCATTGCTGCTCGGGTTGGGGCTGCTGCCGTTGCCGCGCAGGTGGAGGCGAGCGCTTCCCGACGGGCCCGGCTCGATGGTGTAGAGGTAGACCTTGCCGGGGCCGCCCGACACCGCGATCTGGCGAGCCAGTCCGTTGGCGTTACCGGCGGGAACTGCCTTGGGCAGATAAAAGAGGTTCGTGTATCCACGCGAGGGCGGCAGATCGGCGGAGCCTTCTTCGTGCTGGGTGGTCACCGCGTACGGGTTGTTGGCGTTGTTGGCGTCCCAAACCTTGGGATCGAAGAGCTCGAACGAGCGATTGCCCTTGCTGGTACCGCTGGGGCCGCCGCCGGAATAGTGAAAGCCGCCGAACATGAGCACGCGGCCATCGGGCAGCAGCAGGTTGGACGGGTACCACTTCTCGCCGCGCACGTTACCGGTGGCGCCCGGGTAGGTCATCGCTTGACCGCCGTTCATGGAGGCGCTGATCCGCTTGAAAGCGTTGTTGGTGCCGAAGACGCGGGAGTAGCGCAGGCCGCGTTCGGGGCTGGAATCGGGGAGTCGATCCGGGAAGCGCGTGCCACCCGAGAAGAAGACGCGGCCGTCCGCCATGGTGTTGTGGCCAGCGCAGTAAAGGACGTCGTCCTCGGTGTCGAGGTTCTGCTCGTCCATCGGCGCCGACTGGATGACTCCGTTGTTGGCGATGGTGTCGAGCGTCGCCGGATTGAAGAGGAAGGTCTGCCCGTTCTGGCGCGAGTTGGTGTTGTTGCTGCAATCGGCTGATTTGGCGCGCCCAAAGCCGGTGATGAGCACGCGGCCATCCTTGGCCCGCAGGGTCGCGTGGATTGGCGTAACGTACCAACCGTCACCGCCCGGCTTGGCTGGCGCCCCCGGCTTGACGACGTTGAAGCGGCTCGAGTTGTCGCGCAGGAGCGCGATCGGACCCCAGCCGTTGGGGATGTCGACCAACGCCAGCACCTGGTCGCCGTTGACCGCGACGTCGTCGAAACGCGCCGGGCTGCCGTAGCTGACCAGACCGGCCCGACCGCTGTGGTGCATATCGACATGAACCTTGGTTGCGCCCAGGGGCCGCAATGCCTCCGGCGAAGGGCCCGCGGACGCCTCGGCGCGATCACCCTTGAACGTGAGCGCCAGGACGACGGCCGTGCCAACCGGATAATCGAATGGGCCGCTGGCGAGGGTGGTCCACTCGTGCTCCTGGCGCTGACGAATCCACCAGGCTTTGCCGCCTTCGGGGCCGCGGCCGATCACCAGCTCGACGTAGTGGTGTTCGCTCTGGCCACGACCGACGATTCCGACCTGCCCATGACGATCGCTCTCGAGCGTCACGCGCCCCGTGACGCTGTAGTTACGCCAGAAGGCTGCGCCCGCGAAGGTCAGGGCAAATGCGCGGTGAGGGGCGACGTAGTCGGCCGCGTCGCTCAACTCGAACTCGCCGGCCATTCCCTCCCAAGCGGCGTCGCCATCGTTGAAGTCGTCGAAGAAGATCCGCGGCGCGGCCTCCGCTGCTGCGGCAGGTACCGACACGGCCGGCCCGGGAGCTAACGTCGGCGGGGCCGGTGCCCGATCCGCGCAGGCGAGCCCGGCCGCAGCGACGAAGAGGGGCAAAAGGCCCAGCCGCCTGTCCGATCGACCAGCTGGCGAAAGCGCCGATGAAGACTCCGAACCATGAGCGTGCTGACAAAGACTGATCGGATTGCGCATGCAGGCGTCCCTTTCGTCACGATGAACGGCGAGCCGACACATGACGTGGCTCCGTCTCTATGCTGCAGAGCGGACGGGCTCGTCCTGTCGCCTCACATCTGGACCGGCTACAACGGCGCAAACACCGATCGATGCACGCCGGACGGTATCAGATAGTTGCTCTTTACAACTCTATTGTTCGCAGCGATTTCGTTCCTTCCCAGCAAGCGAGCGCGCGAGAACGTTGTCGTTCGCGAGAGCCACTGCGAGCGTTCGAAGCGAAGGGTGCAGAGGACGATTCCGATCAGCGGGGTGCGCGCTGGCGTAGAACCGCCAGGAAAACCGATGTCACGGCGTTCTGACGGCGCCCCTGGCGTTTCACTCTTGGAACACGAACCGTGACGGCTCTTTCATCGCCACCGACTCCAGACGCACGTATCGTGTCGTCCGGCGATGCCTCATCACGTCTTTCTCATCCCCGGCTTCTTCGGCTTCGATTCTCTCGGTGACCTGGCGTACTTCATCCACGTGGTCGAAGCGCTGGCCGACCACTGCCGAGATGCCCAGGTCGACGTGCGGTTTCACGTGGTGACCACGCTGCCGACGGCTTCGCTGCGCCACCGGGCCGCGCTGCTGCTCGAGGAGATTCATCGGCACGCCAGCGACGACGGTCCCATCCATCTCGTCGGTCATTCCAGCGGCGGGCTCGACGCCAGGCTGGTGGTCACGCCGGAAGTCTCGCTGCCCGGCGAGATCGATCCCGAGCCGATCGCGCGGCGGGTCCAATCGGTGGTGACGGTTGCGACGCCCCATCACGGAACCCCGACCGCGGCCTTCTTCAGCAGCATGCTCGGGCAGCAATTGCTCGAATCGTTGTCGGTGGCGACGAGCTTCATCTTGCGCACGGGCCGACTGCCCGCCGACGTCCTGGCGCGACTGACCGCCTTTTTCGTACGGCCCGACGCGGCGACGGCGCTGCCGAGCGAGTCGCTGCGCAAGCTCGATGCGCGCCTCTATGCGGACATGGCCACGCCCCGCCGTCAGCCGCTACGCAGCTTCGTCGACCAGATCCGACGGGATCAGGATCTGCTGCCGCAGATCAGCCCCGCGGCGATGGATCTCTTCAATGCCTCGACCGACGATCGCGCCGGCGTCCGCTACGGCTCGGTCGTGACGAGTGTGCGCGGCTCCGCGGTGCGCGGCTTCCTATCGGCCGGTATCTCGCCTTACGCGCACGGCAGCCACGTTCTTTTCATGGTGCTCAGCCGCCTGGCCGCCCGCATGCCCGCGGACCGCGCGCCGACGCTGCTGCCCCACCAGCGCGCGGTGCTCGAACGCGATCTCGGCAGCTTGCCGGCCCGAACCGACAACGACGGCATCGTTCCGACTTGCAGCCAGCCCTGGGGAACGATCATTCGCGCGGTCAGCGCCGATCACCTCGACGTGATCGGCCACTTCGACCACCCCACTCACCTGCCGCCCCACTTCGACTGGCTCACGTCGGGCGGAGGTTTCGATCGCGGCCAGTTCGTCGGTCTGTGGCGCGACGTCGGCCGCTTTCTCTTCGCGGCGGCGTGACCGACGGCGGCGTGACCGACGAGTCGCCGGCCGTGGGGGCCAGCGACTCGCGGTCCTCGATCCGGGGCTAACGACGGAGCAGGTAGTCGATGTTCGGCCCACCACCACCGATGGTGGTGAGGCGAATCTTGTTCGCGCCCGCCGCGAGCGTCGCGGTCACGGTGCGCGTCCCCCAGGTCGACCAGCCGCCCGTGGGGCTGAAGGGCAAGCTGCCGTTGACCACCGTGGTCCCGACCCTGAGCTCGAGCGAGCGCTCGACGACGTCACCGAGGGCATACGGGAACTCGAGGGTGTAGGTGCCGGCAGTCGGCGCATTGGCCGTCCACTCGATGTAGGCGCCCGAGGCAGCCGCGAAGCTGACGTAGGCGGTGCCGGTGTAGCCCGTGTTCGCCGATTCGATGCGCGCGCTCGAGAGCAAGGCGCGTTCGGCCTGGAAGACCGGCAACGCCAAGCTGTCGACGTTGGGACCTCCGCCGGTTGCGTTCGCGGTGGCGCGGATGGTGTTGCTGCCCGCGACCAGAGCCGCGTTGAAGCGCACGGTGGCCCAGTTGGTCCACGCGCCGGTCGGATTGAACGCGACGTTCGTGCCGGTCGCCGCGCCGACCTTGATGGTCATCGAGCGGTTGGTGGTGCCGCCGTTGGCGTAGCGGAATTCCAGCGGGTAGGTCCCGGCCTTGGGCGCGTCGACCTTCCACTCCACGTAGCTGCCGGTGCTGGTGTTGTAGTCGGCAAACCCGGTACCGGTGTAGCCGGTCTGGTTGGTCGCCACCGTCACGCCCGAAAGCGTGGCCAGCTCGGCCTCGTACGCGATCCCGTTGATCCCGCTGGGCGCCATCGGCACCGAGACGCCCGCACCCTTGAACTCGATCCAGTTGAGGTTGTAGAGCGACGAGCCGGTACCGCCCTTGAAGACGAAGAACAGCGTCTTGGTGCCCACCGGATCGGTGACGTTCACAGTGTAGTCCTTGAACGTCGTCATCCCGCCCGACGACGAGAGCGTGGCCGTGGTCAGCAAGGTCCCGGTGGTGGAGCCGACGCGCACTTCGATCTTGTTGTTGGTCGCGGTGCTGCTGGTCGCCGCGCGGAATGTGATCTGGGTGATGTTCTTCAGGTTCATCGGGAAGAACGCGATCCAGTCGTTGTTGCTGATGCTCGTCACCATCTGGCCGGTGCCACCGTCGGTGCTGCTTGCCAGCGTGACGCCGGACGAGCTGGTGAAGAACTCGGCCTGTTTGCGCCGCGGCTGCAGCTTGGCGGTCGCCGAACCGGTGGCCGGCGTCGACTGTCCACCGCGATCGGTGTACTTCGACTCCATCACCCAGAAGATGTCGGCGTTGGCGTGGTCGGTCGGAGCCGGCGGAAGCGCCACGGCGCCGTTGCATGCGTAGGTCGTCGCCTCGCTGTGCGAATGCTGATCGTGGCCGAGGCCCGGCACCATCTGCACGTCAGCACACGAGATGCCGCCCGACGGGGTGGTTCCGTCCTCGCTGTCGGTGACCGACGAGGTGAACGGGATCTGCTGATCCCAGGAGAAAAAGCCGCCGTTGGGCGGGGTGGTCAAGGTCACGATCGGCAGGCTGTTGCCGACACTGATGGTCACCGAAGCCGAGCCGGTCTTGCCGCTCGGATCCGTGACGGTCAGCTTGGCGATGTAGGTTCCGATGTCGGGATAGGTGAAGCTCGCGCTCGCCGTGGTGGCATCGACGATTCCGTCGGTGGTGAAATCCCAGGCATAGGTGAGCGCTCCCCCTTCGGGGTCAGAAGAGCCGGTGCTGGTGAACGACACCGCCAGCGGCGCAGGCCCCGCGGACGGATTGGCCTGAGCGGCGGCGGTCGGCGCGGCGTTGGCCGTGCCCTTGAACTCGATGCGCGACAGCTTCGCTTCGGGACCGCTCTCGTGGCCCTGGCCGTTGCCCCATTCGAGCACGTAGAGGGCGCCGTCAGGACCGATCTCGGCGTCGATCGGCTGCACGAAGCTGAAGCTGGGTAAAAAGCGATCCATGCCGGCGTAGTTGCCGTTGGCGTCGAGCCGCACGGTCTGGATCCAGTCGCGCGTGTAATCGAAGATGAAGAGTCGGTTGTCGAAGTAGCTCGGCAGCTTGACCGCGGAATCGAGCGCCGCATCGAAGCGGTAGAATGACCCGACCATCGCCGCGCGATCGTTGGCCACGTTGCCTACGCCGGGGAATTCGGTCGAGGCGCCGTAGGGGTACCAGATGAAGGCACCGCGCGCCGGCGGGAGATTGAGCGCGCCCGTGTTGTTGGGCGAGTTGTTCTGCAGCGAGCTGCAGTTGAACGAGACGCTCGAGCTGTTGGTCGAGAAGTTGAAGTCGCGGTAGGGCTTGTTGTTGGCGATGCAGTAAGGCCAGCCGTAGTTGCCCGCGCTGCGGACCTGGTTGAACTCGTCGTAGCCGCGCGGTCCCTGGCTGGAGCTGTCGCTCTGAGCGTCGGGACCGACGTCGCCGAAGTACAGCCAGCCGGTCACCTTGTCGACGCTGATGCGGAACGAATTGCGCGTCCCCATGACGTAGATCTCGGGGCGCCCCACCGCCGCATCGGTAAAGAGGTTGCCCGCCGGGATGGTGTAGGTGCCGTCGGCCTGGGGAAGGATGCGCAGGATCTTGCCGCGCAGATCCTTGGTGTTGGCCGATGACTTCTGCGCGTCGTAGTTGGCGCGGCCGGCGCGCTCGTCGATCGGCGCGTACCCGCTCGACTGCCCAGGCTCGGTGTTGTCGCCAGTGGCGAGAAAGAGGCTGCCGTCGGGGCCGAAAGCAAGTGAGCCACCTTCGTGGCAGCAGATGCGCGTGGTCGGGATGGAGAGCAACACCTTCTCCGACGCCATGTCGAACGCGTTGCCGACGACAGTGAAGCGGGAAAGGCGGCTCACGCTGGGCGTGGGCGGCGAATAGTAGACGTAGACCCAGCGGTTGCTAGCGAAGGCCGGGTCGAGCGCTATGCCGAGCAGACCGTGGTTGCCGGTCTCGTCCACCGGAATCGTCGCCGCGGTCACCGTGGTCTGGTTCGACGGCAGGTAGAGCATCACCTTGCCGAGGCGATCGAGGAAAAAGACGCGCAGGTCGGGAGCGACCGCGACCTCCATCGGCTGGTTGATGTTGGCCGCGAGGACCACGCGCTGAAAGTTCGTGTCCGGCGGTGCCGTCTGCGCCAGCGCGGTGGCGGAGATCGTGGCGAGCAGGGCCACCGAGCCGAGCGAACGGAAATGAGTCATGAACTCTCCTTGCGAACCGGGATCAGACGGAGGACCTCGCAACGCCCATCGGGTGCCTGCCGGTCCGGATGAGCCCGACAGTAATCGCCGGTAAGGGTGAGTTCAATTACCAAGTGTTCGTTTGCAAAATTGTCGAGCCGGCGTCGCGCGTCGGCACGAGGCGCCCGCTCGCGTTGGCGATCCCTGGCGCAAGACGACGGCGCGCAAGGCGCACTGTCGCTCGGTCGCGTTATCCTGCGCGTATGACGAGCCAGGCGATGTCGGGTGGGTGCCAGTGCGGGGCGCTGCGCTTTGTAGCGGGCGATCTCGGGCGGGCTTCGATCTGTCACTGCCGCATGTGCCAAAAGGCGTTCGGCAACGCGTTTGCCCCGCTGGTCACCGCGCGCGATCTCGTCTGGACGCGCGGGACCCCGAAATACTTTCGCAGTTCGAACAAGGTGAAGCGCGGCTTTTGCGCCGACTGCGGCACACCGCTGACCTACGAGCCCGATGGCCTGCCGGTCGAGCTCGCCATGGCCGCGTTCGATGATCCCGACGCCGTGCCGCCGGTGGTTCAGGTCGGCACGGAGTCCAAATTGGCGTGGGTGGATCGCCTGCACACCCTGCCCGGTCGCTCGGAGGCCGAGATCGCCCAGACCCGTTCATTCTTCGCAGGCATCGTTTCGCGTCAGCATCCTGATCACGACACGAAGCCGAGCCCCGGCTGATACCGCCCCTCGCCGTCTGGCTAAGCCGTCACTTCGCCGGGCAGGGGATCTCTTGCTCGCCAAACGCGAGATCGTCGATCCAAAAATCAGCGGCGCTGGATCCGAAGATCTCCCACCCGATGGTGAGGTCCTTCCACATGCCGGACTTCCAGCGGCCGACCACCGGGCTCGGCTTGACGAAGACGCCGTCGATCTTGGCGATGAAGGTGTCGCCGGGGTTCTTGAAGTTCCACTGAATGCAGTACCACTTGTCGCCTTCGGGAAATGGCGTCGCGGAATCGATGCCGTTGTCAGGTGGATCGACAACCAGCTCGAAGACGCCCGCTTGCCCGCCCAGCTCCCAGTGATTGTTGGCGGTGCTGTGGCTCTGGATGATGTCCCAGTGCGCGCCGGTGGTCGGCTTCTTCGGCATGTACAGCATGAGGCGCCCGTGCAGATCGTTGAACGGGA
>JANNNO010000499.1:0-16870 GCA_031398585.1 Myxococcales bacterium | reverse complement strand
GGAAGGCCACCTTCATCGCGGGGGTGACCACGTCCTTCATGTACTTTCCGCGTTCCTCGGGAGTCATCTCCTTCCAAGGCTTGGGCGGGCCCGTCACCTTCCCCGCTTCGGGCGCCCCACCTTGAGCGACCGCAGCTTTCGCGGCGGGGGCCGGGGCAGGCGCTTTGTCGGCGGCAGCGAGGGCCGTGGCCCCACCGAGTGCGAGAACGAGAGATAGAGGGATGGCGACCTTCATGTAGGCTCCTTGGTTGCGAAGATGGGAGGCTGAGGCGGCGACATCATAGGCCGTCGCGCTCGCCTAGGCGAAATGACAACCGGCAACTGCCCCCAGCCACCAAACGCGAAAGGGGAGAGGAGGAGCTTGTTGGCCCCTCCCCTCCCCCCGCGATACCTCACCGAAGCGCAATCATCGACATCGCGCGGGCGTGGCTGCGACGCCGGATCAGTTGCGCGTTGGGGCCTGGGGGGCCTCCGGGGCGTGTGGGCCCTTGCGACCGCGGCCGTCGTGGTGGCGTTGGGCCCGCATCTGCGCCAGCTTGGTGCGCTGTTCGGCGGTCATGATGCCGTCGATGTGATTGCGCAGGGCTTGCAGCCGCGACGAGATCGCGTCGTGTGCCGCCTTCATCTGGTCGCCGCTTCCTTTGCCGGCGACGAGCGCCTCGCGCTGCACCTGCGCGGCCTGGTGCAACTTTTCGAGTTCGGGACGGGCTGCCTCTTCGGCCGCCTTGATGGCGGTGAGCTGCTGGGCCGTCAGTCCCAGCTCTTGCGCGTGTCGGGTCAGCATCCCGGCGCCGCCGCGGAGATGGCCGCCGCGGTGATGGCCGCGGCCCTTCCAGCCTTCTCCTTGCTGAGCGTTGGGCGCGTCGGCCAGGACGTAGCCGGACACGGAGGCAGCGGCCAGCGCGCCGGAGAACAGAATGGTCTTGAGGAATCGGTTCATGGGGTCTCTCCTTCGGCGGACTTGACCGCCTGACCCTTCTTCACAGCACGTGCGATGCCAGTTCGTTCAGCCGCCCGCGCCCGCGCCGATCCTGGCTTTCGGGCAGGCGCCAGACCTGCGGCATTCCGCTAAGACTGCGGATTTCGCACCCGCACTGCGAAAGCCGCGGTCATAGCCCGTAACGCTTCAGCTTCTCGTACAGCGTCCGCAGGCCGATCCCGAGCATGGCGGCGGCTCGCCTTCGGTTGCCGTCGCTGGCCGCGAGCGCACGCTCGATCGCCTGCCGTTCGACGTCCTCCATGGTGCCTGCGGTGATGTCGCCGGACGTCGTCAGGGTCCCGGGCGCCTCGGGCAGGAGGTTGAGATCGTCAGCGCCGATCTCCTCGCCGTCCGCGAGGATCGCGCTGCGCTCGAGCACGTTGGCGAGCTCTCGCACGTTGCCGGGCCATGCGCCGGCCATCAAGGCTGCGACAGCGTCGCTGCCGAGGCGCAGTCGCGGACGTCCGAGAGCCGCAGCGATTCGCACGAGCAGCGTCTCCGCCAACGGACCGATGTCCGTGCGCCTTTCACGCAACGGCGGCAGCTGAATCGGGAAGACCGCCAAGCGGTGATAGAGATCTTCGCGAAAGCTGCCGACGCGGATCATGGCGGGAAGATCCCGGTTGGTCGCCGCGACCCAGCGGACGTTGGCCTCGACCGTCTGTCGTCCTCCGACCCGCTCGAAACGCTTCTCCTGCAACACGCGCAAGAGCTTTGCTTGAAGGCCGGGCGCCAGCTCGCCGATCTCGTCGAGGAAGAAGGTGCCGCCCTCGCACAGCTCGATGCGTCCCCGCTGGCGGGCGTGTGCTCCCGTGAAAGCGCCCTTCTCGTGGCCGAATAGCTCGCTCTCGAGCAGGTTCTCCGAGAGCGCCGCGCAGTTGATCGCGACGAACGGCCCCGCCGCGCGCGCGCTCCACCGGTGCAGAGCGCGGGCGGCGACCTCCTTGCCGGTGCCACTTTCGCCCAGCAAAAGCACAGTGGCGTCGGTGGCAGCGACCTTGCGAAGCGCCCGCTCGACCGGGACCATGGACGGAGCGCCGTAGCTCAACGGCGGCTCGGTGCCCGACGCCGCGGCCTCTCGCAGTGCCGACAGCCGATGTCGTTCCACCGCGCGATTAACCAGCAGTCGCAGAGCCGCCGGGCTCTCCACCGGCTTTTGAAGAAAGTCGAAGGCGCCTTCCTTCATCGCCTCCACCGCGCTTTCGATGGTCCCGTGGGCGGTAAGGACCACGACCTCGATCTCGGGTTGGTCGCGGCGGATGGCCCTTAGCAGCTGCAGGCCATCCATACGCGGCATGCGCAGATCGCTGACCACGAGGTGGAAGCTCTGCTCGCCGACGCGTGCCAGGGCCTCCACGCCATCGCTGGCCTGCTCCACGGTGTGTCCGTCGCTCTCCAGGGCATCGGCGACGAACGTGCGGACCCCTTCTTCGTCGTCGACCACCAGGATGCGGGCCATGGCTCATCCTCGCCGATCTCTGCGGCGATTGCTCGCGTGGCCTAGCCGGGGATCTCCGCCCGGAAGACCGCTCCGCCGTCGGGCGCATGGTCGACCCTCAGCCGGCCTCCGTGCAGCTCGACGATTCGTCGGGCGATCGCCAGCCCCAACCCCGTCCCCTTGATCTTGCGCGTGACGAAGGCTTCGAAGATCGATTCTCGGTCTTGCAGGGGAACGCCAGGGCCGCGATCGCGGACCGTGAATACCAGCTCGTGGCCCTGCTGGAAGGCCGCCACCTCGACGCGCGCCGGGGCCGGCGTCACGTCGATGGCGTTGTCGATGAGGTTGATGAGCACCTGCTGCATGCGCGCAGGATCAAGGGCAAAAAGTGTCGGCGCGGCATCCAGTGACAGGACCACCCGGTCACGCCCAGCGACCTCGGCCGCAGCGATCACCAGGTCGGCAGGAGCGACCGGCTTGCGCTCGATGGCCCCCGATCGGGCAAAGGCCAGCAGATCGTTGGTCAAGCGCTCGAGGCGGACGGCTTCGTCGACCACGCGCCCCACCCGACCGCGCGAGCGCCCCTCGGGCACCTCCTCGGCCAGAAGCTGTGCGTGTCCTTTCAGCGAAGCCAGTGGATTGCGGATCTCGTGCGCTAGCACCGCCGACATCTCACCCAGGGTGGCGAGGTGGCGCTGACGCGTGAGCTCGGCTTCCATCTGCTGACCGCGACGGCCAAGGCGCCAGAGGAAGGCCGCAGCCGCCATGAGCAGAACCGTCGCGCCTGCGCTGACCCAAAGGCCCACCACCGCTCGCCGTCGCAGCTCGCTGGAGCCGAGCGCCTCGAACTCGATGACCAGCTCCAGCCCCTCATAGAGACCGAAGGGCCCGCGCCGTCCCGGCAAGGGAGGGCGTCCATGCCGCGGTCCCATCGCGAATCGGTAGCGTTGATCTCTGACGGCCAGCTCCCCCGGCCGCGGCTGCACGTCGGGCAGCCCAGCGACACCGGCCTCGGCTTGCCGATCGCCTTGGCGGTAGAGCGCCAGGTAACGCAGGCCGAGCTCTTGATAGGCTTCGAGCATTTCGTCGAGAGAGGCGGCGGCTCCTCCACGACCAAGCTCGCGTCGCAAACGATGCACGAGAGCCTCGCCTTGAGCGCGGGCCATCACCCGTTCCACGGCGGCTGCGTCCTGACGGGCGCGCAACGCGAGGCCCATCAACGCGCTTCCGAAAAGCAAAGCCAGCAGCAGCACCCCCCATCGGGGCGCGGCGGCTGCCAGCTGCTTTACGACTTTGGCCATTCCGACGAGCTCGCCCCATCATAAGTGCCAGCCAGCGGTGCGGTCACCTTCGGCGTGGCGACGCTGATGAATGCCGAGACGATGAGGGCGCAGATGCCGATGCCGGCGAAGCTCAGGATGCGGGTGTCGAACGAGTTGCGTGGGGTCTTCATGATGTCCTCCTGCCCACTCTTCACTGCAGCTCCCGTGCCGGGCCACCCGAGCGCGCCAGCGGGGGCAAAGAGGCGCAAAACCACGGTCGAGCGGCGCCACGAGGTCCCGAAATCGGGTCCCAGATGCGGGATCCGCACTCTGCGCCGCGAAAGCCGCACTCGGGCCGCACCTCTCGCGTGCGACGAAAGCGACGAGGGCCCGTCTCCCGCGGACCGAAGGCCGACACCATCGGCTCCGTTCGGTCGACTCGGCGGCCATGATCGGCGCTGATCAGCGAGGGACTTGGCGACGTTGATCGAAGACGCGCGTCGTTTCCCCCTTGTAGAGGGCCTCGCCGGCAGGCGCAAAACCACACTTCTCGGCGACCCGAATCGACGTGAGATTGTCGGGCATGATCAGACAGAAGATGCGGCGTGCGGGGAGCTGCTCCCAAGCCCATTGCAGCGCCGCTCTTGCGGCTTCCGTCGCGTACCCTTTGCCGTGGGACCAGGGCGACAGCACCCAACCCATCTCGGGATCGTCCGAGGGCGGTAGCTCGTCGCGCTTGTAGTTGGCGAAGCCGACCTCGCCGACGAAACGGCCGGTGGCTCGTTCCTCGACCACCCAGAATCCGTATCCAACGACTGACCAGTGGCCTACGTAGCGCAGCAGCCGGGTCCAGACCTCTTCGGTCGAAAACGGCCGTCCGCCAATGTGACGGATCACCGCGGGATCACTCCAGAGGCTCTGGCAGGCGTCGAAGTCAGCGCGGCCATGGCCCCGCATCCGTAGGCGCGCCGTTTCGATGACAGGGACGGCGGGACTCTGCGAATGAAACATGAATGCGGTTCATTGTGCCATGCGAGGTAACTCGCCATTGCCATGGCGAGTTGGTCTCGGGACTTCATCGGGGAGGCGAGCGTACGATGGCAGCGGCCTGCCTCCCGCTTGGTGCCAGGTGGGCCCCCCGGGTCCTACTTCGCGGCGGGTGAGCTGCTCTTGGCGGCTTCGCCGGCGGCCTTGTCAGCGGCGCCCAGTGCCTTGCCAGTCGCGCCCGCTGCTTTGAGCGCCGTGACGGCGGCCTTGGCGGCGATGACCTGATCGTCATCGGGGCGGCGAACTGCCTGGCGTGCGAGCATCTGCCAGGACTTGCCGTTCTTCACCCAGACCGTGAGCATGATCAGCTTGCTGATCGAGATCTTGTCCTTGCCCCGTTGGTGCATGTCGGTCTTGCCGTTGACGACGGCGACGTTGCCGTGAAGGCGAACCGTCGTATCGCTCAAATCGATCTTCTCCCAGCCAGCGCTGTTCACGGCGTGCGGGATGGCTTGCGCCTTGGTCTCGACCTGCGCGCTCGAATGCCCGTAGCTCAGATCTTCATGGAAGATCTTCTCGAGGGCCGCCGCGTCCCGCTTCAGCATCGCGTCCTTCCAGGCATCCAGCGCGGCGAGCACGCCGCGCTCCTGCGAGCTGCCCGCGAATGCAGGCAAGGTGACCAGGACGATTGCGAACACACTCAGAGACATCGCGAGTTTGCGCATGGGTCCTCCTTGGGGTGGACGCAGACTAGTCAGATCGCCGCGGGCGCGCAGCTGTTTTCCCGCCCGCACCATCTGGCGTGAACCACCGAGCCGCTCGCTGCGAGCGTTCGCCGTGGGGCGAACGGGGAGGTGTCACGGATCGTTGCGGAGGAACTCCGGGGCGCCGTCGGCTTGGGCGCGCTGGATGGCGAGGTCGGCGACGGCGCGGCCGCCAGCGAGGCCCGCTTCGCCTTCGAAGCGAAACTGAATTCCGGCGAAGACTCGGGACATCGCTGCCTCTTCGGCCTTGGCGGCGAGCCACTGTCGGTCGTCGGGAAAGAGGTAGCCCAGCACCCCGGCGCCAGCGCCAGAGAAGGCCGCGTGCGAGCAGGTGTACGAGGGTGAATTGGGTTCGCCAATGTGGGTGACGATCTCTGGGTCGGCCTGCGAAGGACGTCGTGACAGGTAGTGGTATTTGCTGTTCCAGGCCGAGATCCCTGCGTCCATCAGCGCGATGTTGAGCAGGGCGAAGACGCGGGCGGCACGGATCTCGCTGAATTTGTGCTTCCTGATCAGCGACGCCGCCGTCGCGTTCCATCGCCCCGCGGGCGCATAGGAGCCGAGCCCATCGGCCCACAACGCCGCCAGTCGCTGCTGCTCGAGGGTCGGATTGGACGACAACGTCTTCACCTCCGCGAGCGCCTCGCGGTAGGCGGGCGAGCCTTCGCTCGGTGGCGGTGGGGGCAGGAACTGCGAACCTTTGCTCATCAGCCAAGGACGCACCTCACCCCAGCGGGGATCGAGGGGACGCTTGGGCCCCGTTGATTCCCAGTGTCCGGGCGTCGACGTCGGCGCTGCGAGGGCCCGGCTCTTGGCTCCGTCCGATTCGGCGTACCGAATGATCGCCGCTGCGACCTGCCTGCCGAGCGCATCGCCGGCCTTTAGATCGCTGGGAAAGCCGATGCCCGCTTGCAAGCGCGAGCGATGCAGATCCTGAACCTTGGCCTCGAGAAACGCACTCTCGTCGGGATAGAGATGCGTGAGCACGGCCGCCGACACCGCAGCGATGGTGGCCGGACCCGACGGATAGACCGGATCCCCCAGGTAAGGGATGACGGGCGACACCGATCGTTCGAGCGAGTCCGGCGGTCGACGTTTGTAGAAGTACTTGTTGTTGAATGCCGCTATCAGCGCATCGTATTGACCGACGCTGAGCAAGGCGTAGACCCGGGACGCCATCGTGTGGGGTGCGCGATGTTTGGCGACGAGATCTCGGGCGATCTCGTTCCAGTGGACGCAGGTCCCCAGGTTCCAGAAGCGCACGCGCGCCAGGTCGGCTTCTGTTCGTCGAGCCTGATGGGACAGCAGCTCCTCGATCTCGGCGCGCTCCTCGGTGGACCCCCTGGCGGGGGGCGGCGGCAGGCGGATGGCGTCAGCCGAGGGCAAGACGATGGGGCGCCAGTTGCCCGCGGTCGGCTCGCCCTTGGGATCCTTGGGCTTGGAGCAGGCCGCAACGAAAAGCGCGGCGATCGCGAGACCCGCCGAGGTGGGGGCACCAAGGCCCGTGATGGCGCGACGAGCAGGAACCACTGCACGCATGTTACCTCATCACCAGTGCGCGGCTACGCGACTTGACCTCGGTCGAGCGGCGACTCGAAGAGCCGCCGTCGCAGATCCGGTTTCGAAGGGAGCTGACGCATACGATGACGTCCACCAAGGTGATGACGCCTACCAGGACGCCGCCAGGTCACGAGCGACGTTCGGCTACCCGCGCTGGCAGGGCCGAGCAAACTCAAGGCGCGCCCGCATCGGCGGGGCGATAGGAGATCTTGTCGGTCACCTTGAGGGGGTGCTTCGTGAGGCCCGCCCAGTCGATCCGATAGATGCCTTCGCTCAGGCAGTGCAATGGTCCCTCGGGCACCTCGGCCCGGTCTTCCAACCAGACCTCGTCGAGCCCATCGGCGTCGAGTGAGAACGCCAGCATCACCCCGGCCTCGAGCGAGGGATCGACGGCCGTCCACCTCTGCAAGCATTGCTCGGTCACCTCACGCGCCTCATCCAGACGTCGCATGATCTGGGCGCGCAGCGCCGTCGCGTCGGGGCCGGGAGAGTCGCGCTTGTCGGACATCGGGCCGCCGCCGCCTCCGCGCACGAGGCGGACCGGGGGCGATCCCGCGTCGGCCGCGGCGACGGCGTTGGCGCGAAAGCGAGGAACCAGGGTGCGTGCGCCCGGGCGCAAGCTACCGGAAGTTTCGTGGGGCCCTTGGACAGCGTTGGTGGCGATATCCGTTGCTCGACCGGCGCCTGCGCGTTCAGCGCTGCTGCTTTCCCCGGTGGCGTCCCTCGCGCCTATTTTTGGCTTGCCGCGGGACCAGAGCACGGCTCCCGCCGCGAATACGATCAGCAGCAGAACGGCTCCAAGCAGCTTCGTCGTGACCTTCATGGCGAATGCTCCTTGGGCCAGGGTCTTGGCCCAGCTGACGTCGACGACGTTGGCAGACGGCAGAGTCGAGGACGGCACGAGCACGGCCACCCACGCGCGGCTGCCCCCGTTGATCTCGTCGAGCCGTCGCCGGATCTCGTCGGTGCCGCGCTTCAATCGCCAGCGGACGGTGCCACCGGGTATGCCGTCGCGGGCGGCGATCTGCGCCGGTGTCAGCCCCTCCAGATACCGCCGCAAGATGGTGGTGCGGAAGGGCTCGTCGAGCTCGCTCACGATCTGTCCGAGTCGTGTGAGCTGCTGATGGCGGTCGAGAAGGTCCTCGGGCGAGGGAGCCGTGGCGATCTGAGATGCGCCCCATTCTCGGCGTCGGGCACCCTCGCGTTGGTCGCTCCGCCACTGACGCCGAACCGCGTTTCGCAGCACCGTCGTAAGCCAGGGCCGCCCCCCCTCCTCTGCCTGCTGGCGGTGCTGGACCGCGGAGAGCCAGGCGTCCTGAGCGGCGTCGTCCCCGGCCGATCCCTGCACGAGACCGCGGGCCAACCGCGTGAGCCACGCGGCATGCGGTCCGAGATCGTCGAGGTCGAAGGAGGCCACGTCGAGATAATCCCGCGGACACTCCGGCGTTGGCGGCATTCTTCCGGGGAGACGCTTTTTCCAGGCGGCGGCGCGGAGTCGCGCGCCAGGCTCAACGGCCGGCGTGCCGGGTCACGACGGGAATGACCGACTTGGCGAAGACGTCGACAAAGGCCCGCTGATCCTTGCCGACATGATGCAGGTAGAGCCGCTGAAAGCCGAGATCGAGATCCTGACACAGCCATTCGACGTGGCGTTCGGGGGCGGCTGAGACGCGCAGGTGGTTGCGGACCTCGGCGGGGGGGACGTAGGCCGCCGCAGCATCGAGCAGGCTTGGCGACCAGCTGTCGGTGACGAGATCGTAGGAAGGCAGAGCGCTCATGCGCCACTGCTCGTGCGCGATCCGTTCGGCTTCGTCCTCCGAGGCGGCAAAGCAGAGCGGCACCTGCAGGAACATCGGCTTGCCTGTCCCCCCGCCCTCACGAAAGGCAGCCACCACATGCCGCAGCTCCTCGTGCGGGCGGGCCACGGTGATCAGCGCATCGGCCCAGCCTCCCACCCAGCGCGCGCTGTCGCGGCTGATGGCGGCGCCGACCAGCAGCGGCGGCCGGGCGGGTCTGGAATAGAGTTTCGCGTCCTGAACACGAATTCGGCCGTGGTGGGTGACCGTTTCTCCCCTCCACAGGGCGCGGATGACGTCGACGGCCTCCTTCAGACGCGCGCGTCGTTCGGCCTTGTTGGGCCACCTGTCACCCGTGATGTTCTCGTTGATGGCCTGGCCACTGCCGAGCGCCCACCAGAAGCGACCAGGAAACATGGAAGCCAAGGTCGCCGCGGCCTGCGCCACCACCGCCGGGTGATAGCGCTGGCCGGGCGCGGTCACGGTGCCGAAGCCGAGGCGAGTCGAGGCGAGAGCCGCCCCGAGCCATGACCACGCGAATCCACTTTCTCCCTGCGCCAGGCTGAACGGCGCGAAGTGGTCCGAGCACATCGCCGCCTGAAAGCCGGCCTGCTCGGCCAGTTGAACGTTGGAGAGCAGATCGCCGGGGGCGTGCTGTTCGTGCGAGCAGTGGTAGCCGATGAGTGCAGTCGGGGGCGGCGAAGGAGACATCGCTTCGCAAGATGGGGATCGCACAGGGGCGCGACAAGGACGCTCATGGCAGTGAAGGCTCAACGCCGTTCGGGCACGTTCGTAGCCGGTGAATCACGGATATCGTCCGGATATCTCATCGCGCCTCTGGTCCCGAGAGCCAGGCGACGAGCGCCGCCCGGGAAAAGCGCCAGTCATTCCCGAGCTTGCGGCCTGGCAGCTTGCCGGCTTCCGCTAGCTGAGTGACGACACCGGGGTCGATCTGAAGGAACTGGCCCGCCTGATCGGCGTTCAGGACCTCGGGTGGATCGTAGGGCTGAAAGGAGTACGACCCGACCTTCGAGCCGCCTCTGAGGCCATTCTCGGGGATGTCCACGGCGACCTTGTTGGCGAGCGTGCCGAGTGCGTTGAGCCCCCTGTGGCTATCGGGATCGACGTACCTCGCCACCAGACCGGCGACGATGTCCTTTTTTCGCATGCCGAGGGCCTCGGCGGCCCGGTCGAGCTTGGCCCCGGCGGCGGCAGGCAGGCGGACGAATAGAGCGCTCTCAGGCGGCGGCTTCTTCGACATATCTCAAAGATATCCAAAGATATCTCCGGTTGCAACCGGTCGCCGCGGTTGCCTTGCCCTCAAACGGTGATCACGACGCGACCGCACGCCTCGCCCGACTGCAGATAGCGCATCGCCGCTGGGACCTCGGCCAGGGGAAAGGTGCGATCGATGACGGGGCGCAGGCTGCCAGCCTCGAGCAGGGCACGCAGAACTTCGAGACGATCGGGCGCGGGCCGCGCGCCGCGGAGGCCAGGCAGTCGTCTGTCGACCGTCGATCGGAGCATTAAGCCAATCGCACCGGGCACGCTTCCCAGTATTTTGCCTCCTCCCCTGCCGAAGCTGTCGTGGCCGACCAGAACGTACCGTCCGCCGGGAGCGAGCACCCGCGCTATCCGCCGGAACGAATGATTGCCGGGAATGTCGATGACGACGTCGTAGCGGGCAGCACCCACAGTGAAGTCCTCCTGGGTGTAGTCGATCCGGCGATCCGCGCCGATCACGCGTAGCAACTCCTGCTTTGGGGTGTCGTCCACCGCCGTCACGTGCGCGCCCTGGGCCTTTGCGATCTGGACCGCCAGGCTACCTACGCCGCCGCCGGCGCCGTTGACGAGCACGCGATGCCCTGCCTTCACCTCACCCTCCTGGCGCACGGTCTGAAGCGCGATGAACCCGGCGGTGGGAACGGCGGCTGCTTGCTCGAAGGTGACCGCGGGCGGCTTCTTGGCGAGGGCGCTCTCGCGCATCACCACCCATTCGGCAAAGGCACCGCCGTTTTGCCACTGGTGCCCGCGCAAGGTCTCGCCGAAGACCTCGTCACCAGGTGCAAACGCCGTCACACCACCGCCGACCGCCTCGACGATGCCTGCCACGTCGGTGCCGGGGATCACGTTTTTCGGGCGCGTGAGTCCCGAGCCCATGAGCCGCAGCAGGTAAGGCTGCCCGGTCATCACGTGCCAAACGTCGGGATGAAGAGACGCGGCTCGCACGCGCACGAGCACCTCGGAATCTCCCGCGATGGGTGCGGGCACCTCGCCAAGGGCGTAGACGTCGGGGGAACCGTAGTGACTTTGGACGATCGCTCTCATCAGTAAGTCGTTCCTCGGCGGGAAGGTCGCATCGTTGGGGAGCCCATGGGGATCATCGACAGGTGTGGCCACGATGTCTTCATTCGTTTCGCTGCGACGGTGTGACGATTCGCACGACTTGATACCACGCTGACGCGTGGGGCGACTTTTTCTCGGCGTTCTTGCGATCGTCGATCTAGGTTTGGGCTCGCGATGCGGACGCGCTCGATCTGGCTGCTGACTCTCCCGTTCATGCTCCTTGCCGGCCTTTTCCTTTCGGTCGTCGTTGCAGCGCCGTCGGCGATCGCGAACACGCGACAGGCACTCCCTCTTTCGGCAGCTTCGACCGCCCTCTCCTTGCCGGCGGTCGGCACCGAAGTCACGGGGAGCAAGGTCGCGCTCGGCCGTTGGCTCTTCTTCGATCCGCGGCTATCAGCCGACGGTCGCAAGAGCTGCGCTTCTTGCCATCGCCCCGAGAATGCCTTCACCGATCCCGAGCGTTTATCGACGGGCGTGCACGGTCGCAAGGGACGTCGACGCTCGCAGCCTCTGATCGACGTCGCTCGCGCAGCTCCCTTCTTCTGGGACGGCCGCGCGACGACGCTGGTCGAGCAGGCCAAAGGGCCACTGGTCGATCCGCTCGAGATGGGCAACGACCCGAGCGCGCTCGTGCGTCGACTGAACGGCGTCGCCGGGTATCGCAGCGCTTTCGCCACCGCCTTCGGCACGCCTGCGGTGACGTTCGACCGCATCGCCGAAGCGATCGCCGCCTACGAGGCGACGCTCGTCTCCGGTCGGCGATCCTTGCGCGACCTGCGCCTCGAGGGTGCGGCCGAGCGAGGGCTGATGACCTTCCTGCACGGAGCGGGCTGCGGTTCCTGCCACCTGCCGACCGACGGCTTCTCCGACCGCCGCTTTCACAACCTCGGGGTCGGCTGGGATGAGGGGCGATCCCGCGGGAGGCGCTCTCGCCGAGGGTTTCGCGATCCCGGGCGCTACGAGATCACGCGCGCCGATGCCGACACGGGCGCGTTCAAGACACCGATGCTCTTCGACCTTCGCAGGCGAGCGCCCTACATGCACGACGGATCGCTGGCGACGCTGGAAGAGGTCATCGAGTTCTACGACCGAGGAGGCAACCAGAACCCGTGGTTGTCGAGGGAGATGAAACCACTCGGCCTCAGCGCCGCAGAGAAGGCTGATCTCATCGCCTTTCTCGAGGCTCTTGGCAGCCATGGCCCGGTCGATCCGGGGCCGACGACGTTCCCGCAGTAACCCCTGCGGAACTCGGGACGGCCCCGGGTTTTCAATCGCGCGAGAAATTTTCACGCAACGCCGTTCATTACGGCACTCCGAAGCACGTACCGCCGGAGGGAGTCGTCCGCCATGTTCATCCGTTCTCCGCTCGCCGTCGTTGGACTCGTCACCTGCTTCGTTCTCGGCTGCAGCGCTCGCGACGCGACCTCGAATCCGGCGCCCGCACAGGCTCGCTGTCAGATCGATCGCCAATCACCCGCCATCGCGGGCAACACGCATCTGGTGCCCTGCTCAGAGGTGGACTACCCGAGTTTGCCGCCGTCGTCGGGGGCCCATTACCGCGCATGGGCCGCGTTCAAGAGCTATTCGCGTCCGGTTCCTTGGGGGTTCCTCGTCCATAGCCTCGAGCATGGTGCCGTCGTCCTCAGCTACAACTGCCCCGAGGGCTGCGACGACGAGGTTGCGCGCGCGCAGGACCTCATCGATCGACAGCCTCTCGACGAGAGCTGTCCCGCCTCCGTCGACCGTCGGATCATTCTGGCGCCGGCGCCTGATCTGCCGACCCGGTGGGCGGCGAGTGCCTGGGGGCAGACGTTGACTGCCGGCTGCTTCGACGAAACCGCGTTGGCCGGCTTCATCAGCGCGCACTACGGCCGCGGGCCTGAGGATCTCTGTCTCGATGGCGTCGACCGCTCGTCCACCGGATGGTGTTCTGCCGGGGATGCCGGGAGCGATTCGGGCGCCGACACGGGCGGTAGCGACACGGGCAGTCGCGACGCCGGTATCGAGGTGGCTCCTTGACGGCGGCTCGTCGCGCGGCCGACGACGACGATCCCAGCATCGCGATTGCACCCGAGAGCCGCGCGTTGCGGGAGCTGATCGACTGTGTTGCGCCGACGCCCTTGCCGGTGTTGCTGCTGGGAGAGACCGGCAGCGGCAAGGAGATCGCGGCCGAACGCCTTCATCGGCATTCGCGGCAGACCCAGGATCGCTTCGTGAAAGTGAACTGCGCGAGCCTGGCCGAATCCATCGTCGACAGCGAGCTGTTCGGCCACGAGCGGGGCGCCTTTACCAATGCTCACGCGACACGCGAGGGGCTCTTCGAGTCGGCCGACGGTGGAACGCTGTTTCTCGACGAGGTGGCGGCGCTGTCGTCGCGCACGCAGGCCAAGCTTCTGCGGGTCCTCGAATGCGGGGAGATCGTGAGGCTGGGCAGCAGCCGCGCTCGCTGCGTGAACGTCCGCATCATCGCTGCGACCCACGGCGATCTCGAGGGCATGGTGGCCAGCGGCGCCTTTCGCGAGGACCTCTTCTTTCGCCTCAATACCATCACCGTCCGCATTCCGCCTCTGCGCGCACGCCCCAGCGACATCGTTCCGCTGGCCGAGCTCTTCGCCGCCCGCCTCGCCCGCAGCCTGGATCGGGTGCCGCCTCGGTTTTCACGCCAAGCAATCGAGCTGCTCATCGAACACGGTTGGCCCGGCAACGTGCGCGAGCTTCGCCACGTCGTCGAGCGGGCCGTGGTCTTTTGCCAGACCGAGATCGAAGCGGCCGATCTGGGACTGCCGATCTGTCGTCCGCTCGCTCGCTTCGATGCCCGCGCCAGTTCGAACGATGTTCTATCGGACGAACCCGCCGCGGCCCTCGTGGACGAGCCGCGCGCCGGCCCCGGCTGCATTCGTGACGAAGTGAAGAGCTTCGAGCGCGAGCGCATCGTCGCTGCGCTGGAGAACTCCCGGCAGAACCAGACCCGCGCCGCCGAACTGCTGGGCGTCTCACGGCGCACGCTCACCAACAAGCTGAACGCCTACGGGATTCTGCGCCCGCGCAAGCGCGGTCCTTCGCTGGGGGACTGACATGGCGACGCCATTTCATAGAACGTTGCGTGCGCTCGAGGCGGAACGACCCAACGGAGTGCGCGTGCGCCTCGTGGTCGGACTGATGATTCTGGCGGCCTGGGCGATCTTCCTGCGCGCGGGGCGCATCGCGGTTCACGCGTCGACTCGCGAAGGACGCCTCGAGGTGAGCCACATGGCGCATCGGGTGGCCGCGCCCGAGGCGGGCCGCGTGGTCTGGGTCGGCGCCCGGCTGGGACAAGACGTCGCCGCCGGCGATCCGCTCTTGCGGCTCGACGCCTCGGTCGAGGAGCGCCGCCTGGACGAGCTGACGGCGCAGCTCGACGCGTTTCCGGGGCAGCTACAGGCGCTGGAAAGGCAGATAGAGGCCGAGCAGGACGCGCGAAAGTGGCAGGCCAAAGTTGCCGCGGCCACCGTCCAGCGGGCACGCATCGATCTGCGGCGACGCCGCCTGGCCGCCGCCCGCGACGAGCGGCTGCGCAAGATCTCTCGCGCGTTGCGCGACCGACAAGCGGAATCGGAAGTGAATCATCTGATGGCGACGAACCAGGCCGTGGGCGGTCGGCTCGAGGCGGCCGGCGCACGAGCGGATCTGGGGCGGCTGCAGGTCGCACGTACGCATGAAGATTCGCGCGCGCGGGCCAACCTCGCCGAGCTCGAGCGGCAGGTCGAGGAGCTGACGGCGGCGCATGCGGCGGCCAAGGCCGCGGCCGAGACGGCCCGTGCTGCCATCGCACGGCTGACCGTACGTGCACCGATCGCGGGCAAGCTGGGGCACATCGCGGTCCTGCAGCCGGGCGACGTGGTCAAAGCTGGTGACGCCGTGGCCACCGTCGTCCCGGGCGAAGGTTTGCGGGCGGTGGCTCTCTTTCCTGCATCCGAGGTCGTCGGCCGGATCGTTGAGGGACAGCGTGCGCGGATCCGACTCGACGGCTTTGCCTGGACTGACTTCGGGACGGTCGGCGCCACCGTCTCTCACGTCGGTAGCGAGCCCGCGGGACAGGGCACCGTGCGGGTAGAACTGAAGCTCGATGCCGAGGTCGGGCGCCCGCGCATTCGCCTGCAGCATGGCATGCCCGGATCGGTCGAGGTCGAGATCGAGCGGGTCTCTCCCTGGACGCTGCTGGTGCGCACGGCCGCGCGGCTCGGCCCGGGAGAGTCGGCTTCGTGAGCGACGGTCGAAGCTTCTTCGTCCCCGAGGTCCTGCAGACGTCGCTCATGGACTGTGGTCCCGCGGCGTTGAAGGCCGTCTGCCAGGGCCTCGGGCGCGACGTTCACTACGAATGGCTGCGCGACCGTTGCGAGACCGACGTCGACGGGACATCGATCGACAGCCTGGCGCGCCTCGGGGCAGAGCTCGGTCTCGTCACCGCCGAGATGGTCGTCCCGCATGACAGCTTCTTGCTTCCCGAGGCCCGCTGCCTGCCCGCCATCGTGATCAAACGCGCGGTCGCCGGTGGTCTTCACTTCGTCGTCGCGTGGCGAACGGTGGGGCCGTATCTGCAGATCCTCGATCCCGGCAGCGGGCGGCACTGGGTGCGCAAGCGCAGCTTTCTGGAAGACATGCCGCATTTTCCGATCCCGTTGACCGTCGCGCGCTTCCGTCGCTGGGCGGGGTCGAGTGACGCCTCGGATCCGGTGCGGCGCAAGCTCATCGATCTCGGCATCCCCGCTGGGCGCTGTGATGACTTCCTCGGCTCCATCACAAGCGAAGCTGGTGGCGATCCAGACTGGCAGCGCTGGGCGGCTCTCGACGCCGGCATTCGCATGGTGACGACTCTGGTGCGCAACGGAGCCCTGGTCCGCGGGCCGGGATGCGCCGCCTTGTTGCAGGATCTCCTCGATCGCGTGGGTCAAGAGTCGTATGCCGCCATTCCCAAAGGCTTCTGGTGGGCTCAACCGGGCAAGACGCCCGACAAGATCGTCGTGAACGGCCCCGTCATCGTTCACTTCGGCAAGGCGTCGTCTCTGCCGGTCACGGCCGCGAGCCCGACAGCGACCCCAGGGGTTCGAAGGAAGACTCCACCGCCGCCTCCCGCGCCTCCACCGCCGCGACTCAACATCGATCTGCCCGAGGCGATCAAGGCTGAGCTCTCCCTGCCCTCCCCGTCTCCCTCGCGCCTGCTCACCTCGCTCATCCGCATCGAGGCCCGCGGCACACTGGCGCTGATCGGCACCGCCATTGTCGCCACGGCGGCCGTCGCCGCGCTCGACGTGGTCATCCTTCACGAGCTTCCCAGCGCAATCCTGCGTCGGCTCTCCCTGCCCGAGCAGCGAGCCGCCGCTGTCCTCCTCGTCGTTGCGTTCGCCGCGGCGGCGCTCGGCCTCGAGCTGGCGCTGGCCGGCGGCGTTTCGCGCATCTCGCGCGCGGTCGAGCTGCGGGTGCGAGCGGCGTTGCTGCAAAAGCTGCCGCGCCTCGAGGATCGTTACCTGCGCAGCCGGCCGACCTCGGACATGACGGCTCGTGGCCACGCCTTGCACATGCTGCGCGAGGCGCCCCCGCTGCTCGCGCGCATCGCGCGGTCGGGGCTGCTCTTTGCGGCGACCCTGGCGGGCATCCTTTGGCTGGCGCCGGCGCACCGGTGGCTCACCGTGGTGGCGGCGCTGGTTGCCCTCGGCGCTCCGTTTGCGATCCGGCGCTCGATGGTCGAGACGCTGATGCGG
>JANNNO010000313.1:0-12136 GCA_031398585.1 Myxococcales bacterium | reverse complement strand
GCAAGGTCTCGTCATCGACGCCGGTGCCGCGGCCTGCGACCTCGGCGGGATCGGTGCCCGTAAGCGCAGCGATGATGGCGGCGGCCGAAGTCGTGTTTCCGATGCCGACCTCGCCAATACCGAGCAGCGTGGCGCCGCTTTGCACGAGGTTCTGCGCGGTCTCGGCGCCAACCCGGCGCGCGGCGGTCACCTCGTCGGACGTCATGGCGTCCTCGATCTGCAAATTGCGCGTGCCCGCACGAACCGGTCGCCGGTGAAGCGGCAAGAGAGGTTCCCGTGGCAACGCGCTGAGATCCCCCGCTACGCCCACATCGACGAGGGTGAGCTGCACGTCGTGTTGGGCGGCGAGAACGTTGACCGCCGCCCCACCGGCCATCATCGCGCCGACCATGGCGGCGGTGGCCTGCGACCCATACGCGCTCACGCCCATCGTCGTTACCCCATGGTCAGCCGCGAACACGGCCAGCGCCGGTACCGGCAGAGGGACGGGGAAGGTGCCGCGGGCACCGGCGTACCAGACGGCGAGCTCCTCGAGGCGGCCCAGGCTGCCATGCGGTTTGACCAGGGTTCCCTGGTGTGCGCGTGCAGTAGCCGCGGCCGCCTCGTCGAAGGGGGGGAGTGCCGGCTCGCGGGGCATGTCGGATATATCATTGTTAGTAACAACGACTTTTTGAGTCGACCTTTGCGCGGCAGGCTCCTCGCGAAAGCGATCCAGGTGCCGCGTTTCGGCCAGGGGGCGGCGCGCGGCCCACCCGGTCTCGTCCAGCATCGGCCGTCGGCGGAACGCGAGCGGGTGACCGATGCAGAGGTAGGCAATCGGCTCGATGCCGGCGGGCAGGGCGAGCTCGCTGCGCAGCACAGAGGGTTCCACGATGCTGACCCAGCCGACGCCGATCCCTTCGGCGCGTGCCGCCAGCCAGAGATTCTGAACCGCGCAGCAGGCGCTGGCGCGGACCGCTTCGGGCTGCACGGTCGTACCGAGGATGGCCTCGTCGCGATCGCGCAAGTCGACGGCGACGCACAAATTGATCGGCGCCTCGTCGATGCCTTCCAGCTTGTGGGCCAGGTAGTCGGCGCGACGGTCGGCAGGAAAACGAGCGGCCTCGGCGGCGCGACAGGCGAGGAAGCTGTCGCGCACGCGTCGCCGGATGGCACGGTCGCGGATGACGATGAAATGCCAGGGCTGCGAAAAACCGACGCTGGGGGCCAGGTGGGCAGCCTCGAGAATCCGGCTGAGCACCGCCTCGTCGACGTCGCGTTTGCTATCGAAGTGGCGGATGTCCCGCCGCAACGCCATCACGTCGTAGATCGCGCGACGGGTCGCCTCGGGCAGCGTGGCCGGGGCTTCCGGCTCGAGCAGCGAATCCGAGCCAGGTCGTGCCCGTGAGTCTTGGCGATCCGCGGGCGGCGTGAGCGAGAGCGGGCCGGTCGAATCGCCGGACATCAGATCCCAGCGATCTGGCGCAGCAACCGGCCGTCGAGGTTCTGCCGGGCGCTGAGCGCCAGCCTTTCGTAAGCGGCCTCGCGCGACCAGACCACACTCTGCCCGTGCGTGGGCAGACCACGCCTGCGGCGCAGGTGATCGAGCAGGCTGGTGGTCACGGCGGGATTTTCGAAGAGACCGTGCAGGAGTGTGCCGACGATGTTGCCATCGGCGCTGACGGCCCCGTCGCCCATCGACGTGGTCTCGCCGTTGCGCCCGACGATGGTGAAGGCGGGCACGTAGGGCCCGGGGTTGGGCAGCTGCCCGCCCAGGCGCGCTGAGCTCTCGGCGGTGCGCGGGTGCAGGTGACCCATGTGAATCTCGTAGGCTTTGATGTCGGCGCCTGCGGCCGTGCCCTCACCAAGAAAGGTCGGCGCTGCCACTCGTGCGGTGACCTGCGCCGTCGACTTCGAGGTGGCGAACAAGGTGAAGAAGGGCAGCAGCGCCAGGCCCGGCGTGCAAGGCGAAGTGGCCTCCACGTCGTGCGGGTCGAGGATCTCGTCGCCCAGCATCTGACAGCCGCCGCAGATCCCGAGGATCGGTTCATGGCGGGCGGCGCGCGCCAGGATCGCGTCGGCAATGCCGGTCTGTCGAAGCCATCCGAGATCCGCCGACGTGCTCTTGGATCCGGGCAGCACGACCAGATCCGCACCGCCTAGCTCGGTCGGTTGGTCGACGTAACGGACCACGACGCCGGCCTGATGTTCGAGCGGCTGAAAGTCGTCGAAGTTCGAGATCCGGGGCAGGCGTATCACGGCGATCTCGATCTCGTCTTTGGCGGCGCGCGCGCGTCGGCGGCGATCGTCAAGGCCGATGGAATCCTCGTCCGCGAGCGTGAGGCGGGGCAGATAGGGCAGAACGCCGAGGGTCGGTACACCGGTTCTCTGCGTGAGAAAAGTGAGGCCGGGGGCAAGCAGATCGGGATCCCCGCGGAATTTGTTGATCACGAAAGCGGCGATGCGGGCGCGCTCGTCGGGATCGAGCAGCTCCATCGTCCCCACGAAGGCGGCAAAGACCCCCCCGCGATCGATGTCGCCGACCAGCAGCACCTTGGCGTCGGCCTCCCTGGCGACCGACATGTTGACGATGTCGTGCTCTTTGAGATTGATCTCGGCCGGGCTGCCCGCCCCTTCGATGACGACGAGATCGCTCGACTGCCGCAGCCGCAGCAGGGCTTCGGCCACGACCGATCGCAGCTGTGGTTTGTGGCGATGGTATTCGACCGCACCCATCCGACCGTAGGGCTTGCCGAGCACCACGACCTGGCTCGTGCGATCGCCTTCCGGCTTGAGCAGGATGGGATTCATGTCGGCGGTCGGCTCGACACACGCCGCTTCGGCTTGCGCCGCCTGGGCGCGACCGATCTCACCGCCCGATGGCGTGACAAAGGCGTTGAGCGCCATGTTCTGCGCCTTGAACGGCACCACGCGCAGACCGTCCTGACGGAACAGGCGACACAGGGCGGTGGCGACGAGACTCTTGCCGACCGACGAGGCGGTCCCTTGCACCATGATCGCGGGGGCGAGCTTCACGTATGTCTTCCTCCTGCCTGACAGGCCTCCACGAACGCTTCGGCGACGAGGGGATTCGATGCCCAGTGGACGTGTACGTAGCTGCCAAGCACGGACCCGCGCCGGTAGCCCTCGGCGAAGGCCTCGCCACCGCGGCGCTTGCGAACTGTATAGAGAGTATCGGCAGGTGGCCGCGTGACCGAGGGCAGAAGGCGAGAATATCGAAACTGGTGGCCTCGAAAACGCAACCCAGGGGGGCCGAACGGGCTTTTGGCCTGGAGCTCGACCTCGACGTACCCGAGGGCTTCGAGTCGCTCGCTCATCACCGCACGCCCGGGCAAAAGGCCAAGCATCGGGTGACGGAGGCCGTCACGCGTCTCGATGGATTCCGCGAGGTACATGAGGCCGCCGCACTCACCGTAGATCGGGCGGTCGCTGGCGGCAAAGGCGGTGAGAGCCGTGCGCATCATTTCGTTACCGGCCAGCGCGGCGGCATGCATCTCCGGATATCCTCCGCCGAGGTAGACGCCGTCCACATCCGGTAGGGCGGTGTCATGCAAGGGGGAGAAGGTGATCAGCGTGGCGCCGAGGGCCTCCAGGCGGCGAAGGTTGTCTTCGTAATAGAAGTGGAACGCCTCATCGTGAGCGATGCCGATCCGGACGCGGGCCTGAGCAGGGCGCGGGGCGGGCGTGATGTGGGGCAGGGACGGCGCCGTGCGCGCCAATGCGATCAGATTGTCGAGTGCGCACCACTCCGTCACCGTCGCTCCCCAAGCGTCGAACAACGCTTCGGGTACGGCCTGGGTGTCAGCGGTGCGCAGGCCAAGGTGACGCTCGGGAAAGGCGGCGTCGGGTCGTTTCGGTAGGCCTCCGAACAGCGGTGGTAGGTCAGGACCGAGGGCTTTTCGCAGCAGATCGAGGTGGCTGCGGCTGCCGACCCGGTTCGCCCAGAGGCCACCCAGGCGCAGGTCGGGATCGAAGCTGGCAAAGCCGCTCGCCAGCGCGGCGAAACTACGTGCCATGCCGCCGGCGTCGGCGACCAGGAGCACGGGTGCATCCAACCAGCGCGCGATCTCGGCGGTCGAGCCCTCGGGACCGGTCGGCGAAGCGCCGTCGAAGAGGCCCATCACGCCTTCGATGAGGGCAATGTCGGCGCCGTCGGCCGCCCGCACGAAGGTGCTCGTCACGGCATCCCTGCCCATCAACCAACCGTCGAGGTTGTGGCTGGCAAGCCCGGCCGCTCGTGCGTGGTAGGTGGGATCGAGGTAGTCGGGCCCGCACTTGAACAACGCCACCCGTAGCCCGCGGGCGCGTAGGGCGCGGCAGAGGCCGACGGTCACGGTGGTCTTGCCGACGCCGCTCGAGACGCCGCCGATGACGAGCCGGGGGATCGTCAATAGTCGAGCCCGATGGCCGCCTTGCGACCGTCGTCGAAGGGGTGCTTCACCTTGACCATGTCGGTCACCGTGTCGGCCAGGTCGAGCAGAGCCGCGGGCGCGTTGCGACCGGTGATGACGACGTGCACGTGCGCGGGGCGAGCCGTGAGTGCGGCGGTGATCTCGGCGAGCGGCACGAAGCCGTAGTTGACGACGTAGGTGAGCTCGTCGAGCACGATCAGCTGGTGTTGGCCGGCGGCGATGAGGCGGGCCGCTTCTTGCCAGGCGGCGACGGCGGCCTGGCGATCCCGGGAGAGATCGTCGCTCTCCCAGGTGAACCCGCGGCCCATCACCAGGAAGGTCAGCTGCGGCAGCGATTCGGCGAAGGTGCGTTCGCCGGTCTTCCATTTGCCCTTGATGAACTGAACGACGGCCACGGCGAGACCTCGGCCGAGGGCGCGAAAGACGGCGCCGAGAGCCGCGGTGGTCTTGCCCTTGCCCTGGCCGGTGTAGACGACCAGCAGGCCGTTGTCTGGTGAGCGGGCTTCGCTCACGCGGGGTCTCCCGGCGGGCGTTGCGCTTTTGCGCGCGCCTCTGGGGTGGCCTTGCGAAAGCGATGGCTGAAGTCGGCGGCGTAGAGGCGAGATTCGGCGAAGTCGGTCGCCTCAAGGGTGCGGCCGACGAAGATGATCGACTGCGTCTTGAGACCGGCGGCCTTGGCTTTGCCTTTGATGTCGGCGAGTGTGCCGGTGACGATCTTCTGATCTGGGCAGCTCGCTTTGTGAACGATCGCGACCGGGCAATCGGCGCCGTAGCTGGGGGTGAGCGCGGCGATGACCTCGTCGAGCAGCGTGATGCTGAGAAAGAGGGCCAAGGTGGCGCCGTGGCGGCCAAGGTCGGAGAGTTTTTCGCCGTCGGGCATCGGGGTGCGGCCTTCGGCGCGGGTGAGGATGACGGTTTGGGAAAGCTCGGGCAGCGTCAGCTCCTTGCCAAGCGCGGCCGCGGCGGCACAGAACGACGAGACGCCGGGCACGATCTCGTAGGCGATGCCGAGCTCGCCGAGTCGCCGCATCTGCTCGCCGGTCGAACCGAAGATAGAGGGATCGCCGGTGTGCACGCGGGCGACGTCGTGGTCGGCGTCGCGTGCGGCGATGAAGATCGCCATGATCTCGTCGAGCGTCATGCCGGAGGAGTCGGCGACCTGGGCATCGGGGCGCGCCCAAGCGATGACTTCGCGCGGGACGAGCGATCCCGTGTAGAGGACCACCGGGCAGCGGGCGATGAGATCGGCGGCGCGCAGGGTGACGAGGCCGGGATCGCCGGGACCGGCGCCGATGATGTAGACCTTCATGAAGAGCTCCGGTGTTTGCGGGGGCAGCGGGCAGGGAGGCTAGCGATGGCGTGGCAAGGGCTAGGCGTCATGTGCACTTGAGGACCGTGTCGCGCACGATGTTCCACAGGTGGGTGGGGATCTCGACCAGGTAGCGCGCGTCGATGACGGCGTCGGCGGGCGGGGGATCGGCGTCGGGATCGCCGTCGAACAACAGGCGCCACAGGCGATCGCTGACGGATCCGTTGCGTGCGACCACGAGTCGTTCGGCGAGCACGGTCGCGAGCGCGGCGCCGGTTGTGCGATCGCCGAGATCGACGAAAGGCCCGGCGATGGGCGTGGCGCTGGCGCGTTCGAGCCGGATGAAGGGCCTTGCAAGAGCATCGATCGGCTGCGGGGGCGGAGTGAAGCCAGCGGCGGGAAAGGCAGTCGGGCGTTTGAGGTTGCCTATGAGGAAGAACTCTCCCGCTGTCTCGAGCAGGAGCGCGCCGCCGAGGCGGGTCATGCGGTGGCTCATGGGGTTACCTGCCCGTCGTCAGATAGATTCAGGCTGCGACCAGGCGTCTGTCCTGGCCGGGCCTCTCCGTCCCAGGTGTATTTGTTGGCGTAACCGCGCGGCGTGACCATGTAGCCCTCGTAGACGAAGGTCTGGCTCGAGCCGACCAGAACCGTGGTCAACATGCCGATCTCGAAGTCGAGGAAGGTGTCGAGATCGGTGAGCTCTACCTGTTGCAGCTTGCGGTAGGCACTTTTGACCAGCGCCACGGGCGTCGTCCCGGCGCGGTGTTTGCGGATGATCGCCTGCGCCTCGACGATCTGACGGGTGCGGCGGCCGCTGGCTGGGTTGTAAAGGCCGATGACGAAGTCGGCGCTGGCGGCGGCCTCGATGCGGCGGGTGATGATCGGCCAGGGGGTAAGAAGATCCGAGAGCGAGATGGCGCAGAAGTCGTGCCCCAGGGGTGCGCCCACCAGCGACGCCGTCGAGTTGAGAGCGGTCATCCCGGGGATGATGGCGAGCGTGGGCGAATCGCCCTTGCGCCAGCCGATCTCCTGCAGCACCTGAAAGACCAGGCCGGCCATGCCGTAGACGCCAGCGTCACCCGACGAGATGATCGCGACCCGGGCGCCGGCGCGCGCGCTTTCGACGGCGGCGCGGGCGCGGCCGATCTCCTCGGTCATGCCGGTCTTGATGACCTCCTTGCCCCCCAGCAGCGGCCGCACGAGCTTGATGTACGTGCCGTAGCCGACGACGACCTGAGCGGCCTCGATGGCGGCGAGCGCGGCGGGGGTGAGATGTTCGGCGGCGCCCGGGCCGATGCCGACGATGGAGAGAGTGCCCATGGGCGCTGCGGAAGTCGTGCTCTCGTCGACGGGTACGGTTGCGCTCATCGTGAGATCTCCTGGTCGGACGCCCCGCTGATCGATGCGGCTGCCGTGACGGCTGCGATCTGCGCGCTGGCTTCGGGGCGCGGGGCAGACGGCACCCGGGCCACTGCGAAGGTCATCGAGCGGCCGGCCCCGGGCTCGGTGTAGATCTGCTTGGGCACCACCAGCTGTGTGGCGCCGGCGGCGAGGAGCGCAGCGGGTTCGGCGACCCCCCGCGTGCCTACGTGCCGGGCGACGGTCTCGGACGGGGTCGCGATGCCGGGCACGGCGTCGAGGGCGGCGGCGGGGTATGTGAGGAAGGGCCAGCCGTGTGCGGCCGCGAGGGCCAAGAGGGCGGTCTCATCGGCCTTCTTGTCGATGCTCGCGATGGCGCGCACCGATTTCGCCGACAACCCATGCCGTGCCAGCAGGCTCGTCACCCCACGCTCGACGAGCGCAGTCGGCGTGTCGCGATCGCAGCCGAGCCCGAGCACGAGCGATGGGGGGCGATACACGACCGCGTTGGCGTGGTGGTCGGGGTGGCTGGCGGCGAGATCGCGATCGCTGGCGATGAGCAAGATCTCGTAGGCCGCCGGGTCGACACCGGCGAGTGACGTGGTGTAGCTGACACCGGGGGGCAGGGGCTTATCGAGCGGCCAGAAGGCGGGGTCGCCCGTCTCCTGCACGAAGAGCACGGGGGCGGCGTTGACGACGGCCGCGCAGCCGCGCGTGACGTTGCGGTCGGGATCGTCGAGTGTCCAACCGAGATCGCGGCCGAGGATGTCGACCGTCAGTGTGCCGATGACGTCGGACGCGGTGGTGATCACCGGCTGGTTGCCGAGCAACGTGGCGATCCGTTCGGTGAAGCTGTTGCCCCGGCCGACGTGCCCCGAAAGCACGCAGATGGTGAACCGAGCCGCATCGTCGATGCAGATCACCGCCGGGTCGACCTTCTTGTTCACCAGCAGCGGCGCCACCATGCGCACCACCGCGCCCACGCTGATCACGAAGACGTGGCAGTCGTAGCGCCCAAACGTCTTGGTCAAAAGCGGCGTCATCGGCAGCGCAAACGCCAGCGCGTCGGCGGGCGCGGTGGCTGCGAGCTTTTCGGAGACGTAGAGATCGGCGCCCGGCAGGGCCGCGGCCAGACGCTTGGCTGTCGCCAGGCCGTGTTTGGTGATGGCGTAGATCGCGTACGGTCGACGCTTACCGGCCGCGATGGCCTGGCTCGAAACGACGTCGCTCATGGCTCTCCTGCGAATGGCCGCGGGACCGGGTTGACCGCGCCGCGAGCGATCTCGGCCACGTCGCCGAGCAGAACGCCGCTGGCCTCCTTCTTGGCGACGACGACCATGGCGAAGCAGTCGCCGTGTCGATTCCCGACCGCGCGTAAGTCGCGTTCGATCTGCTGGTCCTCCATCGACGCTCGGGAGACGAAGACCGCCTTGTCGACCAGGCCCGTCGCCTCGAGGGCAGCCATGACGTTGGGCATCTCGTGCCCGATCTTCATCAGGACGACGGTGTCGAACGATCGCAGCACATCGCAAAGATCAGAGAGACCATAGTTGGCGGGGACGATTGCGATCCGCTCTTGGCCGTCCGCCAGCGGCACCCCCGCGGCGGCGGGCACGGCGGCGAGCGAGCTCACGCCCGGGACGATCTCGACACGCACATGAGGCCAGCGCCGATGCGCCTCTTTGCCGAGGTAGATGAAGGTGCTAAAGAGTGAGGGATCGCCCTCGGTGACGAACGCCACCGACTTGCCCGCGTCGAGCCGGGCACCGATTGCGTCACATGCGGCATCCCAGGCCGGCCGCAGCCGCGCCGGATCCTTGCTCATCGGCAAGGTGAGGAAGAGCCGCTCTTGTCCCGGAACGTCACCGACCACCGGGCGAGCGATCTTCCAGGCCATCGACGGCGTATGATCGTTCGACCGCGGCAGAGCCAGCACCGGCACCTCACGCAGGACTCGTTGCGCGCGCAGGGTGAGCAGATCGGGTGCGCCGGGACCGACGCCGACGCCGTAGAGAACCGCGCTCATGCCGGTCCTCGATCGGCCTGGTCAGCGGGTTTGCCGACCGCGAAGATCTGGATCGGGTTGAGCGCCCCCCAACGCAGATACGAGGCCAGCGGTTCTGCGCGCGAGATCTGAACCAGGCTCACCTCGGGCGTGAGATCACGCTTGCGCAGCGCCTGGTAGGCTTCATTGACGTTCTCGAGCGTGATGGCATTGACGACGAGGCGACCGCCGGGTCGGAGCCGATCCCAGGCCACGTCGATGATTTCCTCCATACTTCCCTTGCTGCCGCCAATGAAGACGGCGTCGGGATCGGGCAGGGCGGTCAGCGCTTCGGGGGCACGGCCGGCAATGATCTCGACGTTGTCGACGCCAAGGGCGCGGACGTTCTCGCGGCAGATGACGACGCTCTCTGGGTCGACCTCGATGGCGAAGACGCGACCTTCGGGGCAGAGCATGGCGGCCTCGATGCCGACCGAGCCCGAAGCGGCGCCGACGTCCCAGACCACGCTCGCCGACCGCAGCTGCAGCGCCGCGAGCGACAACAGGCGCACTTCGCGTTTCGTGATGAGACCCTTTTTCGGCATGCGCTTGGCGAAGATGTCTTCGGGCAGATAGGGCAGCAGGGGCGGGGGCTGCCAGTGAATGTCTTCGCGCACGAGCAGCAGAACGTTGAGTGGCGCGACCTCGCCGCAGGCGGGCAGTTCAGTCAAGGCGAAGCTGCGAACGCGCTCGTCGGGCCCGCCCAGGTTCTCGCAGATCCACGCACGCCAGCCGGTCTCGCCGAAATCGATGAGGTGCTGGCCGAGCGCCGCGGGGGTGTTGATCTCATCGGTGAGGATCGCAACCTTGGCCAGCCGCCGCAGCCGCGTGACGAGCCCGGTGCGCGGGCGGCCGTGCAACGAGAGCAAGGTGGCGTCGTCCCAGCGGAGGCCCGTGCGTGCAAAGGCAAGCTGGACGCTGGAGGGGTGAGGAATCACCTCGACGTGTTCGGCGCCAAGCTTCTTGACGACGAGGCTGCCGATGCCGTGAAAAAGTGGATCGCCCGAAGCGAGCACCACGACGTCGTTTTCCAGGGCGGCGTTGGCGATCCGCTCCATCACCGCCACAAGACCGTCCTTGATGACGATGCGCTCGCCGCGAAATTCGGGGAAAAAAGCCAGATGCCGCTCGCCGCCGGCCAGCCACGCGGCGCGAGCGATGGCGTCCATGGCCCGCGCCGAGAGACCCTTGCAGCCGTCGTCGCCGATGCCAATGACGGTGACCGCGCGGCGGCTCATGACTCGGCCTCGGTCGAGAGCAGCAAGAGGGCATGGATGATCGCGACTGCGATCGGACTGCCGCCTTTTCGCCCGCGGCTGACGATGGAGGGCACGGGTGTCTCGAGGATCGCTTCCTTGGACTCCGCTGCCGAGACGAATCCGACCGGCACCCCGATGACCAGGGCAGGCCGGGCGCCCTCTTCGCGAACCAGGCGTGCGATCTCGATCAATGCGGTCGGCGCATTGCCGATTGCGATCACGGCGCCGTCGAGCGTGCCCTCGGTGTGCGCCTTGCGCATCGATTCAATGGCGCGCGTGCTGTTGCGCTGCTTGGCCCGCTCGATGACGTCGGCGTCCGAAATGTACGAGTGGATCTGGCAGCCGTAAGCGCTCAGACGATCCTGGTTGAGACCGGCGGCGATCATTCTCACGTCGACCAGGAGGGGGCAGCCACTGCGCAGGGCGGTGACGCCAGCGGCGATGGCGTCCGGGGTGAGCGTCATCAGTGACTTGTATTCGAAGTCGGCGGTGGCGTGAATCACCCGACGAACCACCTGCCACTGCGCGGGCGAGAAGTCGTGCGTCCCCGCCTCCTCGTCGATGATGGCGAAGCTGCTGTCCTCGATGCTGCGGCCAAGAGCCGTCATCTGCCTCATGTCGTTCATGGTATTTGGTCCTTCTCTTGAGGCCCGGCGGAGATCAGAGGGTGGCGTCCCAGAAGCTTTCCGTCGAAGTCGACCAGCAGCGCCTCGATCGCCAGCTGGCCACCGGCGTGCGCGGAGGTCTTTTCCACCACGCGCCGACAGATGGCGGCGGTGATCTCGGTGAGGCCATTCTTCGCGCAGAGCTCGAGCACGTGGCGCGCGGTGTTGGCGGTCCGGATCTCGGCGACGAGAGCGGCAGTCGCACCGAGCTCGGCGGCCAGATCGCCCAGCAGGTCGAGGTTCACTTCGGAGCCCGCGGCGTGGGTCTGCATCTTGCCGTCGGCCATCTTCGAGAGTTTGCCGATCATGCCGACGATGATCGCGCGGGGCAGGCCGCGACGGGCGCAGTGCCGGACCGTGGTGCCGACGAAATCACCCATCTGGATGAAGGCCTCCTCGGGCAGCTGCGGATGCAATTTCATCGCGTAGGCCTCGGACTTTCCCCCCGTGGTGACGACCAGGACCTCGTGGCCCCGCTCCCGCGCGACGTCGATCGCCTGGACGATGCTGGCCTTGAAAGCCGCGGTCGAATAGGGCCTCACGATGCCGGAGGTCCCCAGGATGGAGATCCCGCCTATCAGGCCGAGGCGTGCGTTGAGCGTCTGTTTGGCCATCTCCTCGCCGCCGGGCACGCTGAGGGTGACGACCGCACCCGGGGCGCCGACGGCGTCGAGCTCCTCTTGCACCATCTCGGTGATGTTCTTGCGCGGGATCGGATTGACCGCGGGGCTACCGACTTCGAGGCCAAGGCCTGCTTTGGTCACGGTCGCGATGCCGGCGCCGCCGCGGATCTCGACACCGGGGGCGCGGGCGCGCGTGACCTCCGCGACGAGCTCGGCACCATGGGTGCAGTCGGGATCGTCGCCCGCGTCTTTGATCACGCTGGCTCGGGCGAGTTCCGGCGTCACCTCGCAGCGGGCGAGCGCGAAGGTAACCCGAGCGCGGTTGGGCAACGTCGTCTCGATCTCGCCGAGCACCCGACCTTGCAGCAATGCCCGCGTTGCCGCCTTGGCAGCCGCCGCCGCACACGCTCCGGTGGTAAAGCCGGTGCGTAGGCGTGACCGGTCCGCGGGAGGGGCGGTCTTGCC
>JANNNO010000212.1:0-6019 GCA_031398585.1 Myxococcales bacterium | reverse complement strand
GCCAAGGTGGCATGCCGGCGACGGGTGGAGGTGGTACCGGTGGCGGGATCTCTGGATCGGGGGGCGTCCCTTCCGATGGGGCGCCCGAGGCTGCGGCGGAGGTCGCCAGTGAAGTCGGGCCCTCGTTTGAGGTGAGCCCAGAGGCGACAGCGGAGGTTGCCGCGCCCGTGGGCAATCCCTTCGTCTACGTCGGCTCGAGCTCGGCCAGCGAGATCCGGATCTTCGAGCTCGACCTCGCCTCGGGCGCGCTGATGGCACGCGGATCCGCTCCCTCGGGGCCCGCGCCCGACTACCTCGCCTTTCACCCGAGCGGCCAATACCTCTATGCCGTCAATGAGGTGCCCGCGGGGCGCGTGGTGGCGTTCTCGGTGAACCCCCAGACGGGGGCGCTCACGATGCTCAACAGCGCCAGCAGCGGCGGCAATGGCCCTGCCCATCTTTCGGTTCACAAGAGCGGTCGCTGGGTGCTGACGGCGAACTATGGCAGCGGGCACGCTGCGGCTCTGCCGATCGCTGCCGATGGTCGCGTCGGCGCCCCTTTGGCACGCCAGGCGGGAGCTCAGGCGCACATGATCATCGACGACGGTGCCAGCGGTCGCTTCGTCTTCGTGCCGTCGAAAGGCGACAACCGCGTGCTCCAGTTTGCGTTCGACGAAAACACCGGCGCTCTCACGCCGAACGATCCGCCGTTCGTCGCGGAGTCGGGGTCCCCCCGCCACATGGTGTTCCATCCTGGCGGAAAGGCGGCGTTCCTGCTGCTCGAGGCCGGACTCGGCGTGGTGTCGTACCGCTACGACGGCACGACCGGGCGGCTCACCGAGGGGGTTCGGTTGGCGGCCGCTCCCATGGGCGACGGCGCGCACATTCGGCTCCATCCGCAGCGAGACATCCTTTACGCCTCGATCCGGTTCTACGACGCCATCGCCATCTTCTCACTCGACGCCAACCTGCGACCGCAGGCGCCGCGCCACGTGCGGCAACAGATCGCGCGTCCCTGGGACTTCGACATCGATCCGACGGGCAAATACATGCTCGTCGCCAACAACGACAACGCCTCGGTGCAGGTCTTTCGCATCGGCGACGACGGCGGGCTCACGCGCGTCGGCTCGGCGAGTGTGCCGGAACGCCCGCGCTTCGTCGGCATCCTGAAGCGCCCGGCGCCGTGACGTCGTAGCTTCCGGATCACCTGATGGCGGCGGGATCGGCGTGCAGCTCTTCGTCAGCCCGGCTCGCCTGCTCGAGCCCGCGCACGAACAGCTCGGGCCGCTGTGCACCGGAGATCACGACACGATCGTCGATCACGAAGAACGGCACGCCGGTAGCACCCAACTGCCGCGCCCGTCGCCCATCGCCGATCACGGCGTCACTGTAGGCATCCGAAGCGAGCACCTCCCGCACCCGAGCCGGATCGAGGCCTGCGTCGATCGCCAGCTCGGTGAGGCTGCCGGGTTCGAAGAGCGAGCGTTGCTCGGTGAAGTGGGCGCTGAAGAAGCGTTCGACGATCGCCTCGCCGCGCCCGAGCTCTCGCCCCAGGTGACAGAGACGATGGGCATCGAACGTGTTACCCGTCTCGCCCCCGATGAGATGCAGATCCAGTCCTTCGGCGGCGGCCATGCGCTCGATCTCGGATTGACGGGCGTGGACCTCGTGCAGATTCCAGCCGTACTTGGCGGCGAGCAGCTCGGCCTGCTTCTCCGTGCGATCCTTGGGCATGTGAGGATCGAGCTGGAAGGACCGATAGACGACCTCGACCTCGCCGTGGGATCCGTGATCGTCTTCGTGGACCGCCAGCGCCTGCTCGAAGCGGCGTTTGCCAATCAGACACCAAGGGCAGACCAGATCGGCCCAGATCTCGACGCGCATGTCGGTGCCTCCTTCCCCTCGCCTCTTTCAAAGATAGGCCGCGATCATGGAGATGGCGAGTTCCCGCATCGGTTGGCGCTCAAACGCACGCCCTGCCGATCCTCGACCGGTCAAAGGGCGTTCGGCCGAGGGTTACGAGCGAGCCGCGAGACAGGCGACCGCTGCCTCGAGCCTGGGCAGCGTGAAAGGCTTCTCGAGGAAGTGTCGGCGCGGCCCCGATAGCTCCGCGTTGCGGCTCGCCGTGACGCCGTCACCCGACATGAAGAGAATGCGGACGCCCGGATGCTGCCGCTCGAGCTTGGCAGCCAGCTTCACCCCATCGCCCTCCTGCAGAAAGAGATCCACGAGCAGCATGTCGATGCGGTGAGCCTCGGAGCGCATGATCGCCTCCGCGTCCGGACCGCTGGCGACCTCGATGACCTCATGTCCGAGGCAGGCCAGCAAGCGCGCGGCGACGATCCGGCAGTCGTTGTGATCGTCGATGACCAGCAGCCTCAAGTGGGCTCCCCCGCGCGCGCGGCAGCCCGGCGGCTCATAGCTCGACCAGCTGATTGCGAATGGCGTAACGAATCAGCTCAGAGAGCGACTGCACGCGAAGCTTCTTCATCAGATTCGATCGGTGCGTCTCCGCCGTCTTGACGCTGATTTTCAGCAGGACAGCGATCTGCTTGTTGCTCCGGCCTTCGGCCAGCAGATGCAGCACCTGTCGCTCGCGGGTGGTCAGCTCCTGCGCGACGATCGCGGATCCTGCCTCTTTGCCCGAGGCGCCTTCGGCCACGAAATCGGCTACGCGGGAAGAGAGGAACGTCTGCCCTTCGCTCACGGTCTGCACCGCCTCCACGAGATCTTCGCCCGCATCGCTCTTGAGGACGACCCCGCGCGCGCCCGCTGCGAGAACCTCGCGCACCAGGGCCTCGGAGTCCTTCATCGACAAGATGAGAACGCTAGGGCAACGCCCGTCGCTACCGATGATGCGACGAGTGGCCTCGATCCCCGACAGTTGCGGCATGGCAATGTCCATCACGATGACGTCGGGTCGCAGGGCGGCTGCCTGTTCGACCGCTTGCAGGCCATCGATCGCCTCGCCGCAGACGGTCCAGCCGTCGTGGCTTTCGAGCAGCTGACGTACTCCACGCCTGACGATCTCGTGATCGTCGGCGATCAAGATCCTGAGGCTCATTGGGGTTCGCTCACGGTGATCGACCGCGAGGGCCAACGCGTCCACTGCGTGCTCCCGACGGCAGCCAGAGTCATCGGACGATCGGAGGAAAAGATCGAACTTACCTCAACGCAGAAGTGGCGGCGAAACCGACATCGAGGCGCAGGTGATCGCCAACGAGACGGAACCTGCCTCTCGCCTCCGCCTGCGCGATCGCGCGTAGAACCGGCGCGGGGAGATTCTTCGTCTTTCGAGATCGCTGACGCCCGATCAGGGTCAGCGTGACGATGCCACGACCGCTGTGGACCGCATCGACGGTCACGCGCTCGTCCTGGTCATAAAGCGAGAGCAGGGCCGACTCGACCACCCGGTAGGCCCCGAGCTCAGCGGCGGGATCCAGTCGCGGCAGGTCTTCCGGGGGCAACACGAGACGGGACTGTCCCAGCCGGTTTTCCAGCGCACGCAGCCCCGGGCCAAGGCCGAGATCGAGCATGGGCGGCCTAAGCGTGTGGCAGATCTCACGCAGCTCCCGGCTGCAGTCCGAAAGCAGGCCCTGCACCTCTGCCACGGATTCGCCGAGGTCCCTGTGCCGACGCTCGAGTAGCGACAACTGCATGGCGGCAGCGGCGATCTTCTGCATCGACGAATCGTGCAGCCGCCGCGCGATCTCGCGTCGCAGCTCATCGGTCTCGCGTTGAAGCTCGCGCCAGGCCGAGTCGACCAGAGCCCGCGGCGGGGTCCTTACCAAGGATTCCCTCGTTCGCGAAGAAGAAGCCTTCGGTGGCGTTCTCCTGACGATCGGGCGGCGGGCGCGGCTCGACATGCGCAGACTCGACTCTAACACCTCGGCGTCGACTCGCTCGATCGCTCCCTCCCGGCGCGGATCAACCGGTGCGTTCATGCCGGGCGAGAATGGGCCTCTATTGCTGCCAGCAGGTCGTCGAGCCTGAAGGGCTTCGCCAGTACCTGTGCGACCGGGAGCCCCGCAGCAGCGTTGCGCCCGGCCGCCGTGATCAGCACGACGGGAAAGTCGGCGAGCCCGGCGGAAGCGACGGCGCGGAGAAACGCTGGTCCGTCCATACCTGGCATCATGAGATCGAGCAGGATCAGGCTGGGACGCATCCCGCTTTGCAGTGCCGCCAGAGCGTTCTCAGCGAGAGCAAACGGAGCCACCTCGTGATCGAGCTCGCGCAGGAACTCCGTCAGCACGTCACGGATGTTCGGATCATCGTCGATCAACATGATCGGTCCTGGCGGTTGAGTCACGACGTCTTCTCTTCCTTGGGCAGCGTCACGGTGAAGGTCGCTCCTTCGCCCGGACGACTTTCGATCCCGACGCGACCTCCATGCGCCTCGACGAACTGGCGCACGATCCAGAGGCCGAGACCGAGACCGCCCGCGTGGGGCGGAGCGGCCCGCTCGAACTGACCGAAGATCCGTTCATGATCCGTGGCATCGACGCCAGGCCCGCGGTCGCGCACCGCGAGCTGAGCCTCGGTGGCGGCGTCGACCACCACGATCTCGATGGGACCCTGCCCGCCGTACTTGACCGCGTTGGCGACCAGGTTGGTCACGACGATCTCGAGCCGCATGCGATCCCACCGGCCGGAGGCGGTGCCGTTTCCGCATACCTCGATCGAGCCGCCCCCGCGCTCCGCTTGCCCGCGCCACCGCTCGGCCACTTCCACAGCCAGCGCATGGAGATCCAGCGAGGTCCGATCCAGAGCGATTCGTTGTGACGAGATCCGTCCTACGTCCAACATCTGGCTCACCAGCTGCGAAAAATAGATCCCCTGGTCCTCGAGTTTGGATAGGCGCTCTAGCAGCTTGCTCTGGGACTGGGGGCGTCCATCGCGCGCCAGCTTCAGGATCCCAGTCACGAGCAACATCATCGTGGTCAGCGGCGTCTTGAGCTCGTGCGAGGCGATGGTGAGGAAGCTGTCGCGCGCGCGGATCGCCTCCTGGGCTTCCGTGTAAAGGCGCGAGTTTGCGATGGCCAGAGCCGCCCGTTGAGCGATCTCGGTTGCCAGACTGAGATCCTGGGCGTCGAAGGGACGGCGCGGTGGCTCGCCGAGGAACGAGATGGCCCCCATCACTCTGCCCTGCTCGACGAGCGGAACCACCATGGTCGATCGGGGTGCCCGAGAGCCATCGGCGTCCTCGCTTTCCGACTCTTCCTGGGTGAGGCGAGGTTGCATGAGCGTCGCGATGTCGGCCACCGGGAGCTCGCGACCTGGTCGCGGACGACGGGACGGCTCCCCAGTGACGGTCGCCGACGCGAGCCTTTCCACGCCGGCGTCGGTCACGAGATCGATGGCGCACCGGTCGGCTATCCGTGGCACCGCCGCCTTGACCACCGAAGCCAGGGTCGTCGTCGTGTCGAGCGAAGATCCGAGAAGCGCACTCACCTCGGCGAGCAACCGCCAGGCGTCCTCGGCCCGCTTTCGCTCGCCGTGATCGCGAAAGACATTCACCGCGAACTTCACCCGGCCGTGTTCGTCGAAGGCCGGCGACGAGGCCACCATCACCCAGCGTTCTTGACCGGTACTCAGCAGGCGGAGACGAAGGAGGAGCTCTTCGGGCTGTTCACCCGCGAGCGCCCGCCGCCCCGGCAGCTTCGTGAGGTCGAACCGGCTGCCGTCCTCGGCGCGTATGTCGAATCCGCGGATCATCTCGCGCAAAGGCGTGCTCAGCAGGGCCTCGATCGACGGGAATCCGAAGAAGCGAGCGGCGGCTTCGTTGGCGAAGAGCAGCTGACCATCGCCCGTCTGGACCGTAACTCCCTCGGTGATGCTCTTCAGAATCGACTGCAGCTGCTCCCAAGCCCGCCGCGCCTCCTCTCGCGCCAACTCGGCCTCGGTCCGAGCGCGCGCTTGTTCTCCAATGGTGGTTACCAGCCGCTCTTTCCACTGGCGCAGCAAGATCACGGCAAGCCAGGTGACCGCCGGAACCGCGAGAAACACGATGGCGGTCTGTAGCTCCGACGGAACATCCTCG